>NZ_CP053435.1:4380000-4730000 GCF_013127955.1 Spirosoma taeanense
CTAAGGCTATGATAAACGAGACCACAATGGCAACCCGGCCCAGCCAGACGGTCTGCTTTTCGTTCAGATTGGGGTTGATAAATTTCTTATGAATGTCGAGCATATAGATTGTCGAGATCGAGTTGGCTTTCCCGGCCAGCGAAGCGACAATGGCCGCCGTCAGAGCCGCAAACGACAATCCTTTCAGACCCGCCGGCAGAATATTGAGCAGGACCGGATAAGCGTTGTCGGGCTTTACGATGTTGTTATCCGTAATGCCCTGCACAATGGCCGCGTCGGCATTTTCCTGAAACAGGACGTAAGCCGCCAGACCGGGCAGCACCACGATGAAGGGCATCATCAGCTTCAGGAAAGCCGCGAACAGAACGCCGTTACGGGCCGTGGGCAGGTCGGCACCCAGCGCTCGCTGAATCATGTACTGATTGCAGCCGAAGTAGTTAAAATTCACAATCCACTGGCCACCGATAATAAACATCATCAGGCCCGGCAACTGGTTATAGGCATCCATCTTGCCCCCGCGCCCGTCGTGAACAAAGTATTCGCCCTTCTCAAAAACCATGTGCATGTGATGGTCGGCTTTTTGCCGAATCAGGCTCAGCCCCTCAAAAACCCCCGCGCCGGTGCCCACCTTATCGGACAGCAGATTGAGCGCCAGGTAGGTCGTGGCCAGACCACCCACAACCAGGCACACCACCTGAATGACGTCCGTATAACCGATGACCTTCATGCCGCCGAGGGTAATAAAAACGGCAAAAACCGTCAGGAATACCGCGCAGGCCATGAAGCCGAAGCCTGTCATTTTCTCCAGACTCAGCGCACCGAGGTAGATGATGGACGTCAGGTTGACCAGAATATAAAGAAACAGCCAGAACACCGCCATAATGGTCGCCAGCCGCTTGTCGTAGCGCATCTCCAGAAACTGCGGCATGGTGTAAATCTTGTTGCGGATATACATCGGCAGAAAATAGATTGCGATAATCACCAGCGACAACCCGCCCACCAGTTCATAGACCGAAATGGCCAGCCCCAGTTGAAACGCCTGCCCCGACATGCCGATGAACTGCTCGGCTGAGATATTCGACGCAATAATCGACGCGCCAATAGCCCACCAGGTCAGCGATCCTTCGGCAAGAAAAAAGTCTTTGGAGTCGGCGGTCTGCTTGCCTTTGTGGCGGTAGACCCAGTAGCCGTAGGTGGCCACAATAACGAAGTAGACCAGGAAAATAACGTAGTCTATGGTTTCGAGCCCAAGTTTCATAGAGAAGGTTAGGATAAGGTGTTCAGAAGATTAGGACGTCGCGTTAACACCCCTGTCCGTAATAGGCGTTTTTGCCGTGTTTGCGCTCGTAGTGCTTCAGCCGGAGTGTGTCTTTGATGCGGGGCGTATCGGGATTGATCTGCAGCGTCAGGTAAGCCATGCGGGCGACTTCTTCCAGCACAGCCGCGTTGTACACCGACTTATCAGCGGTTTTACCCCAGGTAAACGGCCCGTGGTTCTGCAGCAGGACCATCTCGACCTCCTGGTGCGACAACCCTTTCTGGCTGAACACGTCGAAAATCTGATTGCCGGTTTCGTGTTCGTAGTCACCCTGAATCATCGGGTCGGTCAGGGCGGGCGCGCAGGGAATGTCCTGATGGGTATGGTCGGCATGGGTTGTCCCGAAAATGGGAATATCCATCCCGGCCTGCGCCCAGGCCACGGCATAGGTGCTGTGGGTATGGGTAATCCCGCCGATGTCGTCCCAGGTTTTGTAGAGCAGCGCGTGCGTTTTCGTATCCGACGAAGGCCGCATTTTTCCCTCCACCACCCGCGCGTCGTAATCGCAGATCACAATATCCTCGGGCCGTAAGGCATCATAGGGCACGCCACTGGGCTTGATGGCAAATACGCCCCGGCTGCGGTCGACGGCGCTGACATTGCCAAAGGTAAACAGGACCAGACCCAGCTTCGGCAGCTGCATATTAGCCTCGTAACATTCTTCCTGTAAGGTCTTGTACATGGGTAAAGAGCGAAAGAGTGATTGAGCGAAAGAGTGATTGAGCGAAGAGTGAAAGACATGGTCGCTATTTCACTCATTCACTCTTTCGCTCTTTATAGTTCGAGCACCACCACCGATGCAGGCGGCAACGTTACGGTCAGGTTGTCGCCGTTTAGTTTAGCCCCGTTGAACGCGACGGGCTTCACCTTGTTCGGGTTGTCGAAGGTGTTATAATCCTGCACCTTCGCCGACGCCAGTACACGCCCCGTTACGTTCGACGCTTTTAGACCGTTCAGCCCAACAGTAACGACCTGCGGTTTGCCCGCGTCGATATTCACCAGCGAGATATGCACCTTACCAGCCTTGTCGCGCGAGGCCGAGGCCGATACGGCGGGCAGTTTCTCCTGGCCAACTTCATAATCATCGGTTTTGATGTCCACCGGCAGCAGGGTTGCGTCCTGGTGTACGTTGTACATTTCCAGTACGTGATACGTCGGCGTCAGCAGCATCTTCGCTCCGTTGGTCAGGATTACGGCCTGCAGGACGTTGACGACCTGCGCCAGATTGGCCATCCGCACCCGGTCGGCATGTTTATGGAAGATGTTGAGCGTCGCACCTGCCAGCACGGCGTCACGCATGGTATTCTGCTGGTACAGGAAGCCCGGATTCGTGCCCGGCTCTACGTTGTACCACGCGCCCCATTCATCGACCACCAGCGCTACTTTCTTCTGAGGGTCGTATTTGTCCATGATGGCCGAATGCTTCTGGATCAGTTCATCCATCCGCAGGGCCTGCTTCATTGTGCGGACGTATTCACTCTCGGTGAAGTCGGTTGCGGAGCCTTTTTTCCCTTCATCCCAGCTAAAGACCGAATAGTGGTGCATGGCCAGTCCTTCGAGCATGTTGACCGGAATGTTCTTCATGAGCGTTTCGGTCCAGGTATAGTCGTCGGAGCTGGCTCCCGAAGCAATCCGGAAAATGCGCTCCTTGCCGACCTGCGGATTCATGAACGTACTGTACTGCCGGTAGATGTTGGCGTAATAATCGGGTTTCATGTTGCCGCCACAGCCCCAGGCTTCGTTACCCACGCCCCAGAAACGCACGTTCCAGGGCTTTTCGCGGCCGTTCTGCTGACGCAGATTCGACATCGGGCTGTCCTTCTCGAAGTTAACGTACTGCACCCATTCAGTCAGGTCCTGTACGGTGCCGCTGCCCACGTTTCCAGCCAGATACGGCTCCGTGCCCAGCAGCTCGCACATGTTCAGGAAGTCGTGCGTGCCGAAGCTGTTGTTTTCCGTTACTCCACCCCACCAGGTATTCACGATCGTCGGGCGTTTGGACTTGGGCCCAATGCCGTCTTTCCAATGGTACGTATCGGCGAAGCAGCCTCCCGGCCAGCGCAGGTTCGGGATCTTCATCTTTTTGAGCGCTTCCACTACGTCCAGACGAACTCCGTTCCTGTTGGGAATCTTCGTGTTGTTTTCGCCTACGTAAAAGCCGTCGTAGATGCAGCGGCCGAGGTGTTCGGCAAAGTGGCCGTAGATATGCCGGTTAATGATGGTCTTGCCTTCGCCGGGATTGATCGTTACCCGGTTCTGAGCTACAGCGGTCAGGCAGAGAGGGGCAAGCAGCAGGGATATAATGTATTTGTTCATGGTCAGGGAGTAAATGAGATAAAGAGCGAAAGAATGAAAGACATAGTCACTCATTCATTCTTTCGCTCTTTCGCTTTTTATCGATAGCTCGCTTCGCTCCAGCGCAATTCGTTCTTTAACTGGCGTAGGTTCGTGTTCCGGTCGATTACAACCAACTCAACGCCGAAGATGTCGGCGAGGTCTTCAATGTGTTCGGTGGTCAGGTTCTGGCTGTAGACAGTATGGTGCGCGCCACCGGCCAGAATCCAGGCCGCGCAGCCCGTTGCCATGTCGGGCATGGGTTTCCAAAGCGCGCGGGCAACGGGCAGTTTCGGTAGGGCCTCGGTTACCTCGACGGCTTCTACTTCGTTGACCAGCAACCGGAAGCGGTGGCCCAGGTCGATCAGCGATACGTTCAGGGCCGGACCCGCCGACGCGTTGAACACCAGCCGGACGGGATCTTCCTTGCCGCCAATACCCAGTGGATGCACTTCGCAGGAGGGCTTGCCAGCCGCAATACTGGGGCAAATTTCCAGCATGTGCGAGCCGAGCACGAGTGGGTTCATCGGATCAAAGTGGTACGTATAATCTTCCATGAACGAATTGCCGCCCGGCAGTCCGGTTGACATGACTTTCAGAATACGTACCATCGCGGCCGTTTTCCAGTCGCCTTCGCCCCCAAAGCCGTAGCCCTCGGCCATCAGCCGCTGCGAAGCAATGCCGGGCAGTTGCTTCATGCCGTGCAGATCCTCGAACGTGTCGCTGAAGGCGCCGAAACCGCCATCCTCTAAAAACGCCCGCATCCCGATTTCAATCCGGGCCGCATCGCGCAGGGACAGGTGTTGGTTTCCACCTTTCCGCAACGACTCCATGAGCGTATAGGTGTCGGCATATTCCGTAACGAGCCGATCCACGTCGGCATCGGTTACCTGATTAATAACGGCCACCAGATCGCCAATCCCGTACGTATTCACCGACATGCCGAAGGTCATTTCGGCGGCTACCTTGTTGCCTTCCGTTACGGCTACCTGCCGCATGTTGTCGCCGAAGCGGGCCACTTTCAGCGTTTTCAGCTCGTGAGCACCCACAGCTACCCGCGCCCAGGCCGCTATGTTCTGGACGACCGCTTCGTCCTGCCAGAAACCCACCACGACTTTGCGGTTCAGACCCGGTCTGGACTGGTGCATACGCGTCATCATAAACCCGAACTCCCGATCGCCATGCGCCGACTGGTTAAGGTTCATGAAGTCCATGTCAATATTTCCCCACGGAATGTCGCGGTTAAACTGCGTGTGCAGGTGCAATAGGGGCTTGTGAAGAATAGTCAGTCCCCGAATCCACATCTTGGCGGGCGAGAACGTGTGCATCCACGTAATGATACCGATGCAGTTGGGCGCTACGTTGGCCTCCTGGCAGATTGCGTAGATCTCGTCCGGCGTTTTAACAACCGGTTTAAAGATGACCTGCACAGGCATGGCAGCTGCCTTGGTCAAAAACTGGGCGATGGTCTGCGAGTGAGCATCGACCTGACGGAGGGTTTCTTCCCCGTACAGATGCTGACTGCCCGTTACAAACCAGATTTCAAATTGCTTCAGATTGCGCATTATGCTGACAATAAGGAATGATAGTGAATTGACACAGACGCCTTACAGGGTTTCGGCTAACGAATGCGGCCGAACGGTTTCTTTTTCAATAAAGGCGCCGAGCCTGCGGTATTTCTGATAAAGCTTTTCGTAGACCGCCACCTGCTCGGGATTGGGAATATATTCAGCGTCGAAGCCCGACCCCATCGCCTGCTGAGCGGCTTCGAGCGAGGGGTGAACGCCAGCCGCGACAGCCGCAAACATGGCCGCACCCAGCGCACACGCCTGATCGGACTGAGCTACCTGGATAGGTTTGTTGAGCACATCGGCGAGGGTCTGCATGACGAATGGCGACTTTTTAGCCACCCCGCCAATGGCAATGACTTTCCGAATCGGAACTCCTTCCTGCACAAACCGCTCGACGATGCTACGCGAGCCGAAAGCGGTGGCCTCTACCAGCGCCTTAAAGACAGTTACGGCGTCGGTGCCGAGACTAAGCCCCGCCAGAGCCGCCTTGAGCGTATGATTGGCATCGGGGGTCCGGCGTCCGTTAATCCAGTCCAGGGCGATCGGGTCGTTCTCCGTAACGGGTAGCTGAGCAGCCTGCTGCGACAGATGAGGAATGAGCTGACGCGCCATCGTATCGGCAGCTTCGTCACCCAGCAGTTCGCGCACCGGCCCAGTGATGAGCCGGGCAAACCAGGCATACACATCCCCAAACGCCGATTGTCCGGCTTCCAGACCCAGCATGCCGGGTGCAACGGAGCCATCGACCTGCCCGCAGATACCCCGAATGAGCCGGTGGCCAATTTCCTCGTTCGGAGCCATCAGAATATCGCAGGTCGAGGTGCCGATAATCCGCACAAACGCATAGGGTTCAATTTCGGCCCCGACCGCGCCCATGTGGGCATCGAACGCCCCTACGCCCACCACGACGCTGGTCGGCAAACCCAGTTTTTCGGCCCATTCAGCCGAGAGCTTGCCCATTGGCAGATCAGCGGTATAAGTATCCGTAAAGAGCCGGTCCCGTAGACCATCCAGCAGTGGGTCGAGCCGGGTCAGGAACTCGTCGGATGGCAGACCCTCGAATTCACTATGCCAGAGTGCCTTGTGACCGGCTGCACAGCGCGACCGCCGAAGCGTCAAGGGGTTTGTGTTGCCGGTTAATACCGCCGACATCCAGTCGCAGTGTTCAACCCACGAAAAAGCGTGCTGGCGGACAGCCGCATCGACCCGCAGGGTTCGCAGAATTTTGGCCCAGAACCACTCCGACGAGTAAATACCCCCGACGTATTTGGTATAGTCGGTATCCCAGTGGTGCGCAAGATCGTTGATTTCTTCGGCTTCGGCGTTGGCCGTGTGGTCTTTCCAGAGAATGAACATGCCGTTCGGGTTCTCGGCGAAATCAGGACGTAAGGCTAGTGGCATACCCGTTTCATCAACCGGACCAGGCGTCGAACCGGTGGTGTCGATCGAGATACCGACCACCTGCTGCCGAACCTCGGCTGGGGCGTTGGCTAATGCGCCGTTGATGCTCGCTTCCAGCCCTTCGAGGTAATCCAGCGGGTGCTGCCGAAACTGGGACGTAGCCGGATTACAGTACCGACCCTGTTTCCAGCGGCTGTACTCATGCACGTGCGTACCGGCGGTTTCGCCCGTCCGGGCATTGACCAGCAGGGCCCGCACCGAGTCGGTGCCAAAATCGACGCCAATGACGTATGTATGATTCATACCTGTATGATTTTTAGCAGTATAGATCCTGTCTCACGAACATGCCAACAGGGCGGTTTTCAGTGGTGGGCATTTGCGTGCAGTGTCGAATCGGCCAGGGATATCTGGAATCAGACCGCTGAAAGCTCAGCCAGTTCCGGCAGGAACGTATAATAGCCGTCCAGGTATTTCTGGTATTTTTCGGTATTGAGCGAATAAAGCTGAGCTTTCTTGGTGACCGATGTCATGTCTTTCTCGCCTGTTTTCAGCAGGAGATCGGTTCCCATAATTTTACGGCTGAAATTTCGCCGGTCGAGCTGGGTGTTGTAGATGGCTTCGTAGAGCTTCTGGAGCTGCGGAACCGTAAATTTTTCGGGCAGCAGTTCGAAACCAATGGGATGCAGGGCCGCTTTGTAGCGCAATCGCTGGAGGGCGACCTCAACCATCTGATCATGGTCGAAAATGAGTTTAGGCTTATCGTCCAGACTAATCCAGGAGGCATTGTGCGCCTGTATAGCCGTTATGTCCTGGTCGGCAATATTGACCAGTGAGTAATAGACGACCGAGATTGTCCGCTCGACGGGGTCCCGCTCCGGCGCACCAAACGTTTTAATTTGCTCCAGATAGTTGTTCTGCAAACCGGTCAGGTTATACAGAATCCGCCGGGCCGCTTCCTCCAGGCTTTCATCTTCATTCAGAAACCCACCCATCAGCGACCATTTTCCGCATTCGGGCTCGAAATTCCGTTTGATCAGGAGTAACTTCAGTGCTTCGCCGTCGAACCCGAAGATGATGCAGTCGAGGGCGACCAGAATGCGGGCATTGTGCTGATAAGTTAAGGTCATACAACAGCAAACCCAGTTAAAACGTGTCTATTGAACACATTGAACGTGTTATTACGACACAATACTAAAAATCTATAGTCGTATCTCCAAATAGTACCAAATATTTTTCTAGGTAATCTTAGAACGCAGGTGCCGTTACGTATAAACTGTAGTCCTGCAGCCAAGCTTAAATTCCTTCATTCCTGTAGTTTTAGCACCTGTATGCTCAAAAAAGGCCGAACCAGCCGCGCTCAGGGTATGAGCGCGGCTGGTTCGGTTAACAATCTTCTCCAACAGGATGAACTATGAATCGGCGGGCTTTTCGATTGGTAGCCTGGCGGCCTGCCAGGCGGTCCAGGAGCCGGGCACATTAATGACTCTTGAAAAGCTGTTCTGCTGTAGGATACTGGCGGCAATAGACGCCCGAAAGCCCGAGCCGCAATACGTCACGATAGTCTGATGGGGGTCTAGATCGGCCAGATGTTCGCGGAGATGGGCTACATAGATATGGCGTGAGTTTGGTACGTAACCGGCCCGGCGTTCGTCGTCACCGCGTACATCCAGAATCGTCAGGTCCGGATCGTTCAGGTGCTGGTGTAAGGTGTGCACAGTCCACTCTCCGGCCGACTCCAGTGGTAAGGCTGAATTCTGCCAGCTTGTCATGCCTTTGTGCAGGTAGCCCACTATGGTATCATAGCCCACCCGGAACAGGTGCTCACCCGCCAGCGCAAGGTCGCGCTCACTTTCGACGATCAGGAGTATGGGCTGCTCCCGGTCGATCATCCAGCCGACCCAGGTTGGAAATTCGGGCAGCAGCGCAATATTGAGTGCACCAGGAATGTGCCCGCCCCCAAACGCCAGTATTGACCGGGTGTCCAGCACAACAGCATCGCCCTGTTCCATCCGCTCCCGGAAAGCCTGGGGCGACAAAGGAGGAATGACGGGCGGCTGACCCTTCAGGGGCGCGCCAGCGGCATTCAGTTTTTTCAGAACCGGATAATGACGGGGTGGCTCGGGCATTCCCTGGAGCAGCCACTGGACAAAATCTGCCTGGCTATGGTGTTGAAACACGGGACTGAACCGACGTTCGTTACCCAGCGTGCTTTGGCGCCGGTCGCCGATGGACTTTCCACAGGCCGAACCGGCACCATGCCCCGGATACAGCTCGACCCGATCGCCCAGTGGCAGGAGTTTTTCATAGAGCGACTGATAAAGATCATTCGCCAGCTGTCGGGTTACGTCCTCGCCTAGCAGGTCGGGGCGCCCTACATCCTGGTTGAACAACGTATCGCCCGTGAAGACCGCAATCGGTTCGTCGCCCTGCTTTTTATCGAAGAGCAGCAGCGAAATATGTTCGGGCGTGTGTCCCGGCGTATGCAGAGCGCGGAGCGTTGCATTACCCAGGCTAATTTCATCGCCTTCCTGCATCTGATTTAACTCAAACTGATAGGCCTCGCTCCTGCCTCCGTAAATCGCAGCACCGGTTCGGGCTTGTAACTCCTGCGCCCCCGACACAAAATCGGCGTGGATGTGGGTTTCGATGATGGCCGTAATCCGCACGCCCAGCTTTTGGGCTTTGTCGAGATAAACGGCCACATCCCGACGGGGGTCAATAACGGCCGCCAGCCCGGCACTGTCATCGCCAACCAGGTAACTCAGCTGCGCTAGTCCTTCACTATCTATTTGTTCTAACACGAGTGCCATAGGCTTGTCAGGTTAACGAATCATAACGTTTGTTCAACACACCATACACCAGTACGGGGCGGTCGCTAATGCGGCAGTCGTGCACGGGAAAACCCGTATAGCCACGTACCCGCAATGGCGCTCAGCAACGTAACACCAACAACCAGAAAGCCACTGCCAATCTGCGCAAAGAGCGGTCCCGGACAGGCCCCGGTAATTGCCCAGCCCAGCCCAAAGAGAACACCTCCGTAGATTTGGCCTTTATGGAATACCTTGGGCGTAATCCGCACGGTTTCTCCCTGCAACGTTTTAATATTGAACTGCCGGATGAGCGCAATCGAAATCATTCCGACCAGCACGGCGCTTCCAATAACCCCATACATATGAAACGAATCGAACCGAAACATTTCCTGAATCCGAAACCAGGAGATAATTTCGGCCTTGACGAATACAATGCCGAAGGCAATGCCCACCAGCATATACTTCAAATTAGCAAACCCACTTTCAGAACGGGTTGTGGTAACGGACGTTGCCGGATTTACGCGCTGAGGCTTCGGTAACGGCGCATTGGTTGATTGAATTTGTTGCACAATCAGATTAATTAACGAGTTTGAAAATCAGGGGTAGCAGCAGGTGCGTCATGGCAAAGCCGCCAGCCATAAAGCTGATGGTTGCCACCAGCGATGGCCACTGTAGATTAGACAGCCCCATAATCGCGTGACCGGATGTACAGCCCCCTGCCCACCGGGTACCAAACCCAACCAGAAGCCCCCCAATGACAAAGAAAAACAGGCCCTTGAGCGTAAATAGATTCGCGGCTGCGAATAAATCAGCCGGCATCAGGCCCGAAAAATCCTGAATGCCAAATGTCCGGAGAGCCACTACGGTATCAGGAGCAACCCGAATCGAACTGGGGTCAGCCAGAAACGTTGTGGCCAGAAAACCGCCCAGTGCTATCCCTGCCACAAAAAACAGGTTCCAGGCTTCTTTTTTCCAGTTGTAATTAAAAAAGGAAATATTGGCGGGTACACAGGCCGCGCAGATGTGGCGCAGCGATGAGGAGATCCCAAACGATTTATTACCAATCAGCAGCAGTGCTGGAACCGTCAGTCCAATGAGCGGCCCGGCTACATACCAGGGCCAGGGCTGACGGATAATTTCAGGAAACGACATAAAATAAGCAGTTTAAATAAATCCAGACCGCCTTCTTTTCCGGCTAATCTGTAGAGAAAATCACTCTGGCGAATAACAAACTGAATGCATCCGGCAGCCAGCTTATTGCTTTTGCAGGGTTGTGGGACATACGTAATCCGTCGTGGCGATCCGCCCTGTTTTCTGGATTGCCGCAAAACCGCCCTGCACATCGACGAGGTTGTCAAAACCCCGCGCTTTGAGGATGGATACAGCCATCATGGAGCGGTAGCCCCCTGCACAATGAACGTAAACCGGCCCTTCGGAGGGCACCTCGGCCATCGTTTCGTTCAGCGTATCGAGTGGCAGGCTCACCGCACCGTCTACGTGTTCGGCGCTGTACTCGCCCGGCTTACGCACGTCCAGAATCGTCGGGTTTTCGACGGTCATCCGGTCGGCCAGTTCGTCGGCAGAAATCGTCGGGATTGTATCGACCTCGTAGCCAGCCTCTGCCCAGGCCGTCATGCCGCCCGCCAGATAACCAATTACCTGATCGTAGCCCACACGGGCCAGCCGCACCAGCGTTTCGGCCTGCCTGCCGGGGTCAGTAATGAGCAGGATCGGCTGGGTTAAGTCGGGTATCAGCGCACCCACCCAGGGGGCAAACTGCCCGTTCAGGCCAATGTTGATGGCATTGGGAACGAAGCCCTGCGCAAACGTCTGGGCATCGCGGGTGTCGAGCAGGACGGCGCCGGTTTCGTTGGCAGCCGCTTCAAAAGCTTCTGGATCAAGCGGCTGCGCACCCCGGTTCAGAACCGTATCGATGCTTTCGTAGCCATCGCGATTCATGCGCACATTCTCGGGAAAATAGCGGGGTGGTTTGGCCAGCCCGTTGGTTACCTCCCGAATGAACTCGTCGCGGCTCATATCGGCCCGTAAAGCATAATTAACCTGTTTCTGATTAGCGAGCGTATCGCTGGTTTCCTTACTCATGTTCTTCCCGCAGGCCGACCCCGCCCCGTGCGCCGGATAAATCCGTACCGTTTCGGGCAGCGTCATAATCTTGTTCCGCAGCGAATCATACAGCATCCCGGCCAGATCATCCATGGTCAGGTCGGACTTCTGCGCCAGATCGGGTCGGCCAACGTCGCCAATAAAGAGTGTATCGCCACTGAACAGGGCAACCGGCTGACGGGTAGCATCCAGCAGCAGGTAACTGGTGGATTCGAGCGTATGGCCCGGCGTGTGAAGTGCGCGAATGGTTAACGCCCCTACCGTAAACTCTTCACCATCCTGAGCGATATAAGCGTCAAAGCCCGTCCGGGCACCGGGTCCGTACACAATCGGTGCGCCCGTCTGCCGGGACAGATCGAGATGACCGGACACAAAATCAGCGTGGAAATGCGTTTCGAAGACATATTTGATCGTAGCCCCGTCCCGCCGGGCCTTCTCAACATAGGAAGACACTTCGCGCAGGGGGTCGATTACGGCGACCTCGCCCTCGCTTTCGATATAGTAGGCTCCCTGCGAGAGGCAGCCGGTATAAATTTGTTCGATAGTCATAGAGTATCCGGATGGAGTAACAGTCAATCGTTTAAGATCATCAAAATTAAGGGGCAGTTACGGGACATTCCGTGACTTTTGTCACCTACTCAGCTCACAGAAACAGCTCTCGGGTGAGAATATACACGCCCATTATCAGGACAAACCAGCCGAAGGCCTTCTTTAGTTTATTTCCTGCTATAAACCGCGTCAGGTAGGTACCCAGCAAAATTCCGAGCACCGCAAACGCGGTAAACCCGAGCAGAAAAGGCCAGTCAATCGGCAGGTTTGCCGTACCGCTCCAAAAACCAATCAGCGTGTTTGCCGCGATGATCAGCAGGGAGGTGCCCACGGCCATTTTCATCGGCAGACGAACCAGCATTACCAGGGCAGGTATGATCAGGAACCCGCCCCCTGCCCCCACAATACCTGTCAGCACACCCACCAATATACCGTCGCCGGCAATAAGTGGCAGATCAAAAGGCACTGCCGACTGGGCTGGATTGTCTGGCCCGGTTTGCTCCCGGATCATACCCACCGATGCAGCCAGCATCACCACCGAAAATACAAGCATGATGGCAACGTCCTTGCTCAGCACAAAGGCATCGGTAGCCAATACAGGATCGGGAATTACCGGCAGCAGATAGTTTCGCGTTAGATAAACGGCCAGAAACGACGGAATGGAAAAAACCATAGCCGCTTTATAATTAACCTGCTGCTGCCGCATATAATTCACAGAGCCAACCAGCGAGGTGGTTCCGACGACAAACAGCGAATAGACCGTTGAGACGATGGGATTAATACCCAGCAGATAAACCAGCACCGGCAGGGTCAGAATACTACCGCCCCCGCCCAGCAGGCCCAGACTAACCCCAATAAATATGGAGGCCCCAAATCCCGCCAGTTGCAGAGATGTCATAGTCGCTTTTTTTTAAGCGAAATACGACTCAGCTGCCCGGCCGTTCCGTGACAAATGTTACAAACCCAGGAAATTAGGCCAGCATCGCTATTTTGTTCCGCATCAGCTTAATCTGACCGTCTTTCTCCAGTTGCTTGAGCAAGCGGGAAATTACCTCACGTGATGTGGCCAGCTCCTGAGCAATTTCTTCGTGCGTAATTGCCAGTTCGCGGCACTGACAGCTCTGCGCTTTTTTCTGCAGATAAGTTACCAGACGATCGTCCAGCTTGTGAAAGATGACCTCGTCAATCGTTGCCAGCAGATCATCGAAGCGTTTCTGGTAAGTCTGAAAAACAAACTGCTTCCAGCTCGAATAGCGGCACATCCACTCATCAACCTTTTCAACCGGAATGGCAATCATCTCCGCTTCTTCGTCTACGATGGCTGTAATCTCGCTTGGCCGGCTGCCCAGACAGCAGGTCAGGGACATGGCGCAGCTATCCAGCTCGCCCAGAAAATAAAGCAGGGCTTCACGGCCTTCCCGATCAGGGCGCATGATTTTGACGGCTCCCCGGATTAGGATGGGTACCGAGCGGATAAACTCACCGGGCCGGATCAGGTAAGAGCCCGCCGGAACCGTTCTGAGCTGCCCTACCTCGGCCAGTTCCTGAAGCAGGCTGTACTCGAACTGTCCGCGCAGAGTTTGTTGTAAATAATCAACTGTTAGCTTCATACCTGTTTAAACCGGCAGTAAGCCGGTCAATCATGAACACCGATTCCGGCGATCAAGTTGCTTTCCGGGCCTGATCGAACCGGTTCAGCCTCTTCAATACCGCTTTTTGTCAACATACGTCCCAATCAGGCAGTTATAAAGTTAAGGGTACTACATCGTATTACTGATCGACGCTGGCTTATGAACATGGACATGGGTAATCGGGGCGTAACGCGGCCGATGATGGACAAAGGTCACGGACACGACAGTGACCAGAAGCAGGACATGCCGCAAGACGGCCATGACCACGACATGATGAGCCCCCATCAGCGAATGGACATGCTTCGGATGCACCAGATGCAGACGCTGTGGGTCTACTGGCTGGTTGTTATTCTGGGCGTCTGGGTAATGCTCTCACCACTAACCTTCGACTACGCCCGGGGAGCAGTCATGCCCAGCGGGGGCCGCCCGGTCTGGTTGTCACTGCCCGATCGTCTGCAGGCCCTGAAATGGAGTGACCTGATCAGTGGGCTTGTGCTGATCATCTTCGGTTACCGGTCGTTGACGCCCAACCGCCCGGCCAGCGTCTGGATTTGCTGTTTTGTCGGCATCTGGCTCAGTATGGCTCCGCTCATTCTGTGGTCACCTTCGGCGGCAGCTTACGTCAATGATACGCTGGTTGGTACGCTGGTTATCGGTCTGACAATACTCATTCCCGGTATGCCGAACATGATTATGTATATGGAGATGGGGCCGGATACGCCCCCCGGCTGGACGTACAACCCTTCCAGCTGGCCCCAGCGATGGATCATGATTGTTGCCGGGTTTATTGGCTGGATGGTATCCCGGTATCTGGCCGCTTTCCAACTGGGTTATCTCGATCAGCCCTGGGACCCATTTTTTGGCGAAAGTACCGTAAACGTTCTGAACTCAGCGATGTCGCATGCCATGCCCGTATCCGATGCCGGGCTGGGTTCGTTTGCCTATACATTTGAGTTTCTGATGGGGTTCATGGGGAGTTCGGCCCGCTGGCGCACCATGCCCTGGATGGTTACGTTCTTCGGGATTCTGGTAATTCCGCTTGGGCTGGTGCATATTTTCCTGGTTATCTCCCAGCCGCTGCTGGTGGGCTACTGGTGTACGTTCTGCATACTGGCCGCGGTTATTATGCTGCCCATGATTCCGCTGGAGGTCGATGAGGTAATTGCCATGGTTCAGTACATGCGGCAGCGCATGCAGAAAGGCGAAATGGACAAACGCTCCCCTACGCTGCTAACATTCCCCCAGCAGAGCGGAAGCGTATTTCTGGCCTCTATCTGGGGCATGAGCTTTCCCTGGACCCTGACGGTATCCATGCTGCTGGGCATCTGGCTGGTTTTCTCTCCCTATGTTTTTGGGGCGGCTATCCAGACGCCGGCGGCCAGTCTGAACCACCTGTGCGGAGCGCTGATTGTTGTTGTCTCGGTAATCAGCATGGGCGAAGTGCTGCGCATTGGTCGCTACCTGAATGTTCTGCTGGGGCTAGCCCTAGCAATCGGCATCTGGTTTACGAGTAATGCCTCCGGCAGTCTGAGCATTAACTGCGTACTTACCGGACTTGTCGTTGCTGCACTGGCCATACCCCGCGGACAAATCACTGAGCACTACGGCAGCTGGGATACTTACGTAAAATAACTAACGGACTACTGAACATGATCAATCAGCCCAACCACCAACCTGCGAATGAGCAGCACCAACCGGAATCTACCCATTCACCCCAGAAAGAGATTATCCTCGTTACGGGCAGCAGCGGCCTGATTGGCAGCAGTCTGATCCGAAGACTGGCCTCGGAATACACCATGATCGGCTTTGACCATGCCGGGCCGCCCTATCCACCCGAAGAAGCGGTTTGCATCAATAATGACATAACCAGCCGGGCCAGCATTGACGAGTCGCTGGCGCAGGTACGGGAGCAGTTCGGCAACCGGATTGCGTCCGTGGTTCACCTAGCGGCTTACTATGATTTTTCGGGCGAGCCCAGCCCTCTTTATGAAAAGCTGACCGTGCAGGGCACCAAACATTTGCTGGAAGCGCTGCAATCCTTTGAGGTGGAACAGTTTATCTTTTCGAGCAGCATGCTTATCTATAAACCAACCACGCCTGGTCATCCGCTCGATGAAACGGCTCCGCTGGCCCCGGCCTGGGATTACCCCAAATCCAAAGTCAGGACGGAGACCGTTATCCATGAACAGCGAGGCTCCATCCCCGCCGTTATTCTGCGCATCGCGGGTGTTTACAACGAGACAGGGCATTCGGTGCCGGTTGTGCACCAGATTCAGCGAATTTATGAGCGAACGCTGACCAGCCATTTTTACTCGGGCGACACGGCTTCGGGCAATTCGTTCGTCCATCTGGAAGATGCCGTCGATGCCATTGAGCTGGCTATCCGGAAGCGGCATCAGCTGGAACCGGAAACGATACTTAACATCGGCGAAGAAACGCCCGTCAGCTACGGCGAAATCCAGGAGACAACCGGGCAGTTACTCTACGGCACCGACTGGACAACTATTGAACTACCCAAGCTGCTGGCAAAAGTCGGCGCAGCCGTGCAGGATCTGGTGGGCGACCCGTTTATTAAACCCTGGATGATTGACCGCGCCGATGACCACTACGAGCTGAACATCGACAAGGCCAGGCAAGTGCTCGACTGGCACCCCAGACACTCACTGAGCGGAACACTGCCGACGATTATCAATAACCTGAAAGAAAATCCGGTAGAATGGTACAGGGTAAACGAACTGGAATTGCCGGACGAACTGAAAGAAAAGCAAAAAGGAACCCTTTAGCCGAGTTCCTTCATTACCGGCTATTTTCTGATCAGAAACGCACCAGCCACCACCGCCAGCGCAAAGGCCGTTAGTGACAGCTTATTCTTTGCCGCCCAGAACTGCGGGCTGAACGACCAGGAGTTCGAATCAAACGGTCCATGCGCACCGTGATCGCCGGGCAGCGGCTCCCAGAGGTTGTCTTTCCGGTTGGGGTCTTCAGGCTCATCGGTCATCTGGCCTTTATAACCCGTTCTGGCCAGTACCAGATCACCAACCGAAGGAGCAATCTTATTCCCAACAATGGCTTCAACGGTCGGCCAGCCAATATAATATTCACGGTGATTATGCTTACTGGCGTATACAATTCCCCGGGCGGCAACTTCCGGCTGGTAGATTGTGCCCATGGGTCGGGGCTTATTGGGCAGCTTGCTCCGGACAAACCCGAACTGGGTTGTATTCATGGCGGGCAGCTGCACCATGCAGGTTTTAATGGCACTCTGGTCGTGGAGTAGTTCGGCCCGCAGGGAATCGTAAAATCCCTGAATGGCATGCTTGGCTGCACAGTAGGCCGATTGCAGTGGAATACCCCGGTAAGCCAGCGCCGACCCGACGAAAACAATACTCCCCCGGTTGCGGGGCTGCATCCGCTTCAGGGCTGCCAATGCCCCGTACACCTGCCCGAGGTACGTAACTTCCGTTACGCGTTTATACTCCTCGGCTTTCATATCCCTGATCGGCGAAAAAACGCTGTTCATGGCATTGTTGACCCACACATCGATTGGCCCGAGCGTTGCGTCAATTTCATCGGCCGCTTTTTCGATGGCTTCCGCATCGGCTACATCGAGCTGGCAGATCAAGGCCCGGCCTCCGCAGGCTTCTACTTCGCGTTTAGCTCCTTCCAGACCGTCAATGCCGCGGGCAATCAGAGCAACATCAGCACCTTCCCTGGCAAACTCCCGGACAATAGCCCGGCCTAGCCCGGCCGATGCACCCGTAACGACGACTACTTTTTTTTCTTTCATAACGTTGCTATTAATCTCTGCGCTATATGGACAACGGAGCGCCCGGCCGGTTGTTTAGCCGAACTGTTTTTAAGGCGCTGGTTTTGCGGCCTCTACGTGCGCCGGCGAGTCGGCCAGCAACGAACGCCAGCCCCCGCCAAAGCGATCGTTCATCGTCCCCTTGATAAGCGAAAGCCCGGTAAGCAGCAGACCCGCCATCATTTCGGTGATGATCACGAGCGCGTCGGCCCCGGGCAGGACCCACGGGGCTATCAGCAGCCAGATTCCCAGGAGCGTGTTGACGTAACGCAGATTACGCATCGACTCACTGATGGCGATCAGCGCAACCGACGCGATAACCGGCCCAAGAATATACTGATGAGCAGCCAGTCGTTCAGGCATTTGCAGAACGGCGGGCGATACCGTCAGCCACAGACCAATACAGAGATTTACCAGCCGGGGCCACATAGTCAGTTCACGTTTGCATTAATTTCTTCGTTACCCCAGAACGCTTTCCAGACCGAAAGGCCGCTTCGTTTTACCCGCTGCAGGTACTGCAAACTTGCCAGGACTTCGTCCATTGCGGGGCCGATCATGATGATGGAGATAATCGCCGATACCAGACATAACGTACACCAGGCGTGAAACATAACGGGCTGCGCAACCACTAGAAACAAACTCGTAATCCCCAGTGGTCCCACCGCAACCCCAAACAGAACAACAATCCAGGGCATTGTCTTCCAGCGCTTTGTCCGGCCAATAATGCCGCTGATAGCATCCAGAAAGTACCCGATCGCGCCCAGCAGGGCATCGGGAATGGGCAAAACCTTGGAAATCGGTGAGTTCAGGATGATTTCGCTGGAAGCAGAGCCGAAAAACGGGTCCCAGACCGACTCTATGTAGTTCAGCTGATAGGCCGATAAATACAGAGCCGTGCCCAATCCAGCCACGGCCGCAGCGACGAGCGGTAGCCGCTCTCCCCAGGTCGAAGGGTTGTAGGTCCAGCCGGGCGGAATGTCGGATGAACGCGTAGTCGAGTGCAAAGCCGTATCCATGGGAAAACCGGGTAGGTTAATATTGTATCCACTGGCGGGCCTGCTCTTTTTCGGCCGACGAAAACTGCCGGGCTTCCAGACCGGGCACCAGGTTGCCTAGCGAAGTCGGTACGCTTGTCCAGCTCTGGTCGGCTACGAGGGCGGCTTTTTCAAAATCACCCAGGTGAGTCAGATCAAATTTCAGATCCGCAAAAGCCGCTTTGAGCGTTACGGTGCCGACGTCGTCAAACTCAATGTAAGCGCGCAGCTTATCATGTTGATTACTTTTCTGGTCCAGCAGCGCAGCCCACGGCCTGATATCGTCTTCGGTGATCGTTGCGGATAAGCGGAAGCCCAGAATCCTGTTGGAGGAGAAGTCAATCAGCTGAATCATAATCGCTGCGCTTATAATCACGTTTCGTTATCTCATAGAGGCTCACGTAAATACAACTCATCCGATTCCAAATGGTTGAGCGGAGCAGACGTTTCTGGGCCCGGTAGTTCTTGTACGCCCGTAAACGTAGTACTGCAGAAACGACCAGCAGTGTCAACCCCGGATGGACGCTTTGTGCACATACAACCATAACCTCCGATGGCTGCAAACGCTACTCACGTAGCCTGATCGGGGCGGACGCTGGCGGTTTCGCCAGTGACCGAAGGAATAGCTAATGAATCGCTTCCTTACTGAAACAACGAAATGTAAGTCGGGCGAGCCTGCCGGGCGAAGGAATAATCAAAAATCTGGTAGCCAATCAACCGTACGTTGTTCTTACCGTTGAAACTGGCGGCATTAAATTGATTGACGATGTCGGCATAGGCCTCGTCGAATGAGTGATTCTGGCCCGATACGCTGAAATAGTCCTGCATGAATTCGGGCTCGGCGCTAAAGAGCACGATCACGTCTATCACCCGATTCTGGCTTTGGGCTGCTCTGCCCAGATAGGACAGCCGGCTCTGCATATATCCGAACTGAGGATAGGTTCGGTAATCATGAACCAGAATTCGATCCAGCCAGCGCACCAGCGTTTTAGCCTGTTGTAAATCCTGCCCCGAGGGGTTCAGAAACCAGCCAATGTAAGCTTCAGACGTAATACGGGGAGAGGCATTACGGGCTTTGTTGCTCATTGATTGCAGAATAGACGTATAGCAGGAAAAATCGCAGGCGGGACCATTGTTCCACCATTCATTTTCCAGGTTATAGGTCGTAAACCGCTCATTCAGATCCCCTCTGGAAGCGTCGTAACCGGCATTCTGCGTAAAATTGGCGGACGTTCCCCGCACAGCCGCTACCTGACCGATGCCGTACGTCAGACGAGCTTTCTGAATGAAGCGCGCCAGATCGCTATAGCGCTCATCACCCATAATCGTGTTCAGATCGTAAAGACTAATGGCATTGAAGTTGTGACCGGCGCACCAGTTAAGCAATGAATCTTCCAGACTGCTGTTGCCCAGAATGGCATTAAATCCATCTACATAAACGCCCCGATAGTCGGCAGAAGCAGATGCGGCCACCCGGGCCGAGGCAGACTGGCGGGGCGACACAGGCTCAATGACGTCTAATTGACAGCTGGCCAGACCAACCAGAGCAAACACAAACACAGCAGGGGAGAAATACTTCATAAAATAGGGATTAGAACCGGTTAATGAATGGTAGAGTCAATGAATGCGTTTAAACTAAAGAACCTCATCCCGAGCTTGTTTTCTTGGCTCACAAATCAGTTTAGTATCGTAGGCAGGCAGTTACTAAAGTTGTGATTTACATAACTCTAATTAAAAACAAACAAGTTAAATCGGCTATAGTTTGACTGCCTAATACGTAAATAGTTACAGATGAATCTATAATTTATCCTGAATCGAGTGACCCCTGACTAAATACCTGTCTATTTAGTTGAATGCGGGTGGTTTCTTTCGAAGCTGCCTGACAAATCCGCACCTATACCTGATTAATTAACTGTCAATCATTAAATCTGGCTTTTTTTGTAATCTATTTTCAAGTAAAAGACAGTATTTTCTCTAGATTATAAATGCCCGAACGGATCAATTTTATTTACGGGTATATCAGAAAATAGTAAGACTTTTAACCATTCGGAAAGCAAGTGTTATTCAGGCCAATGAAACTCACTATTCGGAACCCGACCCTTCGCATTGCGTTACTTGTCGGCTTTGGCCTAACCATCGTTTTATTAACTATCCGGCATTATTACGAAGCCGCTACCTTTAATCGCGTACAGAGTGGCAGCCAGTCGATTATTCAGACGATTGCCGTACTGAATAATACCATCGAGCTTACGCTGGAGCTTAGCCACCCGCCCGACGACCAACTGACTGACCCGACTACTCAGGCTATTTACAAAAGCAACCGGTCGGCCCGTAATACAGCCGCCATTCGACCGTTGCTCGATTCGCTGGTTTCGCTGACCCGGCACCGACCTGAGCTTAACCCGTTAGCCCGCCGGTTGCAGACAGAGGCCGAATCAGTTTTACAGACCGATATTCGCCGGAGTGTTACGTCGGGTAAACAGATTCAGCAACTGGTGCGATCCTTACGAACGTTTCGTCTGGCCCTGGCTGACAGCTTACTGGATAGTCAGGAACAGATCAACGAGCGTATCGCCACTATGCGGACGCTCGACAATATCATTGATGGCCTGGTACTGCTCCTGGCGGCTGCCCTGCTGTTCATTTTTTATCGCTATACCTTACGTCGGGAACGGCTTACCAAACAGATGCTCAATCGGCAGAAAGAGCTAACTCAGTACCTGGAAGCCATCCCGGAAGGCGTCATCGTGCTGAACACCGACAGGCAGGTCGTGTATGTCAACCAAACCGCGCAGGAGTTTCTGGATATTACCTTAACCGGCAAACCTATGACCTTGGGCGATTGGGCCCACCGGTTCAGCCTGTCCTATGCGGACACAAAATTGCCGTTTCAGCCCGAGGACATCCCGCTGGGCCGGGCGTTACGGGGCGAAGCCGTTTCGGTCGATAACATGCTGCTGGAAACCAAAAACGGCTTTCGGTTTGTTGCTTCACACGCTCGTCCCATCTACAGTCGGGAAAGTGAAATTGTAGGCGCCATATCCATCTTTCGTGATATTACCGAAGCCCGGCACAAAGAAGAAGAGCTGCAGCGGGCGCGCACCATCGCCGAACAATCCCTGCAGGAGCGCGAAATCTTTCTGGCCAATATCAGCCACGACATCCGGACCCCGCTCAACGCGATCCTGGGCTTCACAGAGATACTCCGGCAAAAACGCTCTGCTCCCGACGAACAGGAATATCTGAATGGGATCAAATTGTCGGGTAATAACCTGCTGGCGCTGATCAACGAGCTGCTGGACATTTCCAGAATTGAGTCAGGTCAACTGGTTCTGGATCCAGTGCCGACTCAGCTCGACGAGATCATACAGACGGTTAAAGCCAGTTTATCGGCCCAGGCAGGCGACAAGGGTCTGCGCTCCGAAGTTGTGTCGGATGCCGCTATGCCGTCGCTGATCCTGACCGATCCGGTACGACTCACTCAGGTTCTCCTGAATTTCTGTAGTAATGCCGTCAAGTTCACCAAAGAAGGTTACGTCAGGCTTAGAGTGCGGACGGAGTCTGCCCACCAGCCTGAACAGATCGACCTTGTGTTCGATATTGAGGACTCGGGCGCCGGTATTGCCGAAGCAGACCATATTCACCTTTTTAACCGGTTCAGCCGAGTAATGTCGGACAATCTGTTTCGGTCGGCCGGCACGGGGCTAGGTCTGAACATTGCGCAAAGCCTGGTCAGTCTCATGAACGGCAAGATCGACGTTCAAAGCCGCCTTGGTCAGGGCACGACCTTCACGATCCGAATTCCAGTGACCATTCCAGATGCTGTTGAAAAGCCGGAACCGGTCCCCCAGCCCGCCACGCACCCCGACCGCTCGACAATCGATGTGCTCATTGTTGAAGATAACGAACTGAATCAAAAGGTTCTCCAGGGTTTTCTGACCCGCTACCAACTGAAGCCGGCAATAGCCAACAATGGCCTCGAAGCCGTGACTATGCTGGAGGAACAGGTGTTTGACCTGATTCTGATGGATATTCAGATGCCGCAAATGGATGGCTACACGGCTGCGCAAACCATTCGCCAGCGACTGGCGCTAGATACCCCCATCATTGCCATGACGGCCTACACCATGCCGGGAGAACGGGAGCGTTGTCTGGCGGCAGGCATGAATGAATACATGGCCAAGCCCATACGTATTGAGCAGATCGACGAAATCCTGATGCGCTTTGCACCAGGACTAGCCCTGACGACTTCGTCGGCAATGAATAGCTCCGCCGAAACAGGCGAGAAAGAACTTATCAACCAGGCGTACCTGGACGAGGTTACGGGTGGCGACAGCGAGTTACTGGCCGAACTGCTATCGTTGTTTAGCCGGGACCTGCCTCAGTATCGACAGGCCTTATTCGAAGCCATAGAAGCCAGAGACCGACATACGTTTAACCAGAGCGCCCACAAGTTCCGCTCGTCGCTCAACTCGCTGGCTATGCTGAGCTTATCGGAACAGCTAAAAAAAATGGAAAACGAAGATCAGTCGTTCAACCTCGACTTCGGGGCACAGCTGGCCGGTTTGTTTCAAGATATTAACCGGGGTCTGACCAGGCTTGAAAATCAGCTGGAACAGGACATGAGCAGCTAAAGCAGTAAGTCACCGTTTCTGTGCACTTTCGCTCCGTTACTATTTTCTCATAAATACTCTCCTTACTTAATGTAGTTCTAGTTAACTTTACGGTATGGAAGGGGACTCAAATAGTAAATCATATACGATCCTAATCGCTGAAGATGAAGCGCTAGTATTAAAAATGCTTTCTTATCGGCTACAGAAAGAAGGCTACACGGTATTGACAGCCAGCGATGGGAAGCAGGCCCTGGAGTGCCTCCGGACCAACATCCCCGACCTGGTCATTACGGACCTGATGATGCCCTACCATAGCGGCCTGGAGGTGCTGGAATACGTCAAAAAATCCCTCAACACGCGCATACCGGTCCTTGTTCTTTCGGCATCAGGTCAGGAGCAAACCGTCCTGAAAGCGTTCAGCCTCGGCGCTGACGATTTTGCTCTGAAGCCCTTTAGCCCGAATGAATTGGTTAGCCGGGTCCGCAGGCACCTGGGGAATAGTTAGCCGGGAGCGAATGACAACTGTGAATCTGGCTCTGCAACCCCCTGGGCTGGTGGCGCTTTATGAGTACTGGACCGACGAGTTAAGCCCTTTTCAGCTGTTCTTTTTAACGCTGGTTGCCGTTTCAACCCTAACGGCAGTATGTTTAGTGACCTACATCTTCGTGCTGATGCTGATCCGTAACCGTCGGCAACGCTGGGCCGATGCCCTGCAGGCACGGATAGAAGATGAGATTGCCATCTGGCTGGCGGGCGACTACTCTACGTGGGAGTTAGTTATTACGTTCCGGGAAGAGTTGAAAAAAGACCCCCGGGCGGGTGAGGTTATTCTCAGCGTAATCTTCGCCACCAGTAAGTTGTTTCGCCGGGAAGGGCAGTCGGCGTTGCGTGAACTACTGACCAGCCTGAATCTGCACCGCATCTGTTACAAGCTCCTGCGAAGCCGCCACTGGTATCAGCAGGCGTACGCCACCCGAATCATAAGCCAGTTACAGATGGTTCTGGCCCTGCCCGTTCTAAGACGTAAGCTAAAGACGCAGAGCACCACGCTCCGTCTGGAACTGATTACCGCCATGGTTGCGCTAGGCGATCAAACCTGGCTGCAGGATGTTGAACAGACAAACACCCAGCTTTCCGACTGGGAGCAGATTCTGCTGCTGGAGCGATTCCGGCGTCTGGACACCGACCAGCTCCCCCCGTTCGACCTTTGGCTATCCTCCAAGCACCCGGACTGGATTCTGTTCGGTATCCGTCTGTGCCGGCACTACAACCGGTTTGATAAAATCCTGGACATGGGGACGCTGCTTGCGCACGCAGACAGACGCGTGCAGATGGCCGTTCTGGATGCTTTCGATTATCTCGGTTCGCCTGAAACGATTCCGGTTCTGATGGATTATATTCAGCAGGCAACCGGCGAACAACTGCGCTGCGCCCTGAAAGTTCTGGGTAACCAGGGAGATCCGGACGTTATTGACCTGCTGGTAGCTTATACGGAACACGATGACCCGGCGGTTCGGCTAAGTGCCCTGAGTGCGTTGAAGGCAACTGGCCTGTCGAGAAGCGAACTTCAGCAGCTAACCCCCGATACGCGGTATATTGACCATTTGTTTGACCCTAAGCTATCATGAGTCTTAGCTTCCTGGCCGACATACTGACGTATATTTTTCTGGTTTATACGTTGATGCTGATGCTGATCTATACGGTTTCGGCGCTGCTGTCGTATCGGGTGATCCGGAAGCACGTAGCCGAAACGTCGTTTGTCGATTACCGCCAGATTCTGACGTCTCCCCTTTCCCCTAAACTTTCCATTATCGCCCCGGCCTATAACGAAGCGCTTAACATTGTCGACAACGCCATGTCGCTGCTGGCGCTGGAGTACCCGAATTTTGAGGTGGTCATCGTGAATGATGGCAGCAAAGACGATACGCTGCAACGCCTGATTGACGCCTATAAGCTGGAGAAAACAGCCCTGTTCGTGCAGCACAGCGTCGAATGCAAGGAAATTCTGGGGGTGTATAAGGCGCGGGACGAAGCCGTTTCGCACCTGACGGTGGTTGATAAGCGCAATGGCGGCAAGTCGGATGCGCTCAACGCCGGTATCAATGTCTGCGCCGGAAAACTGTTTGCCTGCATTGATGTCGACTGCGTGCTCGAACGCGATGCCCTGCTGCGGATGATAAAACCGTTTCTGGAAGAAACCGACCAGAAGGTGATTGCGACCGGGGGGGTTATCCGGCTGGCCAACGACTGCGTGATCAGCGACGGCCGACTGATTGACATCAACGTTCCCCGTAACCTCATCGCCCGGGCGCAGGTGCTGGAGTATATGCGCGCCTTCCTGCTCAGCCGGGTGGCCTGGGCCAAAATAAATGGGTTACTGCTTATTTCGGGCGCGCTGGGTTTGTTTGACAAGCAAACCGTTATCGAAGCGGGTGGCTATTCGCACAAAACGGTGGGGGAAGATATGGAACTCGTTATGCGCATGCGCCGGATGATGGAGGAACGTAATCAGTCCTACGCCGTGCGCTACATTCCCGATCCCCTTTGCTGGACCGAGGGACCATCGCGCTGGGATATTCTGGGGCGGCAGCGTAACCGCTGGACCCGGGGGTTAATGGATTGTCTGAAGTTTCACCGGAAAGTTTTCTTCAACCCAAACTACCGGATCATGGGCGTTCTAAGTTATCCGTTCTGGTTCTTCTATGAGTGGCTGGCGCCCATTGCCGAATCGCTAGGGCTGATTATGAGCGTAATTTTCTGGCTGCTGGGCCTTATTAACGGCTCCAGTTTCTGGCTGTTACTGGCAACGGTCTATAGCTATGCTGTTTGTCTGTCATGTCTGGCGATCTGGGTCGATCAGAAAACGTACCTGCAGTACCGCAGCAAGCGTGACCTGGGCCGACTGCTGCTGATAGCCCTCATTGAGCCTTTTTTTTACCACCCCTTCACCGTTTACAGCAGCATTCGCGGAAACATCGATTACCTGCGTGGTAAAAAAGGCTGGGGTAGCATGACCCGACAGGGCCTTAGTAAACCCGCAACACCAACACCATCGAGTTAACTTAACCATTCATTAACCAACCGTACTGTGAAAACCCGCTCTTTTGTCTTCGTTACCTGTCTGCTGCTCCGGCTGTTTGCCAGTGCCCAGTCCGGACCCGGCTCCGATGATCTGTTTAAACAGGCCCGGCAGGCTGCCTTCGACAACAAAGATTACGCCCGCGCGATTGCGCTTTGCCAGCAGGCCCTGAAGCAAAGTCCGGATTATGCGGAGATCCGCACCTTTATGGGGCGACTCTATACCTGGAGCGATAAACTGCCCGAGGCTCGCCAGCAGTTTTCGCTGGTGCTGCAGAAAGATTCCACTAATAAAGATGCCCTGAGCGCGGCTACGGACCTGGAATTCTGGAACGACAACCCCAGCCAGGCTCTGGTTTACTGCAACACCGCCCTGCGGCATTACCCAGCTGACCCCGACCTGCTGCTTAAAAAAGCCAGGGTTCTGAACGACCTCAAACAGACTTCCGAGGCCTATACCGTCGCGGCCCAGCTACTTCGGTCGAATCCCGATAACGCCGATGCCCGCGCCCTGGCTGATCGGCTCAAATGGGCAGCCAGCAGGAATATGATTTCCGTAGGGTATGACTATCTGTACTTTGACAGAAATTATAACGACGCCCTGCACAAAAACCCCTGGAGCCTGGCCAATATTTCCTATGGCCGGTCTACCCGACTAGGCACCGTAACGGGGCGGCTCAACTACGCCAAGCGCTTCGGTTCAACCGGTTTCCAGGGCGAACTCGACGCTTATCCGCACATTAATAATACATTTTATAGCTATCTGAACGTCGGCTTTTCGGGCAGTGAGCCAGTGTTTCCGCGTTTCCGGGCGGGGGCTTCGCTCTATGCCAACCTGCCCAAAAGCTTCGAGGCCGAAGTAGGTTTCCGGTATCTGAAGTTCACGGACGAGACGTGGATTTATACCGTCTCCGCCAGCAAATACATCAAAAGTTTCTGGCTGAATCTGCGCACCTATCTGGTTCCGAACAATAGCGACCTTTCGCAGACGTACATTGGCACGGTGCGCTACTATTACGGCACGGCGGATGATTTCATTGCCCTTGCGGGCGGAACCGGCATTTCGCCCGACGAAGCCCGGAATGTGTTACTGGGGCAGGACGTCCGGAAACTGGCTTCGCAGCGGGCCAGTATTGAGTTTAGAAAAAGTTTTGGGGGTTTTATTCCTTCTGTCGTAGCTTCCTGGTTCGCCGAAGACCAGACTAATCGGCCACGAGGTAATCAGTGGGGTATCAGTTTCTCGCTTCGTCAACGCTTTTAGCAGTTCTCCGTGGGCTTTCTGAACAAAAAAAACCGGGTTTATTTTCTGATCGCGACTATTCTGCTGCTGCCGCTGTGGATGTGGCTGGCGTGGTTTTTTATGCCCAGGCGCCCACTGGTGGCGGCTATTGTCGATAAAACGGTGCTTCACCCCGACGGGCAGGAACATATTTCGCTGACGTGGATTCTGAATCACCAGCGTTTCACCAAGACCAAACGGCAGCGCTACGCCATCGGTCAGGATTACTTCGGTTTCTTCCCGATGGAAAACCGACAGTACCGGCTCAAGGGACTGGAGCGTTTTACAACGCAGCAATTAGCCCAGCTCTGCCGGGACAGTGACCTGGCCTATTATACCGATACCTACGGTATTTACCGGCAGGAATGGTTCCAAAGTGATCAGCAAACTGAACGTTCCGGGATTATATACGGGGGCATGAGCCGTAAAGACGTCGAATTTCTGTCGATGATGAAGCAGAACCACAAGCTGGTGATGGCCGAGTTTAACGATATCAACTCGCCTACCGATCCTGCCATCCGGAATCAGTTTGAAACCCTTTTTGGGGTACGCTGGACGGGCTGGATAGGCCGCTTTTTTGACTCACTGGACCCTACCGTTAACGAAGAACTGCCTAAGTGGCTGGTCCGGAACTATAGACGGCAGCATAAGGGGCAATGGCCGTTCACCAAATCGGGCGTTGTGTACGTATCCGAAAATGACGCGGTTGTGGTGCTGGAAGAAGATACGCACCTGGCCCGAAAAGTACCGCAGATGCTGGCTTCGGCAACTGGCCAGGCAAAATTCAATCTTCCCGACCGCATTCGTTACACCTACTGGTTTGACGTGCTGAGCTATAATCCCCGGGTGAATCAGGAAGTGGCCAGCTATGAAGTGTATCCCAATGAGGCCGGTAAACGCGAAATGGCGCGCTACGGCTTACCGACCCGGTTCCCGGCCATTCTGATGCACGACGCGCCGGATTACGGCTTCTATTACTTTGCCGGCGACTTCTGCGACAACCCGGTTAGCATGACGTCGGCTTATTTTCGGGGTATCGAGTGGCTGTCGCCCTTTGCGTACATGACTGAAGGCCTGACCGAACGTAGAGGTTTTTTCTGGCGGGTCTATCGCCCGATGGTTACCCGCATCCTCGAAGATTATTACGCCCGGACGCCGAAACAAAATTCCTCCTCCGGTCGGTAAACTGGTCGGTTTACCCCATCAGTTGTAGCGCGTCAGCAGGGAATCCGGAACGAGTTTGCCATTCATGAACCGATCGTTCTTCCGTTTAAACTGCTCGAACGTAGCGTTCAGGCGATTCAGCTGACCGGACTCGCTGACGGGCTCAAGGTTCATGTTGGTATTGATGCGGTACAGACTGTTCTGATTCAGCATGTATGGTCCCATCACAAAGTCTACCAGTTCGGCCTTGGTCATCTTCAGCGGATAGGCATGAATATTCTGAAACTGGCGGGTTGTATCGATACCGGTTCCCTGCCAGCTCGCGACCGACGGCGTTTTCAACTGGTAATTGTTTTTAAGGAACGCCAGCAACGTCGGTCCTATATCGAAATGGGTTGATATGGAACGGAACGTGGCCCGGCGCTTCAGCAGGGGCGAATACACGATCAGCGGGACATGATACCGGTCGAGTTTGGTCGTCATAGGGATCTCCGGCATCCGGTGATCGCCCGTAATGAGGAAAATAGTCCGGTTGAAATCGGGCCGTTTGCGGTAGGCCGCAAAGAACTCCCGGAGCGCATCATCGGTATAGAGGATGGACGCAAACTGGTAGCTGTATTTCCGCCGATCCTGTTTCTGAGCTTCCGTTAAATTCAGCGACGTAAACCGTTGCTCGGCTTTCTGCAGATAGCGACTCTGTTCATTGATCCGGAATGGATCGTGCGTCGAAACCGTCAGCAGAACCTGCAGTTTCGGGCGTGTATCGGTCGGCGCGTTTACGGACAAATAGTGCCGGAACAGGTCTTTATCGCCATACCCCCACGTAAAGCCATTAGCCCCCGGCATTTTCTGGTACCCCCCGCCAAAAGTTGGTTCATCCAGAATCCGGCTAACCCCCTCTTTGCGCAAGATCGTTCGCATGTTATCAAACTGAGCGTTTCCACCGTAATAAAAGGCCGATTCGTACCCGCTTTTTTTAAGGATTCCCGGCAGCGACAGGTGAGCCGGCATCTGGCTGCCCAGATCCGAAAAGCCCTGCTGGCCGAACGGTAACGACCCCAGAATGGACGGCAAAACCGCAAAGGTGCGACCGCCCTCACTCAAAAAATTCTCCCAATACAGACTCTGCTGCGCCAGTGAATCCACAAAGGGGGTAAAACTGCCCAGGTACGCATCCGGCCCGGTGAACGCCCGGCCTAATCCTTCAACAATGACGATAACCAGGTTGGGCAGTACGGGCGACGGATTGAAAAATGGCCCCAGAACATCCGGCGTTTCATCGGGGTGTAGGAAGGGGTATTGGTTTTCGGCCAGATAGTTAACCGGCCTGATGTCGCTGTCCTTAGCAGGTTCGCCGTAATCACCGATATAGGCATCAGCGTAAATATCGACGCCGTCGTCGGTGTTTCCATCAAAGCGCACGAGGGTCGCTTTGGCCAGATAAGCCGGTTTGTTGATAACCAGGTTATTCGCGTATTCTGACTCCAGTAGCGGCAGCGGCACCCAGGTACTGGCGTTAAATAGGGATACCAGCGCTCCCAGCCCAACCAGCGCGAATGCCCAGCGCACATCGAGCCGAATCCGACTGGTCACGAACTGAACTATCAGAAGCACCAGAACGATGACTCCGACCAGTGCGCCAAGTAGCCCAAGGCTTAGTCCCCCGGCCGCGCCCACTGTCTGGCGGATTTCCTCCATGGAATAACTGTATAGATCAGCGCCCAGCAGCACTGATGTTTTCCCGAAATAAACCGTCAGCCCTGTCTGCACCAGAATCAGGAGAACACAGAGACCCACGTAAACCCAGTGGGCCAGCTTTCCGGAGAAGAACGTCAGGAAAAAATAGATAACAAACAGAGCAAATGAACCCTGCACGAAGAAAATGAAGTCGGCCAGGAAGGCAGCGGCTACGGTGGCTGGCAGTGAGCCCGGCACACCGTGCACCATACTGTTATAGATCAGCTCGCCAATCCGGCCAATAACGATGCTTATTAACCAGGCAATGGAAAGACTGGTGAACCGGGCGATTAGAGGCAGGCGAAGGTGGACAGCGGCTGGAGCAGGAGCTACGGTTAATCTCACGCGAAAGTCAACTATTTGTTACGAAAGTCTCCAAAATTTACACATTATTTTACAAACCAAAAAACAGGAGTCTTTGTAGCAGCCGGCAACGCCTTATTCAGCCCCGCCCTCCAGCGGCCTGTGTGCTTTTCTTTGTTGTACCTTTGGCTTTACCGGGTTTTATATTTTGCCAGCAGAAACCAGTTCAACGAATCCGCGTTGTTTCCACTACCCGACTTTATCTGTATGAAGCTGAGACTTGTCTTCTTTTTAATTGCCATACCGCTACTTTTTGGAGGATGCAAAAAACTGCTGATCAACCCCGCCAAACGGATTGCCTGTATTGGTACCAGCATCACCGATGGCTACGTGCTGCCCGTTGAACAGACCTACCCCTATCAGCTCCAGTTACTGACCAACTCGCCCGACAAAGTCCTGAATTATGGCGTTGGCGGCTGTACGGTCCTGAAAAAAGGCGACCGGCCCTACTGGCAGGCCGAGAAATATCAGTTTGCTCTTCAGTGGAAACCCACGACCGTTATTATCGAGTTTGGCACCAACGACTCTAAGAAACAGAACTGGCAATACAAAGACGAGTTCAAGAGCGATTATCTGGCCCTGATCAACTCGTTCAGGAAACTGTCCAGCTCTCCCAAGATCTATATCTGCATCCCAACGCCTGCTTTTCGCGAGAATTTTGAGATTCAGCCGGACGTAGTGAAGAATGAAATCGTTCCGCTGGTTTATGAGATTGCCAGAGAGAACAACCTGCCGATTATCGATTTTAATAAGCTGATGCTCGATCATAGCGAGCTTTTCCCGGACGGCATTCACCCGAATGCGGAAGGAGCGGCCTTATTAGCGAAAGAAGTGCATAAAGTTATCTCGGCAAACTAATTCGTTCTGCTGAACCTGACCCCGGATACGTAACTATGCCTGGCGTAATACAAATTAGCACATACTGAGTATCCGTTATTGACTCACTATAGCGAATTTGCCCGTTCAACAAAAAAGCCCGGCGATAAGCATCACCGGGCTTTCCCATTCGACATATTCTCTCTATATGTTGCCGTTGATTAGTTAACCTGAACTGGTGAACCAATCAATTTCATTACGTCCCTAACCGGCACTCCGGTTAGGGACAATTCTATCTATCTTATTTTCTGAATGACAACCGGCACGCATTTCGGTGTCGGACATTCGCAGGTGGCGGCATCGAGCATCACCGTCACGTCCGTATAACAGGTGCCCTTGGCCGAGAATAACCGGACGGTGTAAGGCTGTTTTTCGGTCGGGTTCGCCAGATTCGTAAAGCTTACCGATCCATTCACAATAACCTTGTTGCTGGGGGCTCCGTAGGCCGGTCCGCTGCCGTAGCTGTTTCCTTTCACAATATCGGCCCGTTCAACATTCTCCAGCGTTGTCAGGTCAATTCGGGCGTCGTTGTTAGGCGTACCACCGTTACAGGTTGCCACGGTCACTGTCGGAGCTGCTTCATACGTCGGAGCGGCATTTACGGTCACCGTAGCGGCCGTGGTTGACGAGCAACCCGTCGAGAAAGTACACGTTGCTGAGTAAGTTGTCGTCACGAGTGGCGTAACAATCAGCGAGGCTGTGTTGTCGCCGGTGCTCCAGACGAGCGTACCACCCTGGCAACCACCTACCGTCAGCGTAGCGGACTGTCCGGCGCACAACGTTGGCGAATTAACCGTCAGCACCGGTGCCGGATTAACCGTTATGGTCGTGCGGGCATTGTCGCTGCAGCCCTGCGCATTGGTAGCGGTCACTGAGTATACACCACTTGTCGTTACCACGATGGAAGCGGTCTGCTCGTTCGTCGACCAACGATAGCTGGCACCACCGCTGGCGGTCAGCGTTGCACTCTGGCCCTGACAGATCGTCGCGCTGCTTACAGTAATAGCAGCCGTTGGCAGTGGGTTAACCGTGATGCTACCCGTGGCTGTAGCCGAACAACCCGAGCTCGTGGTCGCTGTCACGCTATACGTGCCGGCAGTCGTGCCGGTGGCGACGTTGGGCTGGCCCTGCACCGGAGTCAGACCCGACGAGAAGACGTAGCTGGCGTAACCCGAGGTAGCGGTTAAGCTGGCCGTCTGGCCTGCGCAGATGGTAGCACTGCTCAAGGCCACTATAGGCAGCGGGTTAACTGTAATACTACCCGTAGCCGTGGCTGAACAACCCGAGCTTGTCGTAGCGGTTACTGAATATATTCCTGCGGTCGTTGCCGTAGCCACGTTAGGCTGACCTTGTACTGGGGTCAGACCCGATGAAAAAGTATACGTAGCATAACCAGCCGTGGCGGTTAACGAAGCGGTCTGGCCGGCGCATATCGTCGCACTGCTTAAAGCCACCACTGGCAGCGGATTGACCGTAATACTGCCTGTGGCTGTGGCTGAACAGCCTGCCGAAGTCGTCGCCGTTACTGAGTATGTGCCCGCGGCTGTACCCGTAGCCACGTTGGGCTGACCTTGCGCGGGCGTTAAGCCCGACGAGAAGGTATACGTAGCATAACCCGAGGTGGCCGTTAGGCTGGCGGTTTGACCGGCGCAGATGGTGGCACTGCTCAGGGCCACTATGGGCAGCGGGTTAACGGTTACGGTAGTTGACGCCGTGCCGGTACAGGTGCCGTACGTAGCTGATGTACACGTTACTGAATACGTCGTAGTCATCGTTGGCGCAACGACAATACTAGCCGTTGATTCACCCGAACTCCACTTGATCGAACCATTACCGCAGCCCGTGAGGGTCAGGCTTGTGCTGCTTCCGGCACAAATAGCCGGACTGGCCGGCGTAATGGCGAGGTTAGGCACAATACCGTCTTCAACAATGATCGGACAGCAGCCATTGGCCGGACAATCAACATTGGTGGTCGTTGTAAAGCTGTAGCTGCCCGCCTGTGTAATCGTAAAGCTATTGCCGGTGGCTACGGCTGTTGTCCCATTATCCTTGTACCATTTAACATTCGTATACTGAGCAGGCAGACTGGCTACGTAGCGGTCACCTGGACAAAGCTTTATCGGCACCGATACGCACGCCCGACTAACGTTATTCCGCGTGCTTACTTCGGTATCCGTGGTTGTAACGTAAGCCGTATTATATAAAACACCTTCGGCCTGCGTGTTGACCGTCAGGCTTAGATTCGAAGTTCCGGCAGCGGCTATCGTGCCCAGATTCCAGGTAAGCACCGTCTGGGAAGATGGCGTCGTAGAAACCGTAGCTGCGGGCGACGACGATACATACGTCATACCCGCGTCGAGCGTATCCTTCACGATTACGTTTGTGGCCGGGCCGTCGCCGGTGTTATCGACCCGAATTGTGAAACTGGCGTTGCCGCCTTTCGTCACCTTCGCGGTAGTAGCCGATTTGGTGATGCTCAGATCCGGGTTACCGGCTGCCAGACCGATATCATACGAATCGTTTGGTGTTCCCGCTGCCCCCGTATTGGCATAGACAACGGCCAGGCCGCCGATCAGCTGAGCGTCGCTGTCGAGGTTAGGATCGCTCCCCTGCTTCCGCTTTGTTAACTGGAAGCCCGCGGGAAAATCCGTTGAATTAACCCGAATCTCATAAACCGTATTGGGTTGCAGTCCACCCTTAACACCGGCGTCATCGAAGGCATACTGCCCTTTTTCGTCAGTGCTCGTCTCACCGCGTTGTACGCCGTTCTGATAAAGCCGGACGGGTATCTTCGCGATACCGGGCTCGCCATCATCCTGGATACCATTGCGGTTATAATCCTGAAAGACCCGGTTGCCAATGGCCAGCACTTTAGGGGCCGGAGGATTATCGTCTGGTGTGTAAGCACCGGCTGTTTTGCCCGCCAGTAACAGCAGGCATGCTATCCAGAACAGGCGTTGGCTCCAGAGAAAGCACAAGTCGGAAAGTTGTTTCATAGATACTAGATATAAAATAATCACTCGTTACAGGTTAAGAACAGAGCCGGGCATTCAGACCAACCGAAAGCCTGGTATTGCGTTGATTTACAGCCGGGTAAGAACAAGCTTAGGACATAGCGACGGCAAACAGCTTGAACACGAAGCTACCGGCGTAGTCGTCTGGGTAGTCTTGCAGACCTTGCTGTCGAAATCCCGGATGGTTAAGGTGTATGTGCTTATACCGTCGGCTTTAAAGGTGGCTGTTCCACCAACCGTAACGGTCTGACCGTAGGGTGTGCCGCCCGCATTCAGGACCGTTCCGCCCGTGCCGTTGGCATTGGCATTCAGCACGACTTCAAACTTGTTCGATGCGCCCGGACCGGCCGTCGTTGCCCGCACGGCAATCGTATAATAGTCGTCGGTGGTCGTTGCGTTAGTATTATTGCTGTTACAGGCTCCCTGAACCAGCGTCGTCGAAACCACCGCCTGGCTGACCGTCGCCGTAGCAGATGCCGGGTCTGTACAGCCATTGGCCGAAACCGTCAGGCTATAGGCTCCGGCTGTGTTTGTCGTGAAGCTCTGCGCCATTGATGTAAAGGAATTGGGGCCGGTCCAGCTATAGGTGGCTCCCGTCAAGCTCGAACTCCCCGTCACCGTTGCCGGAGCTGCGCAGGTAATTGCGCCCCCGGTCGCTGTCCCCTTCGGCAGGGGTTTTACGGTTACCTGAATTTCCTGTACCGGTCGGCAGCCATCAGCGGTTGGTGCCGGGTTCAGAAGGGCGTAAACGTAATAGACAACCGGTGTGCTGCCGGTATTGGCCGGAAACGTAACATTAGTGACACTGGCCGTTCCGTTTTCCGGCGTAACCGTCGTCAGCGACGTCCCACCCGAATACGCAGCCGTTCCGCTCTGTGGCGTGGTGAAGTAAACAAACCGGATGGCGTTTGTACCAGTTGCGTTTGTGGTAACATTCAGCGAATTCACCGGCGTCCCCGAACAGACCATCTGCGCCGGGGATGGATTTGAGATGGTGGGACAGGTAACAAAGCCAAAATCGTAGGTATGGTTGTTCTCACCGTAATTACCGGTTGTCAGCGTAATGACCGCGTAGCTGATTCCGTTGATGACCACCACCGTTCCGTCGCTGTCGATGGTGTCGTCCGAGCCTACGTTATCGGCCGTCGGCGTGTAATTCTGGCTGGAAAGGGCCGTCTGGCTCAGCGGCACCCGGAGTTCATAGGTAGTGTTCGGCCGCAGGTTTACGCTGGAACTGTTGAAATAGTACTCGCCGTTGGCATCCGTCAGGGTTGAGGCCACGGCGGTTCGGGAGCCGGGCAGAAATAACTGTACCGTGATGTTCGCCAGGGGCGATGTGCCATTGTCCTGCGTCCCATTCGCACTTGTAGCGCTTCCGTCATTCCAGATGCGGTTTCCAATCTCAATCGGCGACGGATTACAAGTCAGTTCCAGATCGCCCAGGCCGTTTGCTTTTCCATACGTAGCCACGTTCGAACTCTCGTAGACCTGAACGCTCGTAGACGGGCTGCCCGTTCCGTTCGATACTTTGAACCGTCGGATACCACCCGCATCAATATTATCGGTTGGGTCAATCACGATAGAGGCTACTTCGTCCTGTCCCGGAAAAAGGGCCAGAGCTCCCTCACTCATTTCGGTATGGTAAGGGTTCGTAGTGGATGGAATTGCTATGGCATCGTTATAATAGTACTCACCATTACCGATTCCCTGTCCGTTATTTGCGCCCCCCGTTGGTGTGCCGCCACAGATGCGGGCGTTGCGCTCAATCGTCCATTGGTTCAGGTCCGGACTGCATTTGCCGGCCTGCAGAATATCCCCCGGCGAAATGGCCCGGTACAGCTGCGTACTGGACGTGTTGGTTCCGTAGTTATTGTTTCCGTACTGATCGCCGAGCCGGTCCCGAATGCTCAGGATCATGTTGTCGTTTACGTCAAATTCAATTCCCGTCAGCCAGGGCTGTGGATAACTGACATTAGGCAGATCATTACGGGCAAAGCGCGAGGGCACCGACGTAGAACCGGGCTGAACGCTGGTCCAGGGTAACCAGTATTCAGCCCGGTCGGACCCCGATCTATCATTGTTGGTGGCGCCTTTCTTATAGGTGAGCGGAAAGGTGAGCACCTGCGTAAACTGACTATTGACCGGATTGAACTCAAACACGACCGCTTTCATGCCGGTGGTATCGCGGGTGATCAGGTTACTGGATGTTGAGCCCGACCCGAAGTTCGTGGTTGTCGTTGTCGAAACGCTCTCGTTGGTCGTTACCCCGCCGATGTAAACCCGATCCCGGTAATATTTGAGGGCAAACGGCCGGAACGTACTCCCCGAGCGCTGCTGCACAGCCGGCAATGTGAAACTGGTCACATCGGAAGCGGTGGGCGATGTACTGGCCGGATCACCCACGTTAATCCGATAAAGCTTCCGGTCATACAGGTTTACGACGTAAAGCTGTCGGCCATCGTCCGAAATTTCCAGGTCGCCAAGCCCTACTTTACCCACAGCGTCGAATGCCCCCACATCGTAGTTGGCGGCTGTTACGTTAGCGGGTAGATTGGAATGCGGATCACTGCCCGTGTCAAAACCCAGGGCATCGAGGTCAACAAACAGGCCATTGGTGTAGGTTGTGCCCGAACCGGGTTTTGTAATGTAGATAGCGCCTGGTCCGCCCGGCCCTAGCCCCGAATGCCGCTTGATAAACGCCGACGAAAAGACGTACCGGCTGGTTCGCTGATAGGCAACGCCGAACACGGTACCAATCTGGTTGTTGAGCGCGATGGCCGATTCGGCGGGCGAGTTGCCGGTGCTGTTATACGGCAGGGTTACCAGCACACCCTGCGTTCCGGAAGTGCCGCCACCCACGGGATTACCATTAACGTAGCAGGGTACTAAAAACGACGGATTTGCCTGACAATAGTCGGCGGGATTATTAATACCCAGATTCAGCGTAGCGGGCGAAGAGGAAGCAAACTGAACAGTCGTTCCACTCTGGCTTCCTTTCGGGCCGTCAAAATAGCCCGAGGGCAGGTTTGTGAACTGAACTCGATAAGGTCCACCCGCTGAGGGCGTAATGGAATACGTACCCGTGCTGCCGGTGTTCGCCGTTCCGAGTACGACCCCCGTCTGACTATAAACCGTGACGGTCACATTGGCAACGCCAATTTCGCCAACGGCGGGCGCTACTGAACTGTAGTTGCGGGCTCCATTGGCATCGAAATCCCGGTAGACAGTCCCAGTAATCTGCGCCAGTGCTGGAGAAACTACCGACAAACTTAGCGTTATCAGCACCAGCAGACACTTGCGAAGCTGAGATGTAAGACGTACGGCAAAATACGAAGAGAATAAATTAAATAAATAGTAAACGTATATTGCCATATACGATAGTTAAAGTTACGGTTCTGACCATTAAGAGGATTTGAAAAATCGCTGCCGCCATTCTTATTTACTGAATACCCGGGGGAACGGCACAGAGCCTCAGACAAAAAAAATGCCATAATGCACCTTCATAGGGCAGTATCTTATCCTATACGCCCTGTTTTAAACAAAACGGGCAACCTAGTCGCGCTTACAATTATTGACGGAAAAGGCTATATATATGTGAACTTTATATACTATTTATAAACTTATAATTAACTAATCTAATTGATTAATAGTTAGTTATGTTTCTACGTAGCAGTCCCCGTTGTATGCCCGAAAAATGTGTTCTATTTGAATAGTCACCGGCTAATTTTTAATGACTTTCTAATCCTAGGTCTGCCCCGTAAACCTGCATAGAATACGGCAGAGTCACTCTGGTTTTGGATGACCAGACCAACGGATTTCTGTAAGTATTGCGCAAAAGGAAGCGGGCTGCGCTACGAATACTGTGCCAATTTTTATTGCCCCTGTTTATTTATCTGAAAAAATCTGCCCGCCCGCATTCCCGGGAAAAATTGCCGTTTGATAATGTTAGTTTATTTGTCTCCGGCATTTTCCGAGTTCGGTTGTGCAAATTGTTTCTATTCGTATATTTGAGGTCATCAGGTTGTAAAATAGAGCCTAACTACCTGATAGTTAAAAGTTTAAAGCCTCGTTTTACTGACCTGTCCTTTTCTGTTCCTTAACCATTTATGCTTTTCGTATCGCCCGATCCGGCTAAGGACTGGGAAAGGTATTGACAACCATATCATGAAAGTTTCACCGTCCGAACCCTTCCAGATTGTCTACTCCTTACTGGAGCACGAATTTTTGGGCTACCTGATCGAGGCCTTCGTGATTCAGCGTAACGGACGCGGTGAATTAACGCTGCTGAACCAGACGCTGTCGAGCCAGAACGTAGGCGAGTTCGCGCAGGAACTGGACGAACGTGATTTTGAACTGGTCAGGCTCATCGACTGCATTCAGCAGGACGTGATTGTTAAGAAGTTCAATACACGCAGGCTCCCGGCTGTTGATTTTTTCCTGAAGATTTATGACCCGCAGAAAGGGGATAAACTCGTGCAGGAGGCTATCTGCGGTTACCTCGAAAACTTGAAGGCGCAGATCATGGCCCTGATGGCCGACAAGCCTTTTTACATCATGGGTAACGACGGCAATCCAGCCTGGGCGCCCATTGTCTGGATGCCTGAGCCCGCGCGGGTTCATTTTCATTTTGTTCGCAATGCCGATTCAACCCATTACTTTCCCATTATTCGCTACCCGATCGGTCAGAATGGCGAAACGGAGCGGGTCGAGTTCCAGTTTAAGGACGCACTAATGATCTGCGACGAGCCGGCTTATATGATGGTTGGCAATCGGGTATACCACTTCACGAAGAGTGTGGACGGCAAAAAGCTGCGGCCATTCTTCGCCAAGAACCATATTGTTATTCCCAAAAATATCGAGCAGCAGTATTATGAGCGATTTGTATCGCCCCTGATTGCGTCGTATGACGTATACGCCAAAGGGTTTGAAATTCGGTCGGAAGCCATGGAGCCGCTGCCCATGCTGACGGTCTCCGAGATGGTCGCTTCGAGCCGCACGGTAACGCCCACGCTGCTGAAAACTGCTGGAAACGCATCGGACGTTGCCGAAACCGACGACGATTCCAGCCAGCGGATTGCCTTCGACTTATCCTTCCGCTACGGTGAGTTTGCCTTCCGCTTCGACAGTTTTGGCCCGTCGGCCAATGTCAGTCTGGAGAAAAAAGGTGAAGAGTATATTTTCCATAAAATTCGTCGGGATCAGCGCCTGGAGCGGCAAAAGCTGGCATTTCTGCGCGATTCAGGTCTCGACCTGCGCCACGGTCGGCTGGCCATCCCTAAATCGGAAGCGTTCGACTGGCTGGCCAACAACAGCCTTCGACTGCAGGAAGCCGGGTTCCTGCTCCAGCAGAGCGCGCAGGATGCCAAACGGTATTTCCTGGGCTATTCCAGCATTAACGTATCAATCCAGGAAGGTCGCGACTGGTTCGATATTTATGCCAATGTTCGGTTTGGTGAATTCGAGATACCGTTCCTGAAACTGCGGACGCTTATTCTGAATAAGAAACACGAGTTTACGCTGCCCAACGGCGAAGTAGCCGTTATTCCCGACGCGTGGTTCACCAAATACTCCGAACTATTTGGATTCATCGAACAACCCGACGGTACGGATCAGATGGTGTTGCAGAAACACCACCTCGCGCTGGTGCAGGAACTCGAACGCGACAACCTCGCCACAACCGTCATGAGCCGTAAGCTCGAACGGCTGCGCGATTTTGAAGAAATTGAACCCTTTCCGCTCCCCGCCCACTTCAACGGAACGCTGCGCCCCTACCAGAAGGCGGGTTATGACTGGATGAATTTTCTGCGGCAGTATCGCTTCGGCGGCTGTCTGGCTGACGACATGGGTCTGGGTAAAACCGTTATGACCCTGGCCATGCTGCAGGGCCAGAAAGAAGCGGGCGCCATGCACCCGAGTTTGCTAGTCATGCCAACGTCGCTGTTGTATAACTGGGAACTGGAAGCCCGTAAGTTTACCCCCGACCTTCGGCTGATGGTGTATACCGGTACGTATCGGGATAAGAATACGGCTCAGTTCGATGACTATGATCTGATCCTGACCTCCTACGGCATCGTTCGGATCGACATTGACCTGCTGAGCGACTACCGGTTCAATTACGTAATTCTGGATGAATCGCAGGCGATTAAAAACCCGTCGTCGCATATTACGAAGGCCGTCATGCAGCTCAACGCGGCTCACCGGCTTATCCTGACCGGCACTCCGCTCGAAAACAGCACGATGGACCTCTGGACGCAGATGTCGTTCATCAATCACGGTCTGCTGGGCAGTCAGTCGTTTTTCCGCAACGAATTTCAGATTCCGATTGAGAAGCGTCATGACGAAGTCAAAACCGGGCGGCTGTATAGCCTCATCAAGCCGTTTATGCTCCGCCGGAACAAGGCGCAGGTAGCTACCGATCTGCCCGAGAAGGTCGAAAGCGTACTCTACTGCGAAATGACGGCCGATCAGGAGAAACAGTACGAAGAAGCCAAGTCGTATTACCGCAATCTGATTCTGGAACGGATTGAGGAAGACGGCATGGCCAAGTCGCAGATGGTGGTCCTGCAGGGCCTGACCAAACTTCGGCAGATTGCCAATCACCCGCGTATGGTTGACGAAGGGTACGAAGGCGATTCGGGTAAGCTCGACGATGTTCTGATGCGGCTCGAAAGCGCCATGACCGAGCAGCACAAGGTCCTGGTGTTCAGCCAGTTTATCAAACACCTGAGCGTTGTCCGGCAGTATCTGAAAGAGAAAGGTATTCAGTATGCGTATCTCGATGGTTCTACGACCGATCGCCAGAGCCAGGTCGAACTGTTCCAGACCAACGACTCGGTTAAGCTGTTTCTTATCTCGCTCAAGGCCGGTGGACTGGGCCACAACCTGACAGCCGCCGATTATGTATTCATTCTCGACCCGTGGTGGAATCCGGCCATCGAGGCTCAGGCCGTAGACCGGGCGCACCGCATCGGACAGCAGAAGACCGTCTTTACATATAAGTTTATCGCCAAAAACACGGTTGAAGAAAAGATTCTGGCTCTGCAGCGCTCCAAGCAGCAACTGGCCGGCAGCCTCGTCACAACAGAAGAAAACTTCATGAAGTCGCTGACTAAGGAAGATATTATGGTGCTTCTGGAGTAGTCACATGAACCATAGGGTTAATTTTTGGGAAGATGTTGGCCGATCTTAGTTATCAAGCCGGTAATGCATCATTCACTTATTTCATTCAACGTATGAACACCAAAAGCGTACTTGGCATGATCCTGACTCTGGTCGGACTGGTTGGCCTGATTTATGGCGGTATTGATTTTACCCAGGGGGGCGTTTCGCAGGCTTCGTTTGTTTACCTGATTCTGGGCGCGGTTTTCTTCTTTGCGGGCGTGGGCCTGATCCGCAGCACAAGAACGTAAAGCCCGAAAAGCAGCAGGCATAGGAGCTAATCCTTCACCTGCTGCTTTTTCGTTATTGCAGATACACGCCCATGCGTTTGGCGTCGCCAAGCACGACCTCCACATGTTCGGTCAGGGTCGTACTCAGTTCATACCCTTTATAGTCGGCCGCGACCGGATAGCGCGGGTGGTTACGGTCAATCAGCACTGCCACCTGAAGTTTACGTACCGGCACACTCAGGAACGGCTGAAGACTGAAGACCAGCGTCCGGCCGGTATACAGCACATCATCAACGACAATGACCACCTGATCCGTAAAGTCAACCGCCGGACGGTCGGGCTGAACGGTCGGCTGAACGGCCTGCTTCTTATCCAGCTCCAGCCGGAGCAACTCGACCGTAAAGGGGGCAATCGTCTGTAATTCCCGCGTCAGCATCTGGGCCAGCACAAATCCTTCGCCCGAAATGCCCGCCAGCAGCAGAGCGGGTTCCTCAAAGTTGTTTTCGTAGATCTGAAAAGCAATTCGTCGGACTTTCTGGCGAATCTGTTCGGCGTTCAGAATAAGCGTCGGCTGGTTGGGTTTCATGCGGTCGGTAAGACAATTACAGGCGCAAAGATGGGAAAAGTCGGAACGTCAAGGAAGCCGGTTACTCAGGCGACGGTATTAATCCCGCTAAAAATTGCCTTTGGCATAATTTTCGCACGAATCCGGTATAATCCTCTGCTGCGCCCTCATGAATTTTCTGGCAATCCTGTTCCTGCTGCCTGGGCTGTGGCTGGCTCCCAAAAAGCCAGTACCTAATTCCAGCATTATTGAGGTGGTCAAAACTTCGCTGCGTAATGGTAACGCGGGCCAGTTATCAACGCGTTTTGCCCGGAAGATTGAGCTGATTATTGATGCCCAGCAGGTTGAATTTCCATCGGTAGAGGCTACGCACGCCGAGTTGATTCTGCGCACGTTCTTTCGAAAATATCCGCCCCACCGTTTTCAGTTCGTGTACATGGGGTCGTCCGACCGGCTACGGTATAGCACCGGCACCTACCAGACCAACGGCCGCACGTTTGCCGTTTACGTTCTGATGGCCCAGAACGCCCACCATCAGTACGAAATCAGTACGCTGCATTTCCGGAATGAATGAGCTCAAAAGCGCTTGTTCTTCCCTTGTTTCCTGTCCGTTCTCTTCACCTTTCCTACCAACAATCCTCTATCTTTGCACTTTCTTTCGGAAGTGTTATGATTGTTAAAACCAAAAAATACGCGTTAGACCAAAAAACGTATATCAATATCGCCCTCAAGCAGTGGCTGCGCGATAACTGGAAGTGGGCCTTTCTACCGCTGGGCCTGATTATTCTGAACATCGTTTTGTATGCCACGGGGACGTTTGATCATTATTGGCCTGCCATCGTTATTCTGCTGCTGACGATTTTGTATGTTCTGTTCTGGGCGGTGCAGATTACGGGAATTGCGCAGATGGAGCAAAGCAAAGCCCTGTTTCAAAAATACATCTACGAGATTGACAGCCGCCAGATCTTAATGCGCATCAATCCCAAGGAAGGCGGTCTTCTCAAGTGGGATCAGATCAGCAGCGTCAATAAAGATAAAGAAGCTTACATCTTTTATCTGGACAATGCCGAGGCTATGAAGAACGTAAAGGCGAACTGGATTGCTCGCACCGTTTCTAAAGGATTGGCCAAGGCCCAGTTTCTCTACCTGCCCTACTCGATCTTTAACAGCGAGCACGATCTGAAGTTTACGGACGCCATTCTTCGGCGTAAAGGTCTGTTGCCGGATACTTCCCCGGCCGAAACGACCAAGTAAGTCTGATCCACTTTTTAAAACAGAGAGGCACAAAGAACTCACAGACCTGGCTCGGTGTTCTTTGTGCCTCTCTGTCAATACCGTCAAACCTGAACGATCCATGGCGAAGCGCCAACTCTTCCTTCATCTCCTTCTTCTGCTGTTTATCGGGTCGGCCGCTGCCCAAACCCGGCAGAATATTACGCTCGACGATATCTGGGGGCGCAATCAGGGCCTGCTTAATCAGCGTACCGTAGCGGGTGTCAACTGGATGAAAACCGGGGGCTACTACACGACCCTCGACGCCGGACGGATCGTTACGTTCAGCATCGTCAGCGGTCAGCCCGTCGAAACGCTGTTCGACCAGCGGCAGGCGACTTCCTTAGGCGCAGCCCGGCCTTTGCAGATTGACGACTATCAGCTCTCGGCCGACGAACGTAAGCTGCTCATCACTACCGAAGACGAGCCCATTTACCGCCGGTCGAGCCGGGCTGAGTTTTTTGTCTATGACCTGACAACCAAACGCCTGACGCCCCTCAGCCGGGGCGGTAAGCAGCAATACGCTCAGTTTTCGCCCGATGGTAAACAGGTTGCTTTTGTACGCGACAATAATCTGTTTGTCGTTGAGCTGGCGACGGGTAAAGAAACCCAGCTCACTACCGATGGAAAACGTAACGAAGTCATCAATGGCGGAGCCGACTGGGTATACGAAGAAGAGTTCAGCATGTCGCGGGCGTTTGAATGGTCGCCGGACAGCCGGCGCGTGGCCTGGATTCGCTTCGATGAAAGCCGAGTTCCCGAATACGACATGCAGCTCTGGGGCAGTCTGTATCCGGTAGAGTACCGCTTCAAATACCCCAAAGCCGGGGAACCGAACTCGCTCGTAACGGTCTGGGTGGCCGACGTCACGACTGGCAAAAAGGTCAAGGCGCAAACCGGAACCGAAACGGACATCTACCTCCCCCGGATTCAGTGGACCAAAAACGCCAGTCTGCTATCCATCCGGCGGCTCAACCGGCTTCAGAACAAGCTGGATCTGCTGCACGTTAACGCGACGACCGGACAGGCCACAACCGTGCTGACCGAAACCAGCCCGACTTACGTCGATCTGGAATTCACCGACGACCTGACGTACCTGCAGGATGGCAAGTCGTTTGTCTGGAGCAGCGAACGCAGCGGCTATAAGCACCTGTACCTCTATGACCTGAGCGGCAAACTGATCCGGCCGATCACGACCGGTACTTTTGAAGCGTTCAACATTGTCGGTATTGACGAGAAAAACCAGCGCGTTTACTTTCTCTCGACCGAAGTATCGTCACTCGAACGCCAGTTGTACCGAATTGGCCTGGATGGGCAGAACAAACAACGACTGACCACGGAGCCCGGTACGTACACAGCTAATTTCAACCCCGATCTGACGTATTACCTGCTCTACCATACTTCGGCCAGTTCGCCCGTAACGGTTAGTCTGCGGACTACCCAAACCAACAATGTTGTGCGGGTTCTGGAGTCGAATGATGCCTTGAAGAACCGCCTGGCCAATTACAACATCGCGTGGAAACAGTTTTTCCAGACCAAAGCCGCCGACGGTACGCTCCTGAACGCCTGGATGATCCGCCCCACCAATTTTGACAGCACTCGGAAATACCCAGTGTTGATGTTTGTGTATGGCGGTCCCGGTTCGCAGACGGTCAAAAACGATTGGGATACACGGGATTTCTTCTGGTGTCAGGTGCTGGCCCAGAAAGGCTATATTGTTGTCTCGGTCGATAACCGGGGAACCGGCGGGCGGGGGGCAGCTTTCCGCACGGCTACCTATGCACAACTCGGCAAACTGGAAACCGAAGATCAGCTGGCAGCCGCCCAGCAGCTAAAAACTCTTCCTTACGTTGACCCGGCGCGCGTTGGTATCTGGGGATGGAGTTTTGGGGGCTACATGACAGCCCTGTGCATGACGCTCGGTGCTGACGTATTCAAGATGGGCATATCGGTCGCGCCCGTAACCAACTGGCGATTCTACGATACGGTCTATACCGAGCGATACCTCAAACGCCCGCAGGAAAACCCGTCGGGCTACGACGCCAATTCGCCCGTAACTCACGCATCCAAGCTGCGCGGTCCTTATCTGCTCATTCACGGCACGGGCGATGACAACGTTCATTTTCAGAACTCCGTTGCATTCGAGAACGCCCTAATTGCCGCCGGGAAGCAGTTCCAGTCGTTCTACTACCCCAACCGCAACCACGGCATTTACGGCGGCAATACCCGCCTGCATCTGTACACGATGCTGACTAACTTCGTGGAGCAAAACCTGTAGACAACGCAGCAAACACGCAGCCGGGCAGACCACGTGGTCTGCCCGGCTGCGTTTACGGCAATACGGACGCTTTATTTTGCCTGATTGGTAAAGTCGACAACGGTGACCTCAGCCAGCCAGGGACCTACTACTTTCCCAAATTCTTTGTGGGCCGGATGCGGCAGATACGCATCCCGGTCTTTTTCGTTGTCAAACGTCAGGATAAACGCGTGCGTCAGCCCCTTGTTCAGGTTTTCGGGACTATGGTTGGTTCCCCACTGAAAGCCTTTGATTTCTTTGATTTTTGACGGCAGCGCTTCAAAAGCGGCTACGATCTCTTTTACCTTTTCCGGGGTTGTTTCGGGTTTGAACTTAAACAGAACAATGTGTTGCACCACGGCAGTCTTCATAGGTTTACGGGGCGGTTTGGCAAATGTGCTAACTGACAGCAGAAAAGCAACGGCCAGCAGTGGAAGGATTTGTTTCATGATTGCGCGTTTTCCATAGTAAAGAAAAGAAAGGTGCCACCCTAATCAGAGTGGCACCAAAACATTTTAGCATGCAGCGTTCGACAGCACACTAAATTAACTTACGCCTGAAGTTTAGCTTTCAGGTTCGTGTCCAGGGCTTCGAGGAAGTCCTCCGTATTCAGGTAGTGCTGACCCGCCACAAGGTTCGTGTCGTTGGGGAATACCGAAATCGCCAGATCCTTGGTCATCTTGCCGCTTTCGACGGTTTCCACGCAAACCTGCTCCAGCGCATGGCAGAAGTCAATCAGCGGCTGGTTGCCGTCGAGCTGGCCCCGGAACGCCAGACCACGCGTCCAGGCGTAGATCGAGGCAATCGGGTTGGTTGAGGTTTTGTTGCCTTTCTGATGCTCGCGGTAGTGGCGCGTTACGGTACCGTGGGCGGCTTCGGCCTCCATCGTCTTGCCATCCGGCGTAACGAGTACAGAGGTCATCAGACCCAGTGAGCCAAAGCCCTGCGCAACCGTATCCGACTGTACGTCGCCGTCGTAGTTCTTACACGCCCAGACGAAGTTACCGTTCCACTTTAGCGCCGAGGCCACCATGTCGTCGATCAGGCGGTGTTCGTAGTGAACGCCTTTCGCCTTGAACTGACCCTGGTAAATCTCTTCGAAAATATCTTTAAACCGACCGTCGTATTTCTTCAGAATGGTATTTTTGGTCGAGAGGTACAACGGCCAGCCTTTCTGCAGAGCCATGTTAAAGCAGGCCATGGCAAAGCCACGAATCGACTCCTCAACGTTGTACATACCCATCGCTACGCCCGGTCCTTTGAAGTTGAACACGTCGAACTCCTGCACCTGCCCGTCTTCGCCTTCGAACTTCATGGTCAGTTTACCAGCGCCCGGCACAACGAAATCCGTAGCCCGGTACTGATCGCCAAACGCGTGGCGGCCAACGATGATCGGCGCAGTCCAGTTGGTGACCAGACGTGGTACGTTCTGCATTACGATTGGCTCGCGGAATACTGTTCCATCCAGGATGTTGCGGATGGTGCCGTTGGGCGACTTCCACATCTGCTTCAGGTTGAACTCCTTCACGCGGTCTTCATCGGGCGTAATGGTTGCGCATTTGATACCTACACCGTACTGCTTGATCGCGTTGGCCGCATCAACCGTTACCTGATCGTTGGTTTCGTCGCGGTACTCGATGCCGAGGTCGTAGTATTTAATGTCAACATCAACGTAGGGCAGAATCAGCTTGTCTTTGATAAACTTCCAGATGATGCGGGTCATTTCGTCGCCATCCAGTTCGACAACCGGATTCGCCACCTTAATTTTTTCCATTGGACTTGGGTATAAACGATTGAGAAATACGATACGAAAACCTGGCCGCAAAGGTAGTGATTCGGCGGGATTCGGGAAATTGTCTCTTGATTATGCGCTGGATAACTCTTGTTCCAGCCCTAAATTAATTCTGACTTACACGGACTCTAAGGTCTTACTGGCTGCTCGCTGTTCATTCGGCCGGCTGGTTCTTCACTAACAGAAACGGTCGCCTGATGGCGGCCTTTTTTCATTTCAACGGAACGAAATGGCGCTTCATCGGCAACGCTGCTGGCAACCCGCCCGATAGCCATGAATTTTGGCAGGAAACCAAAAACTAGTTCTCTGCTCATGAAATCGGCAAAAAAAATTTTCAAGCGCATAGGCCAGGCATTAGGCGTACTGGTGCTTGTGATCGGTGGTTTTTGCGCTTATGTGGCCCTAACACCGATCCGTTCCTATGATCCGCCCACGCCACCTGTCATTCAGGTTAAGGTAACCGAAGCCCGGGTGAAGCGGGGCGAAGTCATTGCTCAGCTACAATGCATGGCCTGTCATGCAGACAACAACAACCGCGTAACCGGCAAACGTCTGGATGAACTGCCTGCTCTGTTCGGAACGATTTATTCGCGCAACATTACCCAGGATAAGGAAAAAGGCATCGGCAACTGGACCGATGGTGAGATTATCTATTTCCTGCGTACCGGCATCCGGCGCGATGGAACAATTGCCTTCATGCCTAAATACAACCTGATGGCCGATGAAGACATCAAGTCGGTAGTGGCCTGGCTGCGGTCCGATCGGTTTCCAGTTCAACCGTCCAACCAGGAAGCTCCCCCATCTGAGTACAGCTTTGTAGCTAAGCTCCTGCCCTGGACACTGATCAAACCAAACAATTACCCGGCGCACCTCATTCCGCTGCCCGACAGCACCAAGCCGGCCCAGATGGGAAAATACGTCGCTACGGCCGTGGGTGACTGCTACGGATGCCACTCGGCCAACTACCTGGATTTAGATAGTGAACACCCCGAGCGGACAAAAGGCTATTTTGCTGGCGGCAGCAAGTTTACGGGTGAAGATGGCAAATCGATCCTATCGGCCAATCTGACCTTCGACGACGAAACGGGTATTGGTAAGAAATACACTAAAGAGCAGTTTATCCGGGCGGTTAAAATGGGCGTTCGCCCCGATGGCTCCGTGCTTCGTTATCCCATGGGCCCCCGCCCCGCACTCTCAGATCAGGAAGTTGGTGCTATTTATGAATATCTCAGAACCGTTCCCAGACAGCATAACAACATAGCCCAGAAGACCGCAGAGGTTCAACTTGCCGAGAAATAGACCGTAAAGTTTCTGCCTACCCGGAATTAGTCAGGCTTTCTGCTCAGTCAACAGCTGAGCAGAAAGCTTTTAAGGCGTAAAATCAGCAGGATCAGCCCGTAAACAATCGGGCAGTAACGCATTGCAGGCCACGGGTTTATTGGTTAATTTGGCATCAGAACTTCCAGAATGGTTTGTGAACAAATTTACCTATACCGAACAGGATGGCCGCGTTCGGCAGATAGTACTGCCGGTATTCCTGTTGCTGTTCAATAGCCTTACGCTGGGCGACCGTTACTGGACAGACTGGCGCGTTTTTCTGCTGGCCAGCAGCATCTCGTTTGCGCTTTACTTCGGTCATTGGTTCATCAATAACGCAATGGCCTTGCACATTCACCGCAGGCATCCTTCCTACCAGCGCGTTATCCGTCGAATTTGCCTTTCCAGTTTATTGGCGAGCATTAACTCCCTGCTGGTTACTGTGCTGGTGATGTGGATTTATGGCCAGTTAGGGTATCCCGTAGCCCCAACTCGGTGGCTATTGGCGTTAGCGTTTGTCTTTCTGACGGTTATCATCGTAACCGCAGTCTATGAAGGTATCCATGCGTTTGAGCAGTGGAAACGCTACTTTATGGAATCGGAACAGCTTAAGAAAGCGCAGCTGCAAAGCCAGCTCGAAGCACTTAAGCAACAGGTGAATCCTCACTTCCTCTTCAACAGCCTCAACATTCTCGACGCCCTGATTGACGATGACCCGCAACAGGCCCGCCAGTTTCTGGACGAAATGAGTACGGTATACCGCTATCTGTTACGATCTAACGAACAGAATCTTACCTCGCTCTCAACCGAACTGGCATTCATTGAATCGTATTACCAGATGTTACGTACCCGGCACGGTCAGTCGCTGCACCTCGTCACCCGGATCAGTCCGCAATACGCCAATCATCAGATACCTCCCTTAACGCTGCAGCTTCTGGTCGAGAATGCGGTGAAACATAATATCATCCTGCCCGATCAGCCGCTAACCATCGAGATTGCTACCGATGATCAGGCACAGCTTACCGTCCGCAATAACCTGCAGCGGAAGCATACCCAGGTAAACTCCAGCGGTGTTGGCCTCAGCAACATCCTGACCAAATACCGCGTGCTGGGACAGGCTACGCCTACGTTTCAGGAGGATGATCAGCAGTTTGTGGTTACTCTTCCACTCGTGGCAGCGTAGCTCTGATAGCGGCTGGCTACTCCTTCTGTCCTGATCAGCTATAAGCTCTATTCGTCTAACGTTCCGACTTTTGTGATTTGCGCCGGGGTTTAGTCTGGTGTATCTTGGCAATGAATCAACCTGAACAACTCAAACCATGAAAAAAATTACTCTCTTACTGGCCCTGCTCTGGCCTGCCCTTCTGTTTGGGCAATCGAAAAAAGGCGGCAAAACACTCGACCGGCTTGAAAAGCTCAAGGCCGAAGCAGCTGCCGCCGTCGACGCCCGGAAAGATCAGGCGCAGCAGATCAATGACATGCTGTTCAGCTTCTCGGAGCTGGGCTTTCAGGAAGAAGAAACATTCAACTACCTGACGAAGCTGCTCGAAAAAGAAGGCTTTACCATTCAGAAAGGGATTTCGGGCATGCCTACGGCCTGGATTGCCACCTGGGGCAGCGGCAAACCCGTTATCGCTATCGGCTCCGACGTAGACTGCATTCCAAAGGCCAGTCAGAAGCCCGGCGTAGCGTATAAAGATCCAATTGTTGAAGGAGCGCCCGGCCACGGTGAGGGGCACAATTCCGGTCAGGCGCTCAACATCGTTGCGGCTCTGTCGGTGAAACAGTTGATGGAACGCGAGAAAATCCCCGGTACGCTTATGCTCTGGCCCGGCGTTGCCGAAGAACTCGTGGGCGCCAAAGCGTTTTACATTCGCGACGGCTACTTTAAAGATGTTGATGCCTGCATTTTCACCCACGTAGGCCACAACCTGGTTACCTCCTATGGCGACGCCGGGAACAACGGTCTGGTGTCGGTTAAATTCAACTTCGAAGGATCAGCCGCCCACGCGGCCGGGGCACCCTGGCGGGGTAAAAGCGCCCTCGACGCCGTCGAACTGATGAACATCGGCTGGAACTTTCGGCGCGAACACCTTGAACTGACCCAGCGCTCGCATTACGTCATTTCCGACGGGGGCGATCAGCCCAACGTCGTCCCATCGAAAGCGTCGGTCTGGTATTATTTCCGCGAACGCTCCTACCCAAAGATCCGCAAGCTGTTTGAAACGGGAATAAAAATTGCCGAAGGTGCGGCCCTGATGACCGACACCAAGTTTACGTACGAAATTCTGGGCTCAGCCTGGCCGGGGCATTTTAACAAGCCCATTGCCGAAGCCATGTACCAGAACATCAAAAAAGTGGGCTTACCCACCTGGTCGCCCGAGGACCAGATGCTGGCCAAGGCAACCCAGAAGGAACTGGAAGCCCGCAAAATAGAAGGTCTGGCCATGAAGCTGGATAGCCTGGGCTTACCCGCGTCCACGGCACCAACCGTCATGATGGGCGGTCAGACGCTCGTGCCGCTCACGGGCGGCTCCGACGATATTGCGGATATATCGTGGTCCCTGCCAACAATTGTACTGCGCTATCCCAGCAATATTCCAGACCTGCCCGGCCACCACTGGAGCAATGCCATCTCAATGGCGACGCCCATTGCGCACAAAGGGGTTGTGGCCGGCGCCAAAGCTGAAGCCATGACCCTGCTCGATATGCTGCTCAAGCCCGAAATCATAAAAGAAGCCTGGGCGTACTACAACAATGAGCAAACCAAAGAGCAGAAATATACGCCCCTGATTTCGCCCAAAGAGTTTCCGGCCATTTACCTGAACCAGAAAATCATGGCCGATTTCAAGCCGAAACTAGAGAAGTTTTACTACGATCCGTCGAAGTACAAAACCTACCTGGAGCAGCTTGGCATCAAGTATCCAACCCTGCGCGACGACCAGCGGGCGGAGCTGGAGAAGGCTAAAGATGTCCGAGGAAAATAAGCACCGGCGCTTCGGCTGCGGGACGTAAATACCAATCAGAAAAGCCCAGCCTGTAGCAGGCTGGGCTTTTCTGATTATAAAATTCGGCAACGGTCAGGCGTCACTTCATCACCACTTTTACCATCACTGGCTGGTGATCGGATGGGTAACGCTGCTCTTTGGCATCGGTCAGCACACCATATTTCAGCACATCGAACTGCTTGCTGACAAAGATGTAATCAATGCGTTTGTCCATCGGCGCTTCGAACTTAAAGCTGTTAAAGGTGCCTTCGGGACCGTAAGGCGGCTGCTCCGTTACGTTGTGCGTGTCGTTCAGCAGCGTCTGAATCGTTTTGACCTGCTCGGTTTCGGGCGTCGAGTTTAGATCCCCCACTAGAATGACCGGTTGGCTTTTAGCGATCTCCTTGATTTTCTCCACCATCAGCTTACCCGACTGCCGACGGGCCTCAACGCCCTGATGATCGAAGTGAACGCTGAAAAAGAAGAAGTCTTTCCTTGTGTTCAGGTCGGTAAACCGGGCCCAGGAGCAGATACGGTTGCAACAGGTGGCATCCCAGCCCTTGCCGGGTTTGTCGGGGGTTTCGCTCAGCCAGAAATTTCCGGAATCGCGGATTTTAAACCGATCCTTTTTATAGAAGATCGCCGAATGCTCGCCAGCTTCTTTACCATCGTCACGACCGGCCCCGAAAAAGGCAAACTCGTTTAACTCGGCAACATCATTTAGCTGGTCCCGCAAGGCCTCCTGCGTGCCGAAAATATCGAACTCGTGGAAACGAATCAGGGCTTTTACGTTCTCTTTCCGGTTGGGCCAGGCATTGACGCCATCGCCTTTGTTGTTGTACCGGAGGTTATACGTAGCGACAACGATAGGTTCTGATTTTTGAGCGAAAGAAGACCGGGCGGCCAGTACGCTTCCCAGCAAACAAAGAAACAATACGCGCATAAGACGTTGATTTTAGGAACTGTTCTGGAAGGAAGAGAAAACAGCTCTGTTTCTCCTCATGAATAAGAAACAGAGCTGTTTGTTTACCAGCCGGGATTCTGGCAGAGTTTAGGGTTTAGGAGTCGATCGTTCTCCGGAATGGGATAGAGGTAATATTTCTCATTCCAGTTTCTCGGGATGTTGGTCAGCCAGGTCAGCTCGCCCGATGTGTCGTTTTTTAACCGCTGCGGATTCGGCACGCCGTTGACTGTTTCGGCTACGTTGATATACGTAACGCCGGGCAGTTGGGTAGCCGGTTTGATTTTATAGAAAACGACGTCGTTCTTGCCGTCTTCGTTTGTCAGCGTACCCAGTTCGGTCTTGGCTTCGGCGTAGTTCAGCAGAATCTCGGCGTAACGCATAATGGAAATGGAGTTGACGTTCCGGATATTATACGTCGGTGACTGAATGGGTTTGCCATCGCCTATATTCAGGTTCAGGTTCGGAATGGTTCCCTGTAGCCCCTTGGTCAGGTTAGGCAGCGAGCGGTTTTCAAGCACTGATCTACCGCGGCCGTCAGGTTCACTTTCTTCTGCGTACCGTAACTAACCACAACCACCCCGTCCAGCGATTTGGAATCAACCTTGAGCGTTACGCTCAGCGCCGTCTGATTGCCCACAATAATCCCCCGGGGCAGATAACCAACAAACGAGAAAATCAACGTAGCTGATCCGTCGGGTACCGTATCCGGTACGGCCCTTTGGCGTTGGCTGTCGTTCCGCGCTGAGTGCCTTTCACGACAACGCTTACGCCCGGCAGAACTTCGTCTTTTTCGTCGCTGACGGTTCCCGTTACGGTTTGTTCGGCAGCGGTCGTAGTCGACAGATAGCCATTGCCGAATGTAGGGAGCAGGTCAGCCGAACCGGCTATTATGTTGCTTGTCAGCGATATACCACAGAAGAACAAGCAGGAATGTATTTGCACACGGGACGTTCTGCCCGTTTGAAGCAGAACCCTCCCTGGAGGTATACAACCCTTCATAACTGTGAGTTTTTGATAAAATTGAGAAAGTAAACAGTCCGATCCATTCAAAGCCAGTCCGTCGGAAATACAACTTGCTGGCTTCAATCAGAGCGCAAAAAGGGGGAACATTCAGTTCTCTCGAAATAAAATGCCCGTCAGGAATGGATTCCTGACGGGCATTTTATTAAGGATTGTAGGCTATTATTGCTTCCTGGTCCGCTGAGCGTGATTAACTTCTCTGACCATATCCATCAGTCGTTTCCAGCAACGACTGATAGCTTTTTTATCATGCGCTTGGGGTTTAGCGGCTTCTGGCCGGGCAGTCGGTTCGGCAGCCTTTGCCGCTGTATTTCGGGCCAGTGTCGTGTTTCTATCTAACCGGGGATTTTCTGATTTGGCTGGATTCTCCGCAACGGGTTTAGTTTGCCCGTCCCGCGCTCCCTGAGCAGTTAAAGCCCGGGCGGGTAATAGGGCTATCAGCATAGCAGTTACACCGATAAACGCTCCTGTTCTCCAATTTTTCAAGGCTGCTCTCATAGGCTGATACCAATAAAAATACGTTACGATACACGAACTTATGTACGCATGTACTGACTTCCGCAAACATAACGACAATGTATAGTATTATTTTACAATCTAGTTTAATTTTTTTTATAGTAAACAAATTTAATAGAAGCGGTGACCGCTAATTGCCAAACAAGCCAAAGACTTAAACCCGCCAGAACGCAACATTATATGGGCACATTTACTAAAATAGCTGGCCTACCTGGCTATTACCCACATCCGGCCGGCAAACAACAGCACCTGGACGTAACGACACCCCGCCGGAAACTGTTATCTTTGCGTCATTGTTTGTAATACACTATGTTCGAGAATCTTCAGGATAAACTTAATAAGGCCATCAAGACCCTCAAGGGACAGGGCCGCATTACTGAAATCAACGTTGCGTCAACCATTAAAGAAGTGCGCCGGGCACTTACCGATGCCGATGTAAACTACAAGGTTGCCAAGGATATTACAGACCGAATTCGCGACAAGGCCATTGACCGTAAAGTGCTTATTTCGGTTGAACCCGGCCAGTTGTTCGTCAAGATCGTGCAGGAGGAACTGACCGAACTGATGGGTGGCGAAGCGCAGAGCATCAACATCAAAGGCGACCCCGCCGTTATTCTGATTGCGGGGCTTCAGGGGTCTGGTAAAACTACGTTTTCGGGAAAGCTGGCGTCGTACCTGAAAAAACAGGGGCGGAACGTGCTGCTCGTTGCCGACGATATCTACCGACCGGCTGCTATTGACCAGTTGAAAGTCCTGGGTGAGCAGGTTGGTGTTGAAGTTTACTCAGAGCCGGAAAATAAAAACGCGGTTCAGATTGCTCAGAACGCCGTTTCACAGGCGCGCAAATCCGGCAAAAAGGTCGTCATTGTTGACACCGCCGGCCGTTTGGCCGTTGACGAAGCCATGATGCAGGAGATTGAAGCCGTGAAACGGGCAATCAATCCAACCGAGACGCTGTTTGTGGTCGATTCCATGACAGGTCAGGATGCGGTCAATACGGCCAAGACCTTTAACGACCGGCTTAACTTCGACGGCGTCGTGCTGACCAAACTCGACGGCGACGCCCGGGGCGGAGCCGCCCTGTCGATCAAGACGGTGGTCAATAAGCCCATCAAGTTCATCAGCACGGGCGAAAAGATGGAAGCCCTCGACGTATTCTACCCCGACCGGATGGCCAGCCGGATTCTGGGTATGGGCGACGTGATTTCGCTGGTTGAGCGGGCGCAGCAGGCTTTCGATGAGGACGAGGCCAAGCGGATCAACGCCAAGATGCGCAAGAACCAGTTCGACTTCGATGACTTCCTCTCGCAGTTGCAACAGATCAAAAAGATGGGAAACGTCAAAGACCTGCTCGGTATGATTCCGGGTATGGGCAAGATGATCAAAGACCTCGACATCGACAACGATTCGTTCAAGCCTATCGAAGCCATCATCAGCTCCATGACGCCGAAGGAGCGCCAGCGCCCCGACATCATTGACGGCAGTCGTAAGAAACGCATTGCCGCCGGCAGTGGTACGAACATCACCCAGGTAAACAACCTGTTGAAGCAGTTCGACGAGATGCGCAAGATGATGAAGAAAATGAACACCATGCAGGCGTCCGGCAAATTGAACAAGCTGATGCGATAGCGTTCGTAAGCGCTCAAAAATCAATACGAAGCCGGTTAATCACTTTTAGGATTGACCGGCTTTTTTAGTCCAAAATGGATTTACCTACCGTTTAATATAAAAGTCTGATACGCACCAAATTATAAAGCCCGAATATATCATATATACAAAACATTTATATTGTTAAATACGATTAGGCTACTATTCTGTTTTGATGTAATAAATATTCTTTATAGATTTCTGTCGAGGCCTCATCTAACTACAATAGCTAACTGTTTACTCTGTATGTCACACTTCACAAAAAGTGCATTGGTAGGCGCATGTCTGCCCTTGTTGCTCGCGTCCTGTCAGATAAGCGAACCGGAGGCCGTGGTTTCTCGCCCCTCAACTCCCCAGGATGTCGTGCGCTTCAACTCTATTTCGGCAGCAGCGCGAGCCGGGGCAACTACCCAGAAATACATCATCACCCTGAGACAAGACGTCAGCCTGGCGGCCTTATTGCCAACTGAGTCAGGCAATTACGATGCCCGCCTTGCCAGTATGCGCGCCCTGTTGGACAAGCTCATTAGTGAAGGCATTGGGCAGCGAGCCGAGCAGGTTTACGTGGCCGCTCTGAAAGGGTTCGCTATCACGCTGACTCCGCAGGAGGTCGCGGTTTTGCAGAAACTGCCCATCGTCGAGTCGGTTGAACCCGACCAGCTGTTTCAGCTAAAGCTTCCCCAGAACGGTGACGTCACGGCGCAGGCGCAGGAAACGCCATGGGGCATTACGCGCATTGGCGGGGCTATAAATTATACGGGTTCGGGTGTTGCCTGGGTTATTGATACCGGCATCGACATGGATCACCCCGATCTGAACGTTAGCCAGACGCGCGGCCGGAATTTTATCCAGAGCGGAGCCTCGCCCGATGACGATAACGGACATGGCTCGCACGTGGCCGGAACGATTGCCGCTAAAAACAATAGTCTGGGCGTCATTGGTGTTGCGGCCGGCGCTACGGTTATTCCGGTGAAGGTACTGGCGGCCAACGGCAGCGGTTCTAATTCGGGTGTAATTGCGGGCGTTGACTTCGTAGCCAGTAATGGCCGGGTAGGCGACGTAGCCAACATGAGTCTGGGTGGCGGTATTTCGACAGCGCTGGATAATGCCGTTGCCAATGCAGCCGCTAAGGGAATCAAGTTTGCCCTGGCGGCCGGAAATGAGTCGCAGAACGCCAACAACTCATCGCCGGGCCGGGTCAATGGCAGCAACATTTATACCGTATCGGCGTTTGATGTCAACAACACTTTCGCCAGTTTCTCAAACTACGGCAACCCACCCATCGACATCTCGGCACCGGGCGTAAGCATCAAATCGACGTATAAAAACGGGGCTTATGCTACCCTGAGCGGCACTTCGATGGCCACGCCCCACGTGGCGGGTATTCTGCTTGCCAACGGCGGCACGCTTCGTTACAATGGTTATGTCACGGGCGACCCCGACGGCAATCCAGACAAGCGCGCTTATCGGTAGAAATCCATTTACGCAATGATTAATGAAACGTAATGCCCGGCCCGTGGTCGGGCATTACGTTTTTATACGCAGGTATCTTTCCGGTAAAACATGCAGTTCGCTCAAGGGTTGACCGTTCACTAACCCGTTCGTACACAAGCGATTTTAAAACGACTAATATTCATCAGTGAATCTTCCAATCCTTAAACCTGACGATTATGTTAGTCATTCCCGGTCGACGAGTTCCCAAAAAAGACTTACCTCCTATTCTGTTCCGCAAACGCGTTACACTCGATATGGGCGATACGTTCTTTGTGGGCGCTTACACCAAAGTATTTCTAAAACTGCGCGGCTTAACGATGGACGACCTTGAGTTTCGCGTACCCGACGGACCGAAAGCCGGGGTAGTGTCGCTCTGTCGCGATGCCGACTACGACCCCACCCGACCCGACGTCATGCTCTGCATTGGCTACGAGCCCGGTACCTACGTCTTTCAGGTAATTGAGCGCAGCACGAACATCATCATGGCTGAGCAGAAATTCCGCGTAACGACCGACTGGCCCGACCAGAAGGCGGGACCGTCTCTATCCTTTGCCGGCATCAGTCAGGAATACGTATCGGGGCCAGCCTGGGGTGGAGGCCCGGCCGGACCGCAGAACGTCAACGTCCTGCCCGCCACCGGAACCCGTCGGCTGGCGGTTCTGCTGATCGACACCGCCGATGGCCGTTACACCACGGACGTGCCTACGCTCGACGGCATCCGCACGCGCTGGATGAATGAGATCATCAACGGCGTATCGGTTGGCGGCAATATGGTCAGTGCCCGACAGTTTTACCGCGAAGTTTCCTACGGCAATTTCGATCTGTCGGCGGATATTTTCGGCCCGGTCAGCCTGCCCAACAACTGGAATACGTACTTCGATACAGCCGCCGGTAAGGTAGGCTGGCCGCTGACGGCGTTTGGACAGGCTGGTATTACCGCCGGCGATAGCCTGATTAATTACAACAATTACGATACCATAATCTTCGTCTCGGAGCAGGCAACGGGCAGTATGAACGCCTGGCCCTATGGCTGGGGCGGTACGTTCTCGACCGCCGAGGGCAGCAAATCGCTCGCGCTGATATCCATGCCGCGCGAGTGGGGAGCGGGTTTCCGAAGTGACCGATCCGTACGGGCAACGGTCGTGCATGAGCTGGGGCACAACCTCGGCCTGGGCGATCAGTATAAACCCGATGCTGGCCGGAACATGGGCAACTGGGACCCCATGGCGTCGGAGGATAACCTGCCGCACTTTTCAATTGCGCACCGGATGATGCTCGGCTGGGTACAGGGAGGCTGGTTAAAGACCTATAATTTTGCTAACGGCGGGACGCCCATTAACGAAACCATTTCGCTGAGCCCGATTGAAGCGGGAGCGCCCCCGGCGGGCCGCCAGACCGGCATTGAAGTTCGGCTGGCCGATGGCTGGAACTACTACGTAGAATACCGCTCCGGGCAGTCAACGCATATTGGCGACCGTAACCTCGACACGAACAACGCCGTCCTGGTCACGGATGTGGACTCTACCCCCGGCGACGCTCCGATTAGTCGGCCAATTATTCTTCGGGTGCCGAACGATTCCGATGGCGACGGCAGCGTGCTGACGAACGGCCTGGATTACCGCGAAACCGACACGACCGATCCGACTTTCCCGACGGACTTCAAGATGAGCGTCAGTAACATTACCAGCAGCAAAGCCGACATAAAGGTTGAGTATGGCGTGAACAGCCGTCCCGATCCGGCGATCCGGCCCTGGCCAGCGGGTCCCGGCCGACAATGGCAGAGCCCCGATATCGAAGTGCAGAATACCCGCAACCTGGCCGACCCGACCAACTGGTTCAACGTGCCGTGGGCCGGAAATCCCAATACGGTTATTGCCCGCGTCAAGAACAACGGCAATCTGGCCGCACCGAACGTGCGGGTCGAGTTTTACGTCAAGAATTTCAACGTAGGCGGTGCGCCCGAAACACCACTGCCCGCCGACACGCGCTCGATTCCGGCCGGCGGCACCGTGAACTTCCAGACGGCCTGGAATCCACCCGGTAACGGCCATTACTGCATCATTGTCCGGATTCCGGGCTACTTTTTGCCTGGTCCGCCACCGGTGATTGAGATGTCGGTCTTCAATAACGAAGCCCAGTCGAACTACGACCGGTTCATCTCCGCATCAGCCTCACCGGCCTCGCGCGAGATTACGTTCGTGGAAGTAGGAAACCCGTATGACAAAGCCACGCGGGTGTTTGTCAGGCCGGGGCAGACCAACCCGCTTTACCGGACGTATGTGGAGCACACAAGCCTTACGCTTGAACCGGGCGAAACCCGCAAAGTAAAGATCATGTTCGAGTACGATCATACTAACCTGTACAAAACGCCCATTTCACTCGGCCCCGATGGTACGTACGATATTTTTAACCGTCGGCAGGACAATCGGACGAACCCAGACCGGATCATCAAAAAATTCCGCCCCGTACCCAACCGGGTAGGGCTGGCGGCTTTCATTGACGATCCTAACGAAACGCCCCCGCATACGGTTGAACTCCTGAGCGGTGCGCAGATTGAAGTGGTAACGGGCCGGAAAACCAGATTTGAATATTTTTATCTGGATGGTCCTGTAGGCGGACGAATTATTGAGGATACGCAGAGCCGCCAGGCTCAGGGTGTTGGGCATGGACGCGTGCTGATCAGCTTCCGCAACGATGAGGACCGCGACAATCCGCGCGTTGTTTACGAAGAAACCCGGCTGGACTGGGATGGGCGGTTTGTGGTGAAAGTACCGGAGAAAGCGCTGGCCATCAAATACCAGACGGTGCAGGGTTATTACCTGCCCGCGCCTGATTTCGGCGACTGTTACAGCGAGGTTATCGAGCGACGCGGTTAGGGTGCAAAACGAAAAGCCGCTTATCTACCCAGCAGATAAGCGGCTTTTTAACGATGAGCTGGCTTCGGCCAATCAGACATCAATCCTTAACACGTGCATCGGCAGGACGTACGGGTCGAGTTCAACGTAATTCCAGTCGTTACGCCAGGTGTACGAAGCGCCCGTTAGCAGATCATTCACAGTATAGTCCTGGTCGAACCCAATGCCTAGGTTCCAGATGGGAACCTGCACCGTAGCGGCCCGGCGATTATAGGCATCCGTGTTGACCACAATCAGCAGCCGGTTGTCGCCCGTTGTTTTTATGTACGCCATAATGGCGTCGTCGGTGACATTGCAGAACTCAATATTGTTGGTTCGTTGCAGGGCCAGGTTCTCGTGCCGGATTCGGTTCGTGAGCGTAATCAGGTACGTTAGCTTGTTGGTTTTGTCCCAGTCCCACAGCCGGATTTCGTACTTTTCGGAGTTCAGATACTCTTCTTTATTCGGGAACGGCACATGTTCCATCAGTTCAAACGACGGGCCGTAGATACCGTAATTACTCGACAGCGTAGCTGCCATGAAGTACCGTATCAGGAACTGCGGCTCGTGGCCCGACTGCAGGATATACGGGTTAATGTCGTGGGTTGTCGGCCAGAAGTTCGGGCGGAAGAAATATTTCATTTCGCTCTGCGTCAGCTCGGTCATATACTCCTGCAACTCAGCCTTGCTGGTCCGCCAAGTGTAGTAGGTATACGAATGGGCAAAGCCCCGCTTGGCCAGCTCCTGCATCACTTTCGGCTTGGTGAACGCTTCCGACAAAAACAGCATATCCGGAAACTCCCGCTTAACCTCCGCAATGACCCACTCCCAGAACGCAAAGGGCTTGGTGTGCGGATTATCCACCCGAACAATGCGAACGCCCCAGGACGCCCACAGCAGCAACACCCGTTTCAGTTCCTGCCAGAGATTCTGCCAGTCCTCGGTTTCAAAATAAACCGGGTAAATATCCTGGTATTTTTTCGGCGGATTTTCGGCGTACTGAATAGTACCGTCCGGCCGCTTTTTAAACCATTCCGGGTGCTCCCTGGCCCAGGGGTGATCGGGTGAGCACTGGATGGCCAGGTCCATAGCGACCTCCATACCGTAATTCTTCGCGATGGCAATGAGGTGTTGAAAGTCATCCACCGTACCCAGTTCGGGGTGAATGGCATCGTGGCCACCCTCGGACGAGCCAATACCATAGGGCACCCCCGGTTCGCCCGGCTGACAGATCACCGAGTTATTTTTACCCTTCCGGTGAGCCATGCCGATAGGGTGAATGGGCGGCAGGTACAATACATCGAAACCCATGTTCGAGATGCGCGGCAACAGCGCTTCCACATCCCGGAACGTACCATGTTTGCCTTCCTCACGCGAGGCCGAGCGCGGAAACAGGCAATACCACGTACTGAATCCAGCCCGGGCGCGGTCTACTTCCACGCCCAGTTCATGACTATAACGCGCCGGATGCTGCCGTTCGGGGTAGCGGTGAGCATAGAACGTAAACTGCTCGCTTTCGGCCACGGATACCGCTTCATCATACCGACTTTCATCCCGAAACAGCGCGGCCATTTCGCGCAGCGCCACCACATCGGCCGTCTCTTCGACCGGCTGCGTTTTTTGTTTTCCACCTTTGGTTTTCCCGCCGGGCAATTGCCCTCCTGCCCGGATAAGCATACCATCCAGATACTGCGCCCCGGCCAGCAGTTCGCTCGTGATCCGCTGACCATCCGCTACTTTCAGGTGAATTTCATGCTGCCACGAAGCCGGATGATCAACCCAGCCCTCGATAGTATAGAGATAGCGGCCCTGTTTTTCAACGATGAACGATGCCCCCCAGCGATCATTGACCAGCAGCGCCATAGCGGCCTCCGTCCAGTCCGGGTCGTCAGTATGTTTATAAAGAAGTCGGACAGCTAGATAGTCGTGCCCATCGGCGATAACATCGGCTTCTACGGCAATAACATCGCCCGGTACAGCCTTGATAGGAAACCGGCCACAGTCGATTTCAGGAGTAACGTGTTCGATAACCACGCGGGACTGACCGGAAGTCTGGCTATCCGACAGAGGAGTGGGAATGCTCATAAACAGAAATCATTCGGTTAGTAGATGTCTTAATAAAGCCGGAATGACGAGTAATGTTACAAAAAAGCCGGGTTATCCAACCCGGCTCCGTACGTTGCTACCCCATTACGTCGTTGATCGCTGCCCGAACAGGTTGTTTACTTCACGCCATCCGTTTTTGCCCAGTCAATGGCGATCTGCCCGACTGTAGTGCCACTTTTAGTCCCTGCTTCAGTATCAAAGCGGTAGTGGACACCCCCGTAGAGCCCCGATATAGCCGCTTCGGCCGCCTGCGCGTTCAGGTTCGTTGCTTCATCGGGAAATACATAGCTCAGTACCGTGGCCGCGGCCGCCGAGATCGTGGCGTGACTGGATGGATAACCCGGCGAATTAGGAATGACCGTCGCCGTCTTGATAGCAGGGTCTATCTGCGAAGGTCGCGGCACAAAGTATCTGTACTTCGTCAGCCAGCCGACCACCACACCGTCCTGCATGGCCCGGTTCATGAGCGCGTAGGTGCGAGCCGTCCGCAGTTCGTTCTGACGGGCCTGCCGGACCAGGTCTTCGGCAAGCCGGTTCCAGTGGCCGAGGGGTGTGTAGGTTCCGGCTCCATCCGCCCAGAAATCGGCAATACGCCACTGTTCACGGGTACGGGCGTTGGCAATCTCGCGTACTTCGGTCAGGGCCTTCTGAAATTCGGCGGAGGTAGTAGCCGGGGGCAGCCCCGGCTGCGACCGGGCTACGGCGGCTGAGTCAAACCAGGTTTTCACCTGACTGGACAGGGGAGCCATCGGCGGACGGGCCGGAATCTCCAGGCTTTTCCACGTTACGTCGTAGGGCGCTTTGGCCAGCAGCGTCTCCCAATTGGTATTCAGGGCGCTGCCGAAGCCATCTGTTTTGGCCCTGGTTATGACCTTTGCCGCCACGGCCGTAGCCAGGTCTTCGCCTGCTTTCAGATCGCTTGGCACATTGGCCCCGGCCCAGACCCGGCTTTGCTTATGCTCGGTGGCTTTGGTTTTCAACCAGTTGGCTTCGTCTGGAAAAAGATAGGCCAGTAACTGATACGAGGCTTCGGCAATGGCGGCATCCTCCGAAGGATAAGACGGAACGTCGGCGATGGGCACCCGCGTAATCACGTCCTGCCGAATGAGCGACGGGCGGTTATACTGGTACTTTGCCCGCCAGGTCACCAGCAGCGCATCGTACTGCGCTACGCTGAGCAGGGCAAAAATCCGGGCCGCGTAGGGATCGGTTATGGGCGAACTGGCGGTAATGCCGTCGTTTTCGGGCACCGCATTGTATTTGGCGACTAACTGCCGGGCAATCTGATTCCAGCGCAGAACGCCCCCGGCCGCCCAGTACGTGACGGCCGTGTTCTGCTCCGGGTTCACACCGAGCAGCCCGTTTTTAACCGATGCCAGTTCAGCCTGATAAGCATTGGACGTAACGGCTGCGGGTTGCGGCACGCTTATGTCGGCGGCCGATTTCAGCACGACCGGACGCCAGTTACCCCCGTCCGGGTCGGTGGTGGCCGGTTCCGTAAACGGTTCAATGCCTTCGTCAATTACTGGTTCTTTACAGCCTGCCAATAAAAGCAGCAGGCTCAGAACGAGAAAAGAAAGATACGTTTTCATGTTTCAATCCGGATGGACCTACGGTGGTTAAATGCCAATGATAATGCCGCCACTCAGCCGCGTTGCCTTTCCGATATTCTGACCGCTGAGCGTGGTGCTATAACCTCCGGTCAGGCCAAATTTTTTCACAATAGGCAGATAGAGCGTAGCACCCGCCCGCGTAAACCCGATGGCGTTGGTTGGAAACGGAATACCAGGGCCGATGTCGGTTCCTTTGCTGTAAGGCGTCTGTTTCTGAATCCAGCCGTCTACGTAAAAATGCCTTGTGGCAAAGCCCCCACGCAGAACCGCGTCAGTTACGTCCGGGACGTTGACCGTCGAGCCGCTGTTGGGATTGAGCTGGCTGGGATCGTAATAATTCACCACCCGGTCGAGCGTCACCTGTCCGCGTCGGATATAGCCAAACTGCCCGGTCAGGAAAAAGCCGCCGGCCTTCAGGTGCAGCATCGTGCGCCCGTCGAGGTTACGGGACCCGTGGCCGATAGTCACCAGCGCGTCAGAAACGTAGTTCTGGATTGGCAAGGAATAGCCCAGCGCAAACAGCCACGAAAGTCGCGCGTTACCCAGTTTGTAATCATAGGCCTCCCACCGTAACGCGGCCGTAAGGTCCTGAAAGCCTTCCTGTTTCTGCCAGTAGCCCGCGCTGGCTTCGGTGCGGATGTACGGAGCCGATATGATCAGGTCCAGGTCGTAGCCCAGTCCATAGGTCCCGTACAGGTTCACCGCCTGGGTTGTAACGGTGCCCAGGTTAGGATTGCGGGTTTCAGTCGTGTTGACGTAATACGTCTCGTAGGTTTCCTGCGAATACGTTACGGCCAGACTCGCCTTGCGCTGCCCACGCATGAAGCCGTCCACCAACCCCTGCGCCCGAGTCGGTTGACCGCATCCGAGGGTTGTCAGTAAGGCAATAGAAAGGAATGCAAACCGCATGATTTCACTTTAGGTTGAGTAAAGTTAATCGTTGGGTTTGATCGACCACTACCCAGGCAGAGAATCTTCGCCACTGGCCAGAGGCCCCCGCTACCTGAGTTTCTCCTGAACCAATGAATCTGCCCTGAGTGACAGTGCCAAAAGATAGGCCACTCAGGAGCTATATGTACTTGAACTGGTCAGAGTCCTACCCGGGCAACTATTACTCTACCAGAATTGATTCGGGTCAAGCCCAAGCGTACTACGACCGGCCTGATTGCCGGTTTCCTCTATTAATTTCACCACGCTTTCCGGCCAATACATATAGCTCAATACCTAGTGCCTAAAAGCCTTCTAAACTCTATCTAGGACTTATTTAACAGGATAGAGTAACCGGTGAAACAGGTGGCCCCGTTTCACCGGAAATACTAGGCAATCACGGCTCAGCAATTACAACCCCGACCCGTCAGCCTTTCCCTTGGCTATGGCGTAAGAACCAATGTTTTTACCACAATCCAGCCCGGCCTGACAGTCAAACCGATAATGAATCAGTCCGTAGATGCGTGAGTTCGACGCTTCTACCGCCTGCGCCCAGAATTCATCGGCCTGGTCGGGGAAGATGCTGCCCAGCACCACAGCCGCAGCAGCCGAGAACGTTGAATGGCCTGATGTATACGAGGGGAAATTCGGCAGACCCACCGACGTTTTTAAACCGAATTGCTGCGGACGCGGATAGTAATAGAAAAACTTGGTGTCCCAGCAGCATACACCAGCGTCCTGAAGCGTGGTGCCGACCAGAGCTAATGTCCGGGCCATGCGCACTTCGCTGTAGTTGGCTTCGTGAGCGGCATTGGCCGCTGTGCGATGCCAGTGGCCGGGCGGGGTATAGCTGCCTACGCCATCGGCCCAATAGTTGGCAATACGTGCCTGTTCGCGCGTCTGGTTGTTGTTAATTGCCCTTAGTTCGTCCAGCGCCTTCGTAAACTCGGGACTGTTTATGGCCGGAGGAGCGGCAGGGCGTAGCTTAATCAACGTTGCCCGGTCAAAATTCCAGGTCGAAACAGCCCCATAGTTGGGCAGCATGGGTGGGCGGGCAGGTGATTCCTGGCTAAGCCATATCTCCTGTAGTCCCCGGCTTCGGGCAGCCTCGATCATGGAAGCAGTAAGCGCCTGATTGTTGGCTGCAGCCATGCCGTCGGTCTTTGCCCGGTTCATCATTTTAGCCGCTACCTGTCCACCCAGGTCCGACCCGGCCGTAAGCTCGCTCTGTACGTTCATGCCTGCCCAAAGGCGGGTGTTGCGATGCTCGGCCAGTTTGGCCTCCAGAAAGGGCCCTTCACCGGGAAACATCGCTTTCAGAACCGTATAGGATGCCATTGCCACAACGGCATCTTCAGACGGATAAGATGGCAGCGTCGAAACCGGCAGGGCAGCCCGTACTGTTGGATCGACCTTTGAGGGCGCCAATCGTTTAAACGTATTCTTATAATTCCAGGCGGCTACCAGGGCATCATACTGTGCAACGCTCAGGTACGCCAGCGCACGGGCCGTGTAAGGCGGATTGGCAAACGGAAACCTCGGATCGGCGAGCGGATTGGTCGCATCCGGTACCGGATACTTACCGTCGGCGGTTGATGCGGGCGGCACATTATACCGGGCCGCCATTTCGCGGGCGATTTCGTTCCAGCGATAGACAGCTCCGGCTCCCCAGTACATCACCGCTTCCTGCTGCTCTCTGCTCAGGGTCGATGATTTGGCTTTCAGGTCGCTGAGTTCAGCCTGATACTCAACAGACGTCGTTGCCATTGGCGCAGCCAGCGTTACCTCCGTGGGCGAACTCAGGACGTACGTTTTCCAGCTACCCGCTTTCGCGTCGACATCTGCCGGTGTGTAGCCCACGCGCTGCGGTTCGGAAATGGTTTTGTCGCAGGAAATCAGCAGGGCCGAAACGCCCAGGACCGACAAACAGCCAATGAATATGTTACGTATGATTGGTTGCATGAATATCATTTTTTAAAACTGAACTGATAGAGGACACCGACCGAATAGCTGGTACTCTGACCAACGTTCCGGCCATTCGTTACATAGCCGACGCGGGCATTCACGCCCACGTTCCGGGGTTGGAGTTTACCGTACCAGCCCACCACCGTCGCCTGCATATTATTCGTCGGAAACGGCATATCGTTCCGGCGAATGTTATCGCCACTCATGCAGGCCGACCGCTCGGCGAATACTTCCGTCTGCCACTGTCGGCGTAAAACCCCCAGCCGAATAGCCGCATCATAAATGTTTGGTACGCCAACTTCGTTCGTGTTATAGAGCCGTCCGTTGGCCAGATAAGCATCGCGATCAACGCGGATATTACTGCGCCAGCCGTATGATCCATGGGCTGTCAGATACAGACCGGTTTTAGGATTTTTATAATTAGCCAGCAGTCGCCCCGTAAAAGTTTGGCACTGCAACCCAATCGACATGGGCAGAAAATCAGGCACGTAATTGCCTACGGGCAATGAGCCGCCAACGATTGCATGGAGCGAGAATCCCTGCGCCTTAAAGGCTTTTACTTTCAGCCAGGCAGAAATATCCTGGATGCCTTTCTGGCCCATCAGATTACCGGCGCTGGTGCTCGTCCAGACGTAAGGCAGGTTTAAAATCACGTTGACGCGGTTGCTGATCCCGATGGCGGGCATGAGCATCACGCTTTGCGTTGTATGCGTTCCAATGTTCAAGTTTTCACGCCTGAGCGTATGTTCCCAGTACTCATTCCAGGAACTATGGCCATAGATGCCAGCGATACATACCGCCTTTTTACCCATATAAATGGCATCGTGGGGCATCTGAGCCCAGGCCGGCGTGGTAGCCAGAGCAGCCACCCACACCAGGTAATATATAAATCGTCTCATGGCAAGATTACGGTTGAAAGATTGATCAGTACTAGCCGCTTACGAGTAGACAGCACATACGGCTTACGCGTTAACACCAACGGCATACGTCGACCGGTATCAAATAGTCGGTAAAAGGCCGCATTGCCCTGATGGTAATACCCTTAAGTGCTTATAATAGCAAAGAATAGCCGCGTGGCGCAGAGCATTGGGGGACGCGCAATAGCGTGTTCGCCAAGGACGATACCGCTACCGAACGAATGCAGTATACGCGCAGCCGAACGAAGCGTCCGCAGCGAATTGCTGTTCATAAATCCACAAAAACTCGAGTGCGAAACGACCCGGAAACGCCTTTAGACTTCGGGCGGGGGCGAATGAACAGGCAGAGCCCGTAATGAGAACACGAACACCTGCTCCAGAATCCGGATAGGTTCGCGCCAGTTGGGCGGCAAAAAACTAAACACAGCCCGGGCAGTGGGCGAGTATTCTTTCAGCAAAAATTTCAGGAATTGATTCGTTTTTCGGTGTGAATCGGTAGTCCCGGCAATATGGTCGTTCAGAAACGAAAGCAGATCACTTTGCCAGAACGAGCGGCTCTCCGATTCTAATCCGGCGATAAAGAGCGTATCGCCCCGCACTTCCAGGCTTACCACATCATAGTAATGCCCCCGGTAGCCAAAGCCATTCGTTGTGCCGTTAGTCAGCGTGCTGACATCGTGTTTGCCGTTGAGCGGAATCTGAAACTCAACCAGGCTGTCAACCGTCCGATACACCAGAAGCCGCTCCGACAGGTCGTGCTCAGCCTGCCACCAGGCTCCAATACACACCAGCACGTAAGCGAGTGTGTGATAGAGCAGCAGCGCCGACAACCCAATGGATACAGCTTTCTTCACGAATGAAAGTAAAGTTTTTCCAAAAATAACAATAAATTTTAAAATCAAACAGGTCGGCCGGTCGGCAAATAAACTGGTGTGTCTGGGCAATACGCTCAGTTTTTGACATGCTTAAGCGAATGAGTCCCAGATAATAAGCCTGATACACCTTTATTTAGAGCTCCGGTGCCCGTTAACGGCCCGGCGTGCAATCAAATTCGTTAGTTTTGTGTTAGTTCGGTATTCCCAATATGATTTTCGACAACCACAACCGCCCCATCACTTACCTCCGGCTGGCCGTAACGGACCGCTGCAATCTGCGGTGCTTCTACTGCATGCCCGAGGAAGGGATTAAGTATCTGCCTAAAAAGCAGTTGCTGACCTATGAGGAAATGGAGCGGATCGTTCGGGTGCTGGCGCAGCTGGGCGTGCAGAAAGTCAGGATTACTGGCGGAGAGCCGTTTGTCCGAACGGATCTGATGGCGTTTCTGCACCAACTGGCCGCAATAGACGGTTTAACCGACTTATCGCTTACAACCAACGGCGTTTTAACCGCCCCCCACGTTGCCGACTTAGCCGCGCTCGGGGTGAAAGCCGTGAATTTAAGCCTGGATACACTCGACCGCGACCGATTCCGGCAGATTACCCGGCGCGATGAATTGCCTGCCGTTCTCAACACGCTCGATGCGCTGCTGGCAGCTGGTATTCAGACCAAGATTAATGCGGTCGTGATGGATGGGCAGAATACGCAGGATCTGGTTCCGCTGGCCGATCTGACCCGTACCTTACCTGTTGATGTGCGGTTTATTGAAGAGATGCCGTTTAACGGCGAAGGAAGTCATTATCCCGTGCTGCACTGGACCCACCGACGCATAGTGGATGAGCTCCGGATGCATTTTCCAGATCTGCAGAAACTTCCTGATCCGCCATTCTCGACATCGGCGAATTATCAGATTCCTGGCCATCAGGGCACTATCGGCATCATTGCCGCTTTCAGCCGAACCTTCTGTGGTAGCTGCAACCGCATTCGCTTAACTGCGCAGGGCACGCTCAAGACCTGCCTATACGACAACGGCGTGCTGGATGTTCGGGCCCTGCTTCGATCCGGCGCGAGCGACGGTGAGCTGACAGCGGCATTTCTGCGGGCATTTGCGCACCGCCCCGCCAACGGCTTTGAAGCCGAACAGAACCGGGATGTCGTCAGTGAATCGATGGCGACGATAGGCGGCTGATCGCTTACCGGATTACAATGGGCACCTCTGCCAGATACTCAGTCGTGAACAACCGGTCTACCTCAATCTGCTGTACCAGTTCGCCATCGGCATCGGTAATCAGATGATTGCGAATGAGCCAGTTGGTAAAAGACTTCCAGACATTCCGGTGCATAAATCCCCATTGCCCTTCGCCATCAAAATAATAGCGGGAGGCTACCTGCTGGCTCTGTTCCAGAAAGTTTCGATCCTTCAGGCTGGGATGTCGGGCCGTTTCGGCCAGCAGCCGGGCGGCCTCATCCGGATTATCGACCGCAAAGCGAAAACCGGCCGTTGTCGCTTTAATGAACCGGCGCAGGGCATCGGTGTTCTGATCAGCCCAGTTGCGATGAACCGTTATGACCGGGTTGTAAGCATAGGGAATTTCATACTCGTCAAAGAGAAACTGATTGAGTTCGATCCCTTCAATATCGGCCTCCACGCCAGCCCAGGGCAGGAAAATCCAGGTTGCGTCTACCTCGTTGGTAATTAATGCCCGCAAGCTGTTTGATCGCGCCGGTTTGCGCATAACAAACCGGCCCCGTCCACCGTCATTCTGGATCATCTGCCGCACAATGTCTCCCTCGTAACGCGCAGCGCAGGAGCCATAGACCTTACCATCCAGTTCCTTCGGACGATCAATGCCGCTCTGCTTCAGGGTAACTATCGCACTGGCATCGCGGGCCAGCACTGTCGCGACGGCCACCAGCGGAATACCGTTCAGTTGATACCCAATAACGCTTTCGGAAGGGGTAAGCGCTATATCTGCCTCTCCTTCGGCAATTTGCTGGGCAGGCTTTGTCTGGCACGTTTCCAGATCCGGAATAATGAACTCGACATCAAGACCAGCCTGTGCATATGCGCCCTTAGCCAGGGCTACGTAAAATCCGGTGTGGTTGGTGTTGGGCGTCCAGTCAAGAGCCAACCGAATGCGTGTATTCATACGATCTGACGGATATTCTGTCAATCTAACCCGCTACGGAGAGGAAGGTTTTCACATAGCCATCGGTTATTGCAGTTCCGTCGGATGGGAGTTCGCTGGACGCCCGTAAGATGTAAAGACAGTGGTGAAGTTTTGTGAGAAGTTGTCCCATAAACGAACCGTGGTCATTGAGACAAGTGCCTCAATGACCACGGTAAAGGACTCTGTTATTTATGTGTCTCCAGACTAAATCGCCCTAATCAAAGCTCTGTATCATGTTCCGGTACATGGTTTTGGCTTTCCACTGCCCACCCGCTATAATCCGCCGGATAGTGTACAGCGGCATCTGGTCGTCTCGTTTGTCGGCCAGCGAAAAAGCAGCTACGTATCCCCGCTTCTGGATTTCGGGCAGGGCCTGCTTGTTCCACAACCCAAACGGATAGGCAAAATACCGGACGGGCTTTCCCGTAATACTTTCCAGTTTGGCCTTTGGCTCTTCGACCTGCGTTTTCCAGTCGTCGCCCTGGTATTTCTTTACGTTATGATGATCCCACGTATGCGCGCCGATTGCGTGTCCCCGGTCTGAAAGATCTTTAATCTGCGCTTTGTCCATATATGGTTGCTTACCCCGCCGACCGATGGCAACGGTCATGATAAAAAAAGCGCCTTTGAATCCGTGTTTTTCCAGAATAGGAACCGCCGTTTCGTACTGATCCAGGTCTCCATCGTCGAACGTCAGCATGATGGGCTTGGTTGGTAGTGGTGCGCCGGTTGTCAGATACGCATAGAGCTGATCGGGGAGAATAGTATGATAGCCGCTATCGGCCAGCATCTGCATCTGCTCCTTGAAAGCCGCTGTAGGGATGATGTAATCTTTGGCCGTTTTTGAATCCGACGAACGCCAGTCCCGGATTTGGTGGTAGCATAACACCGGCACCTGCGGACGAGCCAGGATCGTAGCCGCATCGGCAATTTTACTGGCCGGGATTCGGCTCGGATCAGGTGCCGGCGTAGACGCGTCGGTTTTTACGGCCGGGGCGCTTTCTGTTTTCGGAGCGTTGGTAGTGGCGGTTGAATCGGCCGTATTCGAACCTTCCGACTGGCAGCCGGTTAAACCACTGGCAATCAGCACTGACAGGCAAATGCCCGTTACTAAGGAAAAGGTTTGACGAGTAAGCATAGCGAATTAGTATGCCCAAACATAGAAAAAAACGGTTGGCTTATACTACTGCTCCTGCTTAAACCGAAATTTATTTTTAATCTGAGCGGTAAGACTCTTACTTCCTGTCTAGATCGTCAACCGGGCCAGTTTCAGGCTTACCCAGTTCAGGAAGTGTTTGAATACCGGCGGCCGTGATAGCCAGGCGGTAGCGGTTGGCCGGCCGAGAGCGTTTAATTTTGCAGCCTGTTTTTCGCCTTTTCCATAATACACGATCCGGTCGGTGGCGATTTCCACAATTGATAAAACACCGGTAGACGGGTTCTGCTGAATGCTGGCTAACGCGATGCCGCGGGCCGCTTCCAGCGTTTCAGCGTAAATGAACGTCGGTTTATCGTCTACGTAATGAGCAACCAGATAACTGTACATGGGTGTATTAATAACTTGGTGTGATCGTGATGCCAGTAGACCGGCTTATTGCTTCGCAGCACCGTGCTGAAGAAGCCTCGATCTTATGACGAACGGTTTATACTACGGTCACGAAGCGTATTCTCCGCAAAGATAAGTGCTGCGCAAAAGCATCCGATTTCGCAGGCAGAATAAGTCAGCTAAACGAACCGAAGGTTTCACCGAACCCCTCTTCTGTCGTTTATGTTATCTCAGAAATAAATAAGCTGAATGCTTTACCCAAATACCTTAGAGAACAAGTTAGGTTTCGATACCATCCGCGAACGTTTGAAAGAGGCCTGTGTCAGTCCGCTGGGGCAGGATTACGTCGAGAAGATTCGCTTTACCGATAACATTCAGCTCATTGACAAGCTGCTGCGCCAGACGGATGAGTTCCGGCAGATTGTGCAGTATGAACCCGACTTTCCGAGCAGCAACTACATTGACGTTCGGCCTCACCTGAACCGGGCCCGCGTTGAGGGCCTTGCCTTGACCGAAGCCGAGTTTTTTGATCTGAAACTAGTTCTGCGCACCATTCAGGACTGTCTGCGTTTTTTAGCCAAACGCGATGATGCCACGGCCTTTCCGTTTCTGAAAGAACTGGCGGGGCCAATCGGTGTGGACCGGAAACTGACTGACGCTCTGGAACGCGTCATTGACGACCGGGGGCTGGTTCGTGACTCGGCCTCGCCCGAACTGGCCAGCATTCGCCGGCGCATTATTTCTGAGCAGGCCAACCTCCGGAAACGGCTCGACAGTATCTTACGGCAGGCGCGGCAAAACGGCTGGATTCCCGATGACCTGAGCCTGACGGTACGGGGAGGGCGGCTGGTCATTCCGATTGCAGCCGAGCACAAACGGAAAATTAAAGGCTTTGTCCACGACGAATCGCAGACGGGACAAACCGTGTTTCTGGAACCGGCGGAGGTCTTTGATGCCAACAACGAAATTCGCGAACTGGAATACGAGGAACGGCGCGAGATATACCGGATTCTGCTGGCCCTGACCGACCAGATTCGGCCGCACCTGGACGACCTGAAAAAAGCGGTTAACTTTCTCGCGCAGATTGATTTCATCCGGGCCAAGGCCAAACTGGCAGTGCAGCTGGAGGCCGTGCTGCCTAAACTCCACGAACGGCCACTCGTCAACTGGACCAACGCCCGGCATCCGCTGCTTCATCTGTCGTTTCAGAAGCAGGGCAAAACGGTCGTTCCGCTGAGTGTCCGACTCGATGACAAGGCCCGGATTCTGATTATTTCCGGCCCGAACGCGGGTGGTAAATCAGTCGCCCTGAAAACGATTGGCTTGGTGCAGTATATGCTGCAGTGCGGTCTGCTGGTGCCCATGGCCGACTACTCGGAGATGGGCGTCTTCCAGAACCTGTTTATTGACATCGGCGACGAGCAGTCGCTCGAAAATGACTTGAGTACCTATTCCTCGCACCTGACGGCCATGAAGCAGTTTCTGGTGGGGGCCAACAAACGGACGCTGTTTCTGATCGACGAGTTTGGAACGGGTACTGAGCCGGGCCTGGGCGGAGCCATTGCCGAATCCATTCTGGAAGACCTCAACAAGTCGGGTGCTTATGGTGTCATCAATACGCACTATACCAATCTGAAGGTGTTTGCCGACAAAACGCCGGGGCTGATTAATGGGGCTATGCGCTTCGACGGTGAGCACCTGGAACCGCTGTATCAACTGGAGATTGGTCGGCCGGGCTCGTCGTTTGCCTTCGAGATTGCCCGGAAAATTGGTCTGCCGAAGGGCGTAATTGATCGCGCGAAAGAAAAACTGGGCAATCAGCAGGTGAACTTCGAGAAACTGCTGAAAGAATTGGACATCGAAAAGCGGGTTTTCTCGGAGAAGAACCTTGAAATCAGCATCAACCAGCGTAAACTCGCGCAGCAACTCGCTGAGTATACGGCGCTGAAAACCCGGCTCGACAACGAGCAGAAAAAGATTGTCAATGACGCCAAGCAAAAGGCCAAAGCCTTGGTGCATGAGGCCAATCAGCGTATTGAGAACACTATTCGGGAGATTAAGGAAAATAAAGCCGAGCGTGAAGCAACCAAACAGGTAAGGCAGGAACTGGAACAGTTCGAGCAGAAAGAACTAAAACCGGAAGCGATTGTCATAGAAAAACCCAAGCCAACGGAAGAAGAATTTGAAGCCGACGGCGGAGCCATTACTGTCGGCAGTTACGTTCGGATTGAGGGGCAGAACGCCATTGGTGAGGTGCTTTCCTTACGGGGTAAAGACGCTGAAATCAGGATCGGCGACCTGAAGTCGACCTTAAAGCTGAACCGGCTCGAAAAAGTGAGCCGGAAGGCATTCCGGGACGCTACCGAGACTAAAGATGACCGTCCGCGCAGCCAGGGTGTAGATATGAACGAAAAAATGCAGAACTTCAGCTTCAACCTCGACATTCGGGGCAAGCGGGGCGAAGAAGCCCTCGGCGAAGTGGACCGCTTTTTCGACGATGCCCTGATGCTTGGCTACCCCGAACTACGTATCGTTCACGGCAAAGGCGATGGTATTTTGCGGACACTCGTCCGGAATCACCTGCGTGGCTACAAACAGGTTGCCCGCATGGAAGATGAACATGCCGATCGTGGTGGCGCGGGTGTAACGATAGTAAAGATGAAGTAATCTTTTCCAGGGTTGCCACTTCGTCAATGAAGCGGCAACCCTGTTGGTTTTATTCAGCCTGGTATGGATGCTGTCTTGCCCTCACGTTCTAACTGCCGCCATGGAAATACCTACCCTCCAACGGATCCTGGTTCCCGTTGACTTCAGTGAGTCCTCACTCAACGCATTAACTACGGCCGTAGCCATAAGCCAGCGACAGGGGGCCGAATTGCAGTTACTGCACGTACTCGACGCCGACACTCACGCCTTTTCGGGTGGAGAACCTGCTTCGGATGCGCTGACAGAGCTGGTGCAGGCCCAGACAAAGAAGATTGAAGAACTGGCTTCACGAACAGCCGATGAACACCAGATCACCTGTTACGGGGGTTGTCGGGTGGGCAGCGTTAGTTCCGAAATTGCAACCGCAGCTCATATTGCCGACGCCGACCTGATTGTGCTGGGAACGCACGGCACATCGGGAATTCGGGCTTTTCATATCGGCACTGAAGCCTACCAGGTTATCAAAACGGCGGGGTGTCCCGTGCTGACGGTGCCGGCTCATAAATCCTGGCCACTTTTCGAGCATATCCTGTTCCCCATCCGACCCGTACCGAACGCCCTGGAGAAGTACGAGTTTGCCCGCAAGATTATCCACCCCGACCATACTCAGCTAACTGTGCTGGCCCTGCACGCGCCCGACGAAGTGATCAGCATTGGCCAGTTGCAGGATGAAGTCGGGGCCCTGAATGTGCAGCTGGCCCGCGACGGCATCAAAAGCCAGACGATATTCTGCCCAACCGAACTCATCGCCGAGACTGTTCTGCAAAAAGCTGACGAATTAGCCGCCGACCTACTCGTTATCACTGCAACCTTGGACACCCGGATTCAGGACTTTTTTATTGGCCCCTTTACCCAGCAGATTGTACACAACGCCCGGGTGCCGGTCCTGTCGATACGTCCGCACTCTTCGTCGGCCCAGGGTCCTTCCCGGGTCGAATGGCACTATAGCTGGCAGGCTCAGGCCGCCAACTGGAAAAGTAGCGAAGCGACGCCACCGGACTGGCCGACTGGGCAGTCAAATCAGTAATGGAAGCTGTTCTGGCGGTCCTTTTGCCCGGTGGCGGGCGACCAGTTGCAAGGAGGCCATAGAACAGAAGTATGCGCAGAACCGGCCTGAAAACTTGAAGAATGTTTAGATTGCCTGCGAAGCAGTACTAAACGGCCTTCCGGATGAAAACGCCCACCAAACTAAGTGAGTTACCTGCATCGGCGATCTGCGGCAATGACATCAGTTCCTCATGTCTGTATGTTTCGGCGCTAAGCATTCTGTACGCCGGGAAATTTGCCTGGCTATCGCTATTGCTGGTAGGAGGAACCCTGTACTTATTTCGCCGAATCTACGGAGAAGTAGTAGGCGCTTTACCGCTGAACGGTGGCGCTTACAACGTCCTGCTGAATTCGGCCAACAAATCGGTCGCTTCCTTTGCAGCCTGTCTTACGATCCTCTCTTACGTTGCTACCTGCGTAATCTCGGCAAACGAAGCCATTCACTACGCAGCCTCATTTGCGTTCCATCTGCCCATCATTCTGGGCACCATTGGCCTTATCTTCTTATTCTTTCTTTTAAACCTGCTCGGCCTGAAAGAATCCTCAAAGGCCGCCGTAGTTATCTTTATTATTCATCTAACCACACTGCTGCTGTTGTGTCTGACCTGCGGCTGGTATGTTCTGCGGAACGGATTGGGGCATTTTACGGTCAACTTCGCCACCGAGTCTGAGCACAGTCTTTTCTTTCAGCTTTTTGCCGGGTTTTCGGCCGCCATGCTGGGTATTTCAGGCTTCGAAAGCTCGGCCAACTACGTTGAAGAACAGGCCAGAGGTGTTTTTCCCAAAACGCTTCGGAATATGTGGATTATCGTTACGGTCTTTAATCCATTGATTGCGATTCTGGCGCTGGGTATCATGCCCCTCGGTGAAGTGCAGAACCACCAGCAATCTCTGCTTGCGTTTATGGGCGAGCGTTCCGGGGGTCGCTGGCTTTCCTGGCTGGTTTCATTCGATGCCGTACTGGTGTTAAGTGGAGCCGTTCTGACGTCGTTTGTGGGCGTAAGCGGCCTTATTAAACGAATGACGCTGGACCGTATACTGCCGCAGTTTTTATTGAAAGAGAACAAACGACAGGCGCCTTACTTCATTCTGCTGCTCTTTTTTGTCCTCTGCGTAGCGATTTTGCTCAGTACAGGCGGAGAACTCCAAGCTCTGGCGGGTGTTTATGCCATTTCGTTCCTGGCCGTCATGGGCTTGTTCGGCATCGGCAATCTATTGCTCAAACTTCACCGAAAACGTCTGCCCCGGCCCGAAATCGCGACGGTGGCATCCGTCATTATTGCACTGCTGGCCGTTGGCACCGGCTTGATTGGCAATATTTTACTCAACCCCCGCTATGTTTGGGTATTTTTTGAATACTTCATCCCTACGTTTCTGCTAGCCCTGATGATGATGGACCGTTCGTTATTACTGAAGGGCCTGCTATCCGTCATTCTTTATTTGTTTAATCCCATCAAGCGAAACATTGAGCGGTTTACGAGCTGGACAAACCGAACCATTAAACACATCAACGATCAGGAGTTTGTCTTCTTTTCCAAGGGCGACGATATTGCTTCGCTGAATCAGGTAATGATGTATATTCAGCAAAATGAAGAAACCAACCGGCTTCGTATTGTCACCGTTGAAAACGAACAGTTTAGAGCTCCGGAGCATTTGCATCGCGACATCGAAACGCTCGACCGCGCGTATCCGGAAATAGACATTACGTATCAGAAAATAACCGGTCATTTTGGCCCTGACCTGATCACGAACCTCTCAGCCGAGTGGCAGATTCCAACCAACTTCATGTTCATTGGCTCACCCGGTCAGAAATTTCCCTACCGGATCGAAGAACTGGGTGGAGTTCGGCTCATTATCTGATCGGCTTCTATATTGTATAAAAATGCCGGCAGGATCACTCCTGCCGGCATTTTTATGCTGCTTAATGTATGGGCTACAGGCCCAGCACTTTCTTGTTGAAATTTTCATCGGCACCCGTACCGGCGAAATCGTCGAAGGCCCGCTCGGTTACGCGAATGATGTGGTCGGCAATGAACGGCGCTCCCTCGGCGGCTCCCTGTTCGGGGTGTTTCAGCGCGCACTCCCACTCCAGCACGGCCCACCGGTCGTAGTCGTACTGAGCGAGTTTGCTGAAGATTCCACTGAAGTCGACCTGCCCATCGCCCAGCGAACGGAAGCGGCCTGCCCGCTCAACCCAGCCCTGATACCCGCCGTAAACACCCTGTTTACCCGTTGGGTTGAACTCGGCATCTTTTACGTGGAAAGCGAAAATACGGTCGTGGTAGAAGTCGATGAATTGCAGGTAATCGAGCTGCTGCAGAACGAAGTGGCTCGGGTCGTAGTTGATGCCCACCCGTGGGTGGTTACCTGTATGCTCCAGGAACATCTCGAACGTAACGCCGTCGTGGAGGTCTTCGCCGGGATGCAGTTCAAAGGCCAGGTCTACGCCGGCTTCGTCGTAGGCATTCAGAATAGGCATCCAGCGATTGGCCAGTTCTTTGAACCCTGTTTCGACCAGCCCCGCCGGCCGCTGCGGCCAGGGATACATGAACGGCCACAGCAGCGCCCCCGAAAACGAAGGACTGGCGCTCAGGCCGAGGTTTTTACTGGCTTTGGCGGTCATGATTAACTGATCGACGGCCCAGGCCTGCTGCTCTTTCGGTTTACCCGCCAGTTCGGCCGGACCGAATCCGTCGAACATAGCGGCATAGGCCGGGTGTACCGCTACCAGTTGCCCCTGCAGATGCGTAGCCAGCTCTGTAATTTCTACACCAGCTTCGTTCAGTTTCCCCTTGAACTCATCGCAGTACGTCTGGCTTTCAGACGCTTGTTTGAGGTCAATCATGCGGGGGTCCCAGGTAGGGATCTGAACTCCTTTGTAGCCGAGGTCGGCCATGTATCCGGCAATGGAGTGGAGGTTATTAAACGGCTCCTGATCGCCCAGAAACTGAGCGAGGAAGATGCCGGGGCCTTTCATTGTTTTCATATTTTCTTGAGCGAGTTAGCGATTGAGTGGTTGAGTGATTTGTAAATCAGGACTTGCCGGTATGACTACGCGACTTTGACAGAATTTTTAAAACCTGATAACCTTCATCAATCAAACTACTCAATCGATCTTCTGACAAAATATCCGTAAAAATCAGCATTTCGAGCCAGAACAAAGATTCGTCTAACTCCTCTACAACAATACTGATTTTGGCAAAAAATTCATTTTGACTACGCGCCCGACGAACAGCTCGGTAATTAGCCGCCGATGAGGACGACGACCGGATCAACTGCTTGCCGAAATGCTGTGCATCGTATGATTGAGGGAGTGCACGAAATACCTGTACGCAACGTAGCATAAACGTCTTTAAACGCTGCTCTATATGATCAGCAAATTCGCCTTTGTCTAACCGTACTGGGGTCATCTATGCAATCACTCAATCATGATTCACTCAATCCCTAAATTTCCACCCACGCCTGCTTGCGGTTACTTTCAAGGATTTTCTCGCAGATCAGCAGTTCGCGGTATCCATCAGCGAAGGTCGGAAAAGTTGGGCTTTCAGGCTGCTTTCCAGCGGCAACAGCCTCGTATACTTCCTTGAATAATTGCTTCGACGTATCGGGGAAACCTTCGTTATGACCGCCGGGGAAGCTAATAACCGACCGGGCCTCGGGATGAGCCAGCGATGGATCGCGCAGGAACGACTGGTTGGCGCCGTCGCGGTTACCAATCCACATTTCATTGGGCGCTTCGGAGTTCCAGGCATAGGTTTTCTTAGATCCGGCAATCTCCAGTTTCATCTGGTTCTTACGGCCGGCCGCTACCTGCGACACCGTAATGACCCCCCGATTGCCGTTATCGAACCGCAGCAGGACGTTGGCGTGGTCTTCGGTATTGATGGGTACATCGGCATAATCTTCTGGCTGGAGCATCTTGCCCGAATAGGTTTCGACCGGCTTCAGCGGTTTTTTCCGCACTTTATGGACCGTGTTGAAGTCGGCCATCACCGCTACAGTTTTCAGGCCGGTGATGTACTCCAGGCTGTCCATCAGGTGCGAGCCGATGTCGGCAATCGCCCGCGAGTCGCCCGACTTGTCGGGTTCGAGCCGCCAGTTGTAGTCGGTATCATAAAACAGCCAGTCCTGTAGATAAGAGCCAATAATTGAATACACTTCGCCCAGATCATCCTGTTCGCGCATGACCTTCATCTGCCGCACCAGCGGGTAGTAACGCAGGTTGAAGTGTACGGCGTTAACCAGCCCGGTTTCTTTGGCCAGCTGCACCAGTTCTTCGGCCTCGTGCAGGTCTTTGGCCAGCGGTTTTTCACACACAACGTGCTTGCCTGCCTTCAGTGCTGCTTTCGACTGGCTATAGTGGAGAAAGTTCGGTGTACAGATATGTACAACCTGAATATCGTCCATTTTGAGCAGGTCTTCGAACGAACACGCCCGTTCAATACCCAGCTGATCGGCTTTCTGACGAGCCAGTTCAGGAGATACTTCACACAGGGCAAGAACGTTGGTGTTGGGCAAGCGACGAAGCGCTTCGATATGTGCAGGTCCGATGAATCCGGTACCGACGACACCCACATTAATCTTTTGCATTACTTAATAAGTGAAATAATGAATGAGCGATTGAGTGAATAATTAAGGGTAATGATGAGGTGATTAACTAATTAGACAAGCCAGCTACAGATAAGCTATGACTTGATTTCCAACTAGCTGATCATTTATTGAATGAACTTCGTCCATTTCTGATCCGACTTCGACGAGGCAATGACCGTGTCAATAAAGGCCAGACCGCGAACCCCATCTTGAACACCCGGGAAATCATAGAGCGGATCCGGCTCACGGCCTTCCATGTGAGCCTTTACGGCATAGGCGAAGTTGCGGTAAACATTGGCAAAAGCCTCGAAGAACCCTTCCGGGTGGCCCGACGGAAGCCGTATATGTGCTTTGGCCGCAGCCGATATATCACCGACATTGGGACGAATGACCCGCTGCCCTTCCTGGGTTTTATATTTCAGGGTGTTGGGCTCCATCTGGTGCCACTCCAGCCCACCCAGTTCGCCGTAAACAAAAATCTTCAGGGCGTTTTCTTCGCCATTGGCGATCTGGCTGGCGTGCAGTACACCTTTGGCTCCCCCTTCAAATCGCAGCAGGACGTTGCCGTCGTCATCGAGCTGACGACCAGGCACGAATGTGCTCAGATCAGCGCAGAGTTCCTCAATTTTCAGTCCCGTAACGTACTCAGCCAGATTTTCGGCGTGGGTACCGATGTCGCCCATACAACCGGCAGCCCCCGACTTGGCCGGGTCTGTCCGCCAGATGGCCTGCTTATAGTTGTTGTCTTCTTCTTTTTTAGAGAGCCAGCCCTGCGGATACTCAACGACTACCTTGCGCAGCTTGCCCAGTTTACCATTGCGGACCATATCGCGCGCTTCTTTCACCATCGGGTAGCCAGTATAGTTGTGCGTCAGACCAAACACCAGTCCGGATTTTTCGACGATACCGACGAGCTCTTTGGCTTCCTGCAGATTCAGCGTCATCGGCTTGTCGCAGATGACGTGGAAGCCGTTTTCGAGCGCCATCTTGGCTGGTGGGAAGTGCAGGTGATTGGGGGTCACAATCGACACAAAATCCATGCGTTCGCCTTCGGGCAATTCCTTTTCGCGCTCAATCATTTCCTGGAACGAGGTATAAACACGATCTTCAGGCAGATAGAGCGCATGACCGGTCGCCTTTGATTTATCGGCGGAGCCACTAAAAACACCACAAACCAATTCGATTTCGTTATCAAAACCAGCGGCCCGGCGATGAACGGACCCAATGAACGCTTCGAGGCTTCCCCCGATCTGGCCCATGCGTAACTTTCTATGCATTGTTGTTGGAGTTGAGTGTATGTTTAGATGATTGTTGCCTGATAAGCAGCAGCGAAGGTGGCGAAATGTCTGAAACGTTACTACGTCAAGAGCAACAGCCCGCGAACCTACTCTAAATTTTGCGGCCGGAAATTAGCGGTTTTACTTTTTTTTCGGAAATTTTGCACAAATACGGCGGCCAGGTGGGGAGTTTGGCCCCGATTTATCCTTATTGTTTTTTCTACCGAACCAAATAAACCACTAAATCCCTCTTCTGCAGAAATGAATCAACCCGTTAATTCTTCGCGGCTGTTTCTGGCTAGTTGTCTTGCCATTATTACTACAGCCTTTTCCTTCAGCATTCGGGCGGGTATCCTGCCTCAGTTAGGGAATGAATTTGGTTTGACGGCCGAGCAATTAGGCTTTATCAATTCCATGTTCTTTTTTGGGTTTCCTATTTCGATGGTCATTGGTGGTATCGTATACCACACCGTCGGGCCCAAAATAATTATGCAGGTTGCCGTTGTTGCGCACACATTAGGGATTCTGCTAACTATTTACGCCGGTGGCTACACGGGCCTGTTGTTTTCAACATTTTTCATCGGCTTTGGGAATGGCTGTACAGAGGCTGCCTGTAACCCAATGATTGCCGATATGTATTCCAGCAACAAGCTGAACAAAATGCTGGGTCGGTTTCACATGTGGTTTCCGGGAGGTATTGTGATTGGTAGCTTGATATCTAAATTCATGACCGATGCAGGATCGTCCTGGCAGGCTCAAATCTGGGTACTTATGCTGCCGACCATAGTGTATGCGTTCCTGTTCTTTGGCCAGCCTTTTCCAAAACCCAAAGTGGAGGGCGTTACGTCCATAGCGAAAAACTTCCAGGCGATGCTTACCCCGTTGTATATCGTCCTGTTCTGCTGCATGGCGCTGACCGCCATTACTGAATTTGGTCCTAATCAATGGGTAGCCGTTGTCTTAAGCAGCAGCGGAGCCGATGCCATGCTGGTGCTGGCTCTGACATTCGGCGTAATGACGATTGGCCGGCTTTTCACAGGTCCGGTTGTTGATCGACTGGGTCAGACGGGCGTTTTGCTGGGAGGTGCCATTCTGGCAACCATTGGTATTTATATGTTCAGTACGGTTACTGGACCGATAGCCTACTTAGCTGCTATTATATTTGGCCTTGGTGTTTGTTTTAACTGGCCAACCATGATTGGCTTTGTTGCGCAGCGAGTTCCTTTAAGCGGAGCCTTAGGCATGTCTATCATTGGTGGTGTTGGTATGCTGTCAACGTCTATTTTCCAGCCTATCATTGGTAAATGGATTGATTCAGACCACGCCGAAGCAGCCGCCAAAGGGTTAAGTGGTTCTGCCCTGGAATTAGCAGCTGGACAAGCAACCTTGTCTACGATGATGACCTTTCCAATTATCCTGATCTTTGCCTTCACGGCTTTGTGGTTCTGGGCAGGTAATCGCAAAACAGGTCATGTTGACGAGACACTGGTAGCAGAACAGCCGCAACTGTAAATCTGAATTAACTAAACTAGAAAATTCCTGTCGTGAGTTCACGACAGGAATTTTCTTTTTGTCTTAATCAAGGCAAAAGGCTCTAAACGTAGTCAACCATATGTCTGTTCTAATGATGAAGGCACCTGGTAAAAGGTGACCGGCTGGCTAGGTCGAATCGCCCTGTAAGAGTTTGAAAACGATTAATTGTAGTCTCTAATGATGGTGTAGGCCGTAGTGCCGGAACTGCTTACCGAGCTCTGTTCTCTTAAACAGCTATTTCTAAATACCCGGTAAACGCTTAATTTCCGGGCATGAAAACGCTGCTCCTCCTTCTCTTGTTTATCGTTTCAATTGTCGCTTCGGCGCAAAAACAACCCGCTTTCATTAGTGACAGCCTCGACAGTTACGTAAAGCGCGGTATGGCCGACTGGCAGATTCCCGGTCTGGCTATTGCGATTGTCAAAGACGGCAAAGCCGTTATATCAAAGGGCTACGGCGTACGGGAAGTTGGCCAGAATGAACCGGTTGACGAGAATACGCTTTTCTTCATTGCTACTAACTCCAAACTCTTCACCGGATCGGCGATGGCGAGGCTTGAAGACGAGAAAAAGCTGTCGCTGAACGATAAGGTCACGAAATACCTGCCCGATTACAAACTCTACGATCCGGCAGCCACGCAGCTGGTAACCGTTCGCGATCTGCTCTGCCACCGGCTGGGCACCAAGACGTTCCAGGGTGATTTTACGTTCTGGGACTCAAACCTATCCAGAGCCGAGATCGTCCGACGGATGCGTCTGCTGAAGCCAGAAGGCCAGTTTCGGCAGGATTACGGCTACTGCAACTCCGGTTTCGTGACGGCTGGCGAAGTTCTCCAGAAAGTGACCGGCCAAACGTGGGAGCAGTACATAGAAAGCAACATTGTGAAGCCGCTGGGCATGACCAATACGTATATGCTGACGGCTGGGGCTGAAAATCGCCCCAACATTGCCCGCCCTTACACGACCAGCTTTGGCAGCCTGACGCGCATTCCCTACGACAATATTGATAATATGGCCCCCGCTGGCAGTATCGTCTCGTGCGTCAAAGACCTCAGCAAGTGGCTCCTGATGCAGCTGGACAGCGGCCGGTTCGAGGGGAAACGCGTATTGCCCTGGCCGGTTATCCAGAAAACCCGCGATGCCAATACCTTGCTGGGGAGCCGTAAATCGAGTGTTTTCCCGACGCATGTCCGGGCCTACGGCTTAGGCGTGTTGATGACCGATTACAACGGGCGCGAGGTATACTGGCACACGGGCGGAGCCTTTGGCTTTGTCACCAACACCTGCTTTGTACCGGAAGAGAAGCTAGCCATTACCATTTTGACCAATCAGGATAACCAAAGCTTTTTTGAAGCCTTGCGGTATCAGATTCTGGATGCCTATCTGGGCGTTCCGTACACCAACCGTAGCCAGTTTTTTCTGACGGGTGCCAGGCGGGACGATGCGCAGCAACAGCAGGAACTCAAAGCTCTGGCTGAACGGGTAGCCAGGAAAGCCAAACCCGAACTCCCCTTAGCAGCTTATACGGGTACGTATCGGCATGAGCTATACGGCACCATTTCGATCCAGCCGGATGGAACAGGCCTCAAAGTTTCTTTTCAGAATCATCCCAACCTGTCGGCCCGGCTGGATCACATGGACGATAACACCTTCCGGCTTACGTATTCCAATCAGGCGTTTGGCGTTTTTCCGGCGAAGTTTTCAACGAAAGGCAGTACGGCGGAGAGCGTCGTGATTAAGGCCAGCGACTTTGTGGAATACGACCCATACGTATTCGTCAAGTTATAAGCCACCTGTTGACATGCAGCCTACCCTGACAAATCTGACAACGGCCCCTCCCCTCTGGCTCGCGATTGCCTTTGCCTTAACAACCGCTGTTACGTTATGGGGGTTTGTCCGGGCTGTTCGCGTGGGGACTCCCAGGCTCACCACCGCTGTTTTTTTGGGTCTGCTTAGCTGGCTGGCGCTGCTGGGTTTGCTGGCTAGCCAGGACTTTTTCACAAAGCTGGACGTCTTTCCACCCCGGCTGGTTGTAGCAGTGCTGCCCAACCTGTTGCTGATTCTGGCCCTGTTCGTTACAAAAGGTGGCCGCCGGTTTGTGGATGCGCTGCCGCTATCGACCCTTACATACCTGAACATGGTTCGCATACCGGTCGAGCTGGTGCTTTACGGTTTGGCGGTACATCGGCAGATTCCCGAACTCATGACGTTCGATGGGCGCAATTTTGATATTCTGGCGGGGCTGACGGCACCGCTCATTGCTTATTTCACCCTGGGTCGGCCGGTGCTCTCTATGCGCTGGCTATTGGTCTGGCACAGTGCTGCCCTGCTGTTGTTAGTCAATATTGTTACGCTGGCAGTGCTGTCGGCCCCGTCGCCGTTTCAGCAACTGGCTTTTGACCAGCCGAATGTGGCCGTGCTGAAGTTTCCGTTCATCTGGCTGCCCGGCTTCATTGTTCCAATCGTCCTGCTGGGGCATTTGATTGCCATACGACGGCTCAGTACAACCACTTCACGGCCTTTTTGACTATGCCCGGCAGATTGTCCGATATGTGATCTACCCAGACCGATTTGTTAACGCGGCTGGCCGTTGGATAGGGGTAAATCTTGTTAAAGAAATCGCCCGCCGTTAGCTTGTGCTGAATGGCCAGAATCAACTCCTGCACCAGCTCGCCCGCGTTCGGCGCGATGATGGTGCCGCCCAGAATTTTTGTCCCGAACGGATTGATTCCTTTCGGTTCGGTGAACAGAATCATCCGGGCGTATTCATAGTCTTCAATGATGGCCCGGTCGTCGTGGGCAAAGTCATACTCCAGTCGCTCGTAGCCGATGCTGCGTTTCTTTAGCTCATCGTCCAGCAGCCCGAACGTTGCGACTTCAGGATCGGTGAAGGTGACCCAGGAGAAATAATCGTAGGTCAGTTTTTTGTCCAGCACCCGGCCGGGCGTAATCAGATTGCTGATCAGGGTCGAAACATGCAGTTCGGCCGCGTGAGAAAACAGGCGCTGACCGGCTGGCGCACCGGCTGCCGCGTCGCCCGCAGCAAAAACGTGGGTGTTGGTGGTTTGCAGATAATCATTCAGCTTAAGCCGGCCTTGGTCATCCAGGTCAATACCGGCAGCCGCCAGGTTCAGGTCATCGTAGTTGAAGGTTCGGCCAATAGCGACCAGCACTACGTCGAACTGAACGAGTTCTACCCTACCCTCAGCGGATTCGACTTCGGCGATATGGGCATCGCGAAATGCGTTGACCCGGCTTTTCAGCTTAAACTCAATTCCTTCTTCGGCAAGACGTTTCTGGAGCAGGTCAGATACCTCGGGCAACTCCTTATCCAGAATTCGTGCTTCGCTACCAACCACCGTTACCTGGCTGCCAAAACGCTGGAAAGCCTGAGCCATTTCTATGCCAATGGGACCGGCTCCAATGACCAGCAGACGCTGTGGTAGTTGTTTGAGCGTAAAGATGTTTTCGTTGGTATAAACGTTAACCCGGTCAATCCCCTCCACGTCGAGCTGCCGGGGTTTCGATCCGGTACAGAGAATGATATTCCTGGCCGATGTCCGTTCGGGGGGTCCGCCGTTAGTCGGGCGAACTTCGATTTCCTGTTTACCGACGAATGAGGCTGTGCCCAGCGCTACGTCCAGTTTTTCGGCTTCGCGCAGGTACGCGGCATTTTCATGCGCCCGGATAATGTCCTGCCGCTCCCGTACGTACTGCATCACGGCAGCCAGGTCGGTAGCACCCTCGGCTGTCCAGCCAAACGGCTGCGTCCGACGAGCGTTGTGCATCATCCGGCTTACGTGGATTAATGCTTTACTCGGCACACAGCCGTCGTTCAAACAGTCACCCCCAATGCGTTGGTCGTATCGGTCAATGAGCAGGACCTCAAAGCCGAGCCGCTTCATGGCAATAGAAACACCTAAGCCAGCCGAACCGGCTCCAATGGCAATCAGATCATACTGTGATTTCATTAATCTTTTTTGAAGTCGGCAAGCGTGCCCCGAATGGTGGTGTTGAATTTACTATTATTAAGCATTACGCTCCCGCTTTTATCGATAAGTTTACTAGTCATGGTTACCAGAAAAGGGGTGTCTTTTTTATCGAACAACATTTTCGGCAACAATTCCAGCGTCTGGCCCGGCTTGATCGTGATAGGATATACCACGGGCGTAGTGGCCTGCTTTTTGATAACGATGGGCTCTGGCTGATACCCTTCCGCAATTTCTTTGCCGTTAATCGATACCGTATAACGCGTGTCCGTAAAACTGAAGTCGAACTTGTTTTTATTGACGATGTTCACTTTAGCCGCTACGTCGGTTCGCTTTAAGCCCAGTTTGCCGAAATCAATGTCTTCGACTTTTATCTTCGGAATGTAAAACGTGGGTAACCGCTTTTCAAAGGTCTGGCTAAACGTACGATTGCCAAGAATGGGGACATCGAGGTCGAATGTACTCCGAACGGTATAGGTTGTACTGTCGATGCCTTTTTTATCAAGTGTTTCCAGCACCGTCGACAGTTTTTTGATCATTACCCGCATCGGCAGTGTTACGTAGGTGCTGTCGCCAGATTTTACTTCAATGGCCTTCTCGTATTTATCCTCCACGATAGGTGTATTGGCCATCAATACGGTGTAATTGAGTCGACTTGCCTTAAAGCCTACGGGTAATGGGTTGTCGATCAACATCCTGACATCCATGTCGATATAATCATCGTCGATGTTGTGGATGTCGATGGTGCTCATCTCCAGCCGTGGCTTGAGCGTGTTATCATACGGCCCACCTTCGGCTGCGGCATTGCTTTTCAGACGACTATACCAGATAAAAGCTCCGACGATTCCAATCAGCAGGAGTGTAAGCGCAATAATCCATCCCTTCTTCATAACGTTTTGTTAATAAACAGATTTAACTCTTCGTCTGGTTAGACTGTTTAATACCTGCCGTAACCTCGCTAATCGTCCGGAATTGCCTAACCGCATTCGTCAACGCCCTGCCTATGCGCTTTCTCCTGTTTGGCCTCCTGCTGTTCGTTACAGCCTGCCGTCGTCCGTCGCGCCAGCTGGCCGCTACGCTTACCCCGCTCAATAAGCCAACTGAAGCGACCACCCAGACGCCAACACCCAGCCTGCCCGATTTCAGCCGTAACCTCCGGGCGGGCGATGAGCTTGTTGCGCTGGGTAACGACCCTGACTGGTCAATGACCATCAATCCAACCCAGGGACTTCGGTTTAAATCGTTCAACGGCGACAGTGTTCTATCGAATGTACCACAGCGGTTAAACGATTCCGACGGTTCTTTCCGCTTCAATGTTGACCTGAGTGACTCCGCCGGACGCATCAGAGTGCTGTTCAGACCCGACAGCTGCGTGGACAATGCGTCGGGGTATCGGTTCGATTACCGCGTGGAAGTAGACGTACACGGTAAAAGTTATCTCGGCTGTGGCGTATCGCTCCGACAGATTACTCTGCTGCAGGACACGTGGGTGCTGACCAGTTTTCAGAATCATACCGTAACGGCTGGCGGCCCGCGGAATGAGTTGCCCCGCCTTGAAATTTCATTGACCAATCAGCGCGTAACTGGCACAACCGGCTGTAACCGGCTCAGCGGAAAGGTGCAGTCCGACAGTCGGCAAATTCGGTTTGGACCGCTGGTAACGACCAAAATGGCCTGCGCGGGCGAAACGGGTCGTTTTGAAGGCGATTTTCTGGAGGCTCTGAGCCAGCCGCTAACCTACCGTGTTGGCGAGGGCAATCTCATCTTGCTGCAGGACGGCAAACCACTTATGACGTTCCGAAAAACCGACTGATGATCGGGGGTAGCCAGTAATCCAAAGGCTGACTCAAAGAAGCTTTGGACACGGCGTCGCAATGCACAGATAAATAAGTTAGCCGCAAGTATAAAAACCATCGCTTATGGTCTTTTAGCAGCAGTTGCCGATTTCAAATCAGGTGCTGCCTATGCGTTACCGTTCTGCTCTCTTTTTACTGCTGTTAGCCGTTGCCGGACTGGCCTCGGGCTGGCTTCCCCTTTCTGAAGATTTAGCCCCGGCTCCCGACCGCCCCAACATTCTCTGGATTTCCTGCGAAGATATGTCGCCCCGGTTGGCGAGTTATGGCGATTCAACCATCAGCACGCCCAATATCAGTCGGCTGGCGCGGGAGGGTGTTCGCTACACAAACGTCTTCTGCACGGCCGGTGTATGTGCACCAAGCCGCAACGCCATCATTACGGGCATGTACCAGACCAGCACCGGCGGTCACAATATGCGCACGCTCAACAACACCTATCCCGAAAAAACTGGCCTGCCAAAGGAATACTCTATTGTGATGCCGCCTGATGTAAAAGCGTTTCCAGAATATTTGCGGGCGGCCGGGTATTATACCACCAATAACGACAAAACCGATTACCAGTTTGAAGCGCCCCCAACGGTCTGGGACGAAGTCAGCAAAAAGGCGCACTGGCGCAATCGCAGCCCGGACCAACCGTTTTTTGCGGTATTCAACAGCGTCGTTACGCATGAATCGCAGGTATGGATGCGGAAAGACCTACCGCTTCGGGCTAATCCGGCTCAGCTACATGTACCGCCTTATTATCCGGATACGAAGACCGTTCGGCAGGATATGGCCCGGTTTTACAGCAACATTCGGGATATGGACGATTGGGTGGGCCAGCTGCTCGACGAGCTGGAAGCGGATGGCCAGCTTGATAAAACGATCATTTTCTTCTGGTCCGACCACGGCGATGGCCTTCCGTTCGTCAAACGTGAGATCTATGACCGGGGTCTGCGGGTGCCGCTGCTTGTGCGGTTTCCAGACGGCCGTTTTGCCGGAACCACCCGCGAGGAACTTGTTTCGATGATCGACCTTGCTCCAGCCGTCCTGACGCTGGCCGGTATCAAGCCGCCGGATTATATGCAGGGAAACGCTTTTCTAAACCTAAAAACGGGAAAGCGGCCCGCCAGTATTCAGCCGCATCGGTACGTCTTTGCGGCCCGCGACCGGCTGGATTCAGAGTACGACCGCGTGCGGACGGTTCATGACGGACGCTACCAGTACATCCGTAATTTCTTTCCTCAGAAACCGCTTTACATGGATATTGACTACCGAAAACAACAGCCGATGATGGCCGAGCTGTTACGGTTACGCGATGCGGGGGCTCTCAACCCGACGCAGATGTTGTGGTTCCAGAAAACCAAACCCGTTGAGGAATTATACGACCTGAAAACCGACCCGTATGAATTAACCAACCTCGCGACGCAGCCTGCATATAGCCAGCATTTACGCCGGTTGCGGCAGGAAATGGATCGCTGGCTGACTGACACTAAAGACCTGGGGGCCATTCCGGAGAAGGAACTTGTGCGGCAGTGGTGGCACGGGCAGGATACACCGCCGACAACCGCGTCTCCACAAATGATTTGGTCGGGCAATAAACTAACGCTGAGCTGTTCGACGCCAGGGGCTTCTCTAGCGTATAAACCAGCAGGTGCCGGTTCAGGCTGGCGGGTCTATACCGGTCCCGTTACCTTGCCACCGGGCCAGAGCATTACGGCTGTAGCCATGCGCATCGGCTACCAGAAAAGTTCTGAAGTAAGCTCTACCAGTAAGTGAGCCTTGATCTTCAGCGCTACATCGAAAGCCCGGCTGCAATACGTGAGAAAAGCATATTACAGCCGGGCGGCAGGCAATTTACGGTAACTAGTTACTTTCCACGGATGCCGCGATCAGCTTAACCGGCCCTAATAAACCCGAAGGCAACAACTTCGAGTCTGCCTGATAAAATGGCAAAGCTGTGTACGTAATCTTGCTGGTTACACCGGGCTGCGCATCGCCAATCAGGCGGTTCACCCACAGGTTGGTAACCTTTACCTCAATGACGTTCTCCCCCGCTTTCAGGGCATTACCCACATCCAGTTTGAAGGGTGCCTTCCAGACTGTACCCAGCGACTTTCCGTTTACTGTCACTTCGGCCAGATTCTTTACGTCGCCCAGGTCAAGCATCACCTGTCTGCCACCGGCCAGCATGTTAGCCGGTACGTTGACCCGCTTGGTGTAGGTAGCCGTTCCCGAGAAGTATTTGATACCGGCATTGCTGTTGTCCGTGAAGGAAGCCAGTTGGGTAAACGTAGCCTGTGCAGGTGCACCCCGGTTGGGTTGAAAGCTTACGTTCCAGGGCCCGTCAAGCGTCATCAATTCCTTCGTTACGCGCTGCGGAGCGGTATAACTTGCCTGCGTAGTGGTGTTTTTGAACACGACAAACACTGCATCGGCAGGTTCCAGGTGCAGAGGAACGGTGGTAATGCCGTTTGCAGACGAGTAGCTTACTTTCTCGACCTTACCGGTTTCGGGATGCCACACTTCGGCTTCTTTGCCGCTGACGCGGAAGCGGGCCTGCAAATCCTCGACCCGGTTGTTCCGGTTGTTTACCCAGAACACATCAGCACCCGGCAGCGTACGGTGCACAAACCGTAGTTCGGTAGTAGCCTGCGGTTTTGCATACGTAAAATCAGGGGCTACGTTCAGGTCGCTGAGCACGGCCTGCAGGGATTGTCCACGTACTTTACCGGCTGCTGCGCTCCCGTTGGCCGACCACAGTTCATTGACGATGGCGTTAAACTCAGCTTTGTCGTCGTTCAGACTGGGCGTGCCAGTGGGCTTCGGACCAACCACAACGGCCCCGGCTTTCACTAGATCGCGCAGTTTACGGGCTACCTTCAAGGTCATCTGACGGCTGTTGGAATCCAGAGCCATTACCCGATAGCGCATACCGCTGGGGGTAACGAGCCTGCCCTCTTTGACCTGGAGCAGGTTGACCAGCGCATCGGCATTGATAAAGTCGAAGTTGTAACCAGCGGGAATAGCGGGCATCTTCTGACCGAACAGGAACGTAACGTTATTGTCTTCGCCGTAGTAGTACACTACATCGGCCACGAATTTACCCTGCTGAAGCATGTAGCTGCTACGGGCCAGGTAATCCGTCCAGACTTTCGCCTGCGGAGCCCAGGTTTCATGCCGGTTGAACCACTGCCCGAAAGGTCCAAGCCCTAAGCCGGGAATCTTGTCATCGACCGGCTGGTGGGCCGACGTGTGAATGACAAATCGGTTCAGGCCGTTGGCCAGCTCCAGATCAGCCGTAGGTTTCAGCTTTTCTGGGGAATACGACCAGGCACCATTGGGTCCAAAACCAATGGCGGTCAACGACTCGGCCGCTACCAGATTCTGGCCGTAGATATGCGCGACAGATGCCGACTCGCGAATATCCGCTTCCGCCATACTCAATGTAGAGCCGCCCGGGCCTGGTGTCCACATGGCCGACATGGGCACCGCGGCCGTCCGCTTCACTTCCATCCCATCGACGATAAACACCCGGCCGTTTTCGTGCGATTCGGTGTAGCGCTTCATGCCACGCTTAGCCAGAATGTCGGTCAATTGGTCGTAATGGTTCTCCACAATAAGCTCGCCGATCGTTTTGCGAAAATCCCATAGAAACTGCTCGCTGGCTTCCACGCTTTTAATGACGGCTCCGGTTAATACCGGCATCCAGAGCCGTAGGCTGTAGCCACGACGCTTCTGGAATTCTTCGGCCATTTTCGGCGTCCAGTTTTCCTGCCCCGATTCGTAGCTATCGGTAACCATGTACTGCAGCCCCTTGGCGCCCATCAACCCACCGGTGGCGTTCTTGTATTGATCCAGGTAGTTTTCGAAGTACCGTTTCACGGCTTCGCCATCCAGCTTGTTAACTTCCAGTCCCGTCGCTTCGGGTGAGGCCGGATGGTTTAGCTTACCCGTAAGGGAATAGCCAAACCGCACAATTTTCCAGTTGCCAGACGGTATAGTCCAGTTCAGAGTACCGTCGGTCGTCAGTTTACTGGTCAAATCCACAACGTCTGCTTCGGCCACGACATCGCTGGCTGCTGGCGTAGGGTATTTACTCAGATTGACGCCGGCAGCATATCCCGCTTTTTCCTCTGCGTGGTTGATTCGTGCCGCCGGATGAAGTACCAGTTCAGCAATACCCGTTCCGGCCGGGGGCTTGGGAGCTTCCCGTCTTCCACCCATCAATGCCCCAAAGTTGATGGGTGGTGGCGGGTTCTTAAAGGTTACCCGAAAGTATTTAGCGGTTGTTGCCGGAATGCTGATGGTCAGCTGCCGCAGCGTACTGATTGGAATAACGTCTATCCGACGAAAATTCACGCCATCATCGCTCGCTTCGAGAATACGATCCTCGCTGGCCGGAGGCACGCCAAACCCCATGAAGGTTCCACCACCCACCACCGATACGGCTTTGATCGTTTGCGGCTGGGTAAATTCGTACTGTATCCAGGCGTATCCCTTTACCGTGTCGGATGGCAGCAGCGTCGTAGTAGCCAGGTCACCGTCGGTTAGCTGAGCCAAATTAAAGCTGCCACCGCTCGAGGTAATTGTTGGTTTCAGGTCATCCAGAGCTATGTCGGCGGCTGGCAGCCGGTAAGCAATCACGGCAATATCGCCGTAATACTCGGCCGCCGGGGTAACCGGCCCGGCAGCACCGAAGCCCGGTAGTAGGGGCAGATTCTGAAAGTCGCCGGTTGTGTTGGGCGGCTTGGGTAACTGGCCGTTGAAGGGCTGCCCGCCTTTTACCCGCATTTCGCTCCAGACAATTTTCTTCATCCCGTCTTTGGGCTCTACCCACGGCCCACCACTTTCGCTCCAGCCGGGCGAACCGGCAATGGCCATCTCCAGCTTTAAGGAATCGGCCAGTTTGGTGGTATAGCGGAACGCATCCTGCCACTCCGGGGTCATGTAAGTCAGGCGCTTGCTGACGATCTGCGGGGTGGTGAGGCCCGCATCAAAATTCTGGAAACCACCAATGCCGGAGCGGTGCATCCACAAAAGGTCTTTGCGAATCCCATCTTTCGTGATATTGCCGTTCATCCAGTGCCACCACACCCGGGGCCTCGCGGCCTCGTTGGTGGTCATGAAATTTTTCAACAGCGGGTCGGTGGTTTTCGTCTGCGCCTGGCTTTGGCCGTAGGCGGATACGAGCAGCCCGAGTGCGAGTCCTTTTACAAAACGTTTTTTCATTGGGGTTCCTGGTTAGGGTTAGTGTGTTCGTAAGCAGGCGAATCAGGAGAGCGCCATTCTACGCAGCGGATGCTGGCACATTCTCCGCGTTCCTTCCTGAAACAGGGGCTATTGGCTATAGAGGTAGAGTTTAATTTAATAGCCAAATATTGCTAGTTGACCAGACTAAACTCTCCTGCACGTACCTGCTCTCCGTACATTTTACGTAAAGAGTTTGATCCGACTCATTAGCAATTCCGCTCTGGGCGACGTATTAGAAAACCGGTGTTACGTGTCAGGTTATACGCCCTTAGTACCGGTAAAACTTAATGCGGACAACGCTGTAATCGCCATTCGGATTCTTTTGAAAGCGTAGCATGCCAACTCGCGTATTTTTTATCGCAAAGCTGCCAATGCTACCGCCACCGGTGCCTTCATCGCCGTTCAGTCGACGGGTGGTTACCCATTTGTCGTTTACGAACGAGCCTTCATCCATGAAGTCCACGTCCACCTGAGGCTTCTGGGCGTTTGCGGTTAAGGGCGTAAACGTAAGCTCGTAATCCCTCCCCACGGCAATGAATTCATCCGGACCAACGGCAAAAACCAGCCCGCCCGCCAGCGTAGCGCTTTTGACGGCGGGTGGCGCACCAGGAAATACCCTGGGTACCACCAGGTCGGCCTTCACCGAATAGCCCGGCAACGTAAACGTTTGTGACTTAGCCGTTGTATCGACAAATACGCCAGCCATCGTTCCTTTCCCCTGGTGTTGCAGAATCAGTTCCTGCACCTGCTCCAGAACGGCAAAGGTTTTGGTGAACGGGTCCTCTTCGGCCGGCGTAGCGTCTATCCCGAAGGGAGCCACACCCATAGCGTCGTGCTGACCGTATATCCACAAAGCCAGATTGGCGGGTTCCAGTCCCTGTCTGATCTCCGGAATAAACACCGGATTACCGGGGCGATGGTATTGCTCCACCAGGTTATAAATTCCCTGTTTCGATGCGTAGACGTTCGGCGTAATGAAATCAATTGCGGGCGCATTGGCCCGCCAGATATCCAGGGTGTGCGGAACGGGACCACCACTGGGGTATTTGCCCGGCACACCCGTAAACCCGGCTGCTTTCGGCCAGGCGTTTACGAACATCGGTATCGGATACGCTTCTTTGCCCGCACCCGCTAATTGGCCGACGAACCTGGTGTACTGATGAACCGAGAACAGTTCTTCGGGGAAATATGAAAAGACTTTAGGGTTCTTCTCATCCAGTTGGCTTTTACCAAACACCTCTTCCCAGCTTCCTGATGTTTTGTAGCCACTGGCCCGCCATACACTGTCAATCTCCGGTTGCAGCTTTCCTTTGTTGGCCGCCAGATAGCGCATCAGGTCGGCCGGAACGCCCTGATCATACGCCTTGTTGGCAGCATCACTGTAGTCACGCGGATTGTTGAAGATTCCGACTTCATTTTCCACCTGCGCCATAATCACGGTCTGATCTTTTTCGTCTACCTGCCGGATGTGCTGCATCAGGGTTTTAAACGCCTTGGCATCGGCTTTCAGATTAGCCTCGGAAAATACAGATAGCATAGGCAGCAGTTCGCCCTTGCTGTTTCTGGCCCTTGGATACTTCTCAACGTTGGTCTTGATCCAGGACGGTACGTAGGTGGAGTAGGTAGTTTTGAAAGCGCCAAACCAGAGAATACCCAGATGCAGATTTTGTTTTCTGGCCCCGTAGATCAGACTGTCCACCAGAGCAAAATCAAATTTTCCCTCCTGTGGCTCAATCAGTTCCCAGTACACCGGTGCCAGAACCGTGTTGACATGTTTCTTCTTCATCTGAGCCCATACCGGCCGCATGTAAGCCGCCCCCGAAACGGTTGAATTGTGCAGCTCACCGCCCCGAACTAAAAAAGGCTTATCGTTTACAACCAACTGCACCGTATTTCCTTTTTTCTCCAGATGCGGAGGTTTATGACTTTGGGCAAAAAGAGAAAAACCGGCTAACTGTAAAAAGAGCAAAACAGTAGAGAACCGCATAGTTTTCAGTGGATTAAGGGCTAGTGACTTTTGGGGTTTGGGATGAATGCTTTCGAAAGCAAACGAATCAACTACTGATTCTTACCTCTGTTTAAACGCGTTACGTATTGATCGAGAAGTTGCAATCAATACGTAACGCGTAGTATGCTAGTCCTTTTTGACCTGGCTGGACGGAGGTGCGGGAGGCCCTTCCAGCAGCACCAGATCCAGTTCGTTGAGCTTGCTGAAGTTAGGCCCACCTAAGGGAACCTGCGGATACACGTGCTGGGAATAGGCGGATGCTGAACGGAAAAAGTTTTCGAAAATACCGGGGGTCAGAACGCCCATGAAGCGGGTATAGGGACGTTTGAGCTGATACGCGTGGATGGTTCCGGCCGGCACCGCCACGTAATCGCCGGGATTGACATCCAGCAGCAGCTGGTTAGCCCACATACTCATCTGCCCATCGATGCAGAAGAAGGTTTCCGAATGTTTGAGGTGATAGTGTTTGCCGATCATTTGTCCGGCCGGGCCTTCCGTAGTAACCACCAGCAGTTTTCCGGCCGTAGTCGCGTTATCGCTGAGGATACCAAAAAGCTGGTCGCCAATCGTGTACCGATCTCCCTCGCCAGCCGCTAACACATAAGGGGCCACGGTCTTAGGTAACGCTGCATTAGTGACCCGTTGGGGCGTTTGCCCGCTGAGCGGTTGGCCATCGAAGTGAACATCGGCGGTCTGTTCGGCTTTTTTTAACGTAGTCTCATCGAGGGCAGGCACCGCATCCGAAGGTTGCACATAACCCTTATAGGGCTTACCCATCGTTTGGTATAAGGCACTGATGCGATTGCCACTCGTAATAGAGGCTAGTTGCGTATGATGGCTCATCAGGCGAAACGCGTGGGCCGTAGCCGGGGGAACACTGGCGAAATCACCTTTAATCAACCGGTAATGGGTACCAGCCAGCCACAAATCAACTTCACCTTCCAGCACCAGAATAGCCTCGTGGGTGCTGGCATGGGTATGCGATGGCAGTTGGGCACCCTTGCCACCCGTGATTACGGCCCATTCATACAGATCGCCGGTATCGCTGCCCCGGGCAATGAGGTTAACGACCAGACCGCCCACCAGATGACGTTCCCCATCGCCCTGCCGAATGAAGTAGGGTATTTTTTCACCTGGCAGTTCTCCTTTCGGGGTTACAGCCTGAATAGCCGCCAGTCCGCCGGTGATGCTGGTGCCCCGCTGCATGGTAACGGCATCGGCCGTTTGCGCCTGTATGGGCGAACTCCAGAGACTTGCCACAGTCAGGGTAGCCAGAAGAAGTTGCCTGTTGATCCATTTCGATTGTTGCATGGAACAAAGGTAGTCCTACCCTAAGCGCAGCCCTGTCACAATCCGATTTTAGAGTAGGACAAATAAAACATAGCTAAACCCTTTAGCTGTGCGTTATTCTTCAGGTCTGATCCGCATTAGCCGACCCGTTGAGTATTTTCAAAAGCTGAATCCCTTTCAGTTTCCAGCAGCTCATTTAGGATGGGCAGCAATAAAAGACTGATAATGACCCATGAACAATACCATCACCAACTACGACGTGTATGGAGAAGCCTATACCCCTCATTTGCCGGATTACGTCTTTAGTGAACAATTCGGCGACCGTCTCCGTAAGGTAGACTGGACAATTGAACCACACGTACACACCGATTTATTCCAAATCTTCTTCGTTGAGACGGGCCAGTTGACGAGCCAGTTAGGCGCCCGGACAGTCCAGTTGCAGGCACCTTGCCTGGTTATTATCCCGATTGATACGGTGCATAGCTGCCGGTTTTCGGAAGATGTGAGCGGGTCGGCGCTGTTATTTTCGAATGCCTATCTGGAAACGTTTTTTCAGGCATCTCCCTTAGTATTAGTGGCCCTAAGCCAGCCACAGATTATCCTGGCAGAAGAGGATCCGTTCGCCTTTAGCTCGATAGTTGACTTAATCAGGCAGGTACACACTGAATTGTACGATGATTTGCCCGAGCGGGGGTTTGCCATCAGAGCCACCCTCTCGCTGCTCTTAGTGAGTATATACCGATTCGTGCAGAAACGTTCAGTGAATAACCAGGCAGCCACCAATCGCCACTTAGCGTATTTCCGCCGGTTTCAGCAATTGATCAAACTGCACTTGCCGGGCGAACGTAGCATTGGTCAGTATGCGCAGGAGATTGGCATTACGGCCGTACACTTAAACCGCGTCTGCAGAACGGTGGTTCAACAGTCGGCATTAGGGGTGATACAGGATCAGCTTCTGCTGGAAGCGCAGCGCTATTTATTACATTCCGCTTACTCGATCTCCGAGATTGCGTATCAACTGAACTTTGAGGACCCGGGTTATTTTGCCCGCCTGTTTAAGAAGCGGTTAGGCATTTCTCCGAGTGCTTTCCGGGCCAACGCACAGGAGTCCGCAAAACGAACCCTATTGTCTACTTGAAAATACGGTTTAGACGCCACTGCTAGTGAGATACCTCAAATGCACTTACGTTGTCATTTGTTCATAAAAAGAACGGTAGTTAAGCGAGATTGAGCAGCTCGCTTAACTACCGTTCTTTTTATGGCTTCCTTTCCCTATACCTTCAACTTCATGTTGACAGGGTCCCACTGCACGATTTTTTTGCTCAGGAAACTTGCGTTACAGGACAGCGCAGGTGCGGCAGCCCGAAAGCCAAACTGGGCATCCTCCACGACGGGTTTATCCATTCTGATCGCATCGAAGAAGTTGGTAAAGTGATCCAGATGATCACTATAGCCATCGGGGGCTTTAAAAACAATATCCTCCTTGACTGGTCTTTTTCGTTGCTCAGGAGTCCATTTGGCATCATACTCCTGTCGCATTTCTTCCTGCATCGCCTTGGAGAAGGTGAACACCGAATCATAACCGCCAAAGCCGGGCGCTTCGGGCATAAGACTATGCCTGACGCTGATGTTATTACCAACCACATCAATAACTCCTTCCGAACCAACCAGCCGGATCACCTCCTGCCCGCCCGTACCGCTGATAAAATTCACCTGCAGGGTCAACTGAAACGCAGCATGTTCGGGGCTGTCGGGGTATTGCATCACGCCCGACATTACGTCGGGCAGGTTACGTCCATCTTTCCAGTAACTGAACTGCCCGGTACTATAAATGCTTTGGGGCCCTTTTGAGTTGGTGATAAAGTGCGTACCACTCAGCAGGTGGATAAACAGGTCGCCCGCTACGCCCGTACCTACCTCTTTAAACGCCCGCCACCAGAAAAACTTCTTGGCATCGAACGGCATTTTAGTAGCCGTTACGCTAATAAACCGCTCCCAATCCGTTGTCTGGGCATTTGCATCCTTAGGAATCGTGTATTCCCAGGCGCCAATCGAGCTTTGCCGGTCATAGACGGCATTCACCATGTTGAGTTTACCGATTTCACCGGCCGCCAGCAGTTCTTTGGCTTTGGCATACCCGATGCTACTGACCCGTTGGCTACCCACCTGCAATACCTTACCCGCCTTTTTAGCGGCTGCTATGACCGGATACCCTTCGCTGATTTTATAGACCATCGGTTTTTCGCAATACACGTGCTTGCCTTTGGCCAGCGCTTCCAACGTAATGCGCGCGTGCCAGACATCATGGGTGGCAATAATCACCGCGTCGATATCTTTCCGGTCTAATAGTTCTTTATAGTTACGGGTCGTATATAACTCAGTACCATATTGCTCTTTGGCATTTTCAAGGCGGCCTGTATATAAATCGCAGATGCCCGCCAGTTCAACGCCCGGCACTTTGAGGGCCGTATTAAGGTCAAAATGACCCTGAACCCCATACCCAATCACCCCTAATCGGATAGTATCGTTGGGCGAGATGGGTTTTTCATAGTGTAAGATGCGCTCTTCGGCTTTGGCACGAGCGGCCAGCGACGATAAGGGCGAGGACGCGGCCACTAAACTGGTTGCCCCAATTTGTTGTAGAAAACGTCTTCTTGAAGCTTGGTTATGGTTTTTCACGCGAAAAAAAGTTTGAGATAATTTCTTAGTTGACCCGGTAACTAACAAAGGCAATCGTTCGGCTATCGGAGCTCCACGACGGTACGCTGATCGTACCCTGACTACCGTAAAACACCAGAGGAATGTCTTTAATGGCTTTGGTTTTAAGGTCCATCAGGCGCAGCTTAACGTTTTACCGAACAGATGACTTTGCTTTTCATCGGACGTGTAGGCAATGTACACAATCCAGTTGTTATCGGGTGCGGGATGGGCAAACCAATTCGAATTTTCGTCAAACGTCAACTGTTCGGGCTTTGACCCACCGGCCAGATTTGCATATGCCCGGATGTATTCAGGTATTTTTCAGCCAATGATTCAAAATTTGCAACTCGGTTTGAACAGGAACGTCGCAGGCTAGCTTTCTTATTCTATCACCCCTTTAAAATCTAAATCCCTGCCCGTCAATCAGCGCTGATTGACGGGCAGGGTTTGGCTCTAATTCACCGACTATTACTTATCCCACCAGACGGCCTGGTAGATGTCGCTGATTTGGTGGGCTTCAGTACTCAATATGGATAAGTGTGGTATATAGCATGATCTTCTATCATTACACTTGAGCGGATCTAGCTATTTTTCGGAGTGACCTTCCTGCTTTTAGTCAGGAAGTTAAAAATGAGTTGCCGCCACTGCTTCTGTAGCTGTTGTATTCGTGTACTTAGACTTTTCTTAATTTCCTCGATCAACATACGGGAAATGGCAATGGGAAACCGGAAGACAACTAGTTGGGCATGAGCGTAATAAAGCTGAGCGTTTTTCAACTGTCCATTCACCTCAATAGTTTCCTGAAACAACAGATGGCAAAGGAGCGTTCGCTGCCGCCGGGCTACTTTCGCTTCAAAACTACCCCCGAGAATTGTCGTGTTAGCTAGCCAGGACTGCCAGGTAACTGCTTTTAGAACACTCTGTAGATACAATTCTGCCTTTGCAAAAACTGGGAAAGGCCGATCGCGCGCGTGCCAGATGCAGGTAACCTCGGTTACATTGTTTAGCTGGTGCGACCGCAGTAACTCCTGTCCGAAAGCTTCGGAAAAATGTTCCAGATAACGAAGCGGCAGTGTACGGTTAATAATAAATCCAGCTACTAAATGGTCATTCAGATAACAGCCCCATACTTCGCTATTCTGAAGATAATCCGTTTTGATAGACGTGCCATTGTTTTTCAGGAATGCGTTCCGGAAGATTATCCGGTCAGTGTTGGTCAATAAGCGTTTTGTTTTCATTAGATTCGGAGGTTTACCCCCGAATCCGGCACTTTAAAAAGTACCCCCCTTTAATATATTTTACCTCGTTACTGCTATACCTAACCGTAATTCCTGATTACTTTGGAACCATGGAAAATGAGGCCAATATCACTTTGCTTCATTGATAAACAATGGTTTACGAAGTTGTTACCAATTTATGGATAAGGTGAAATCAGTGCTGATAGCAGAGGATTTTCCACTAATGACAGCGAGTATTAAACGAATTCTGTATGATATTAATCCAGAGTATGATGTGCAATGCGTTAGCCGATTAGCAGAGGCAGAAAAAATGTTGCTCAGGCAATCATTTGATCTATTAATCGCCGATGTTCAGTTATTTGACGAAAAACAAGCGGGTCTTCGACTAGTAACTCTTGCCCGCCAACAACACCCAGCTATTCGATCGGTGATCTATACACAGTTTGATGATGCCGAGGTAGTACAGGCAGGTGTTCTGGCAGGGGCAAATGGCTACGTGGTCAAATACGAAACTGAGGCCCAACTTCGCCTGGTATTGCAGGCCGTAGTAGATGGAGAGGAATACTTATCCCCGGCTGTTGCCCGAACGCTGATCCAGTTGCAACAAAGACGAGTAGACGCTGATGGGCAGTCTAATGAATTGAAAGCGCTTACCCTCGATGAGTTGGCTATTATTAAATTAGTGGCGGAGGATATGCCCAAGAAAGAGATAGCAGCTCAGATGAACCTCTCACCGTCAGCTATTTATGCTCAGGTCAAGCGAATTGCCGAAAAAATTGGTGTTGTCGGCGATGTAGGCATTGCCTTATTTGCCCGTAAGAATGGGCTGATCTGACAGCGGAATCTGAACAACTACTTTCATTCCACGATCACGGAGCCGATGCGTTTCATAGGTGCCACCAATGCGAGTCAGTCGCTTCCTAATTGTATCTAATCCCATGCCTCCTGCAGACGAACCCACCGGCTGAATGAAGCCAATGCCGTCGTCGCGGCATTCGGTTATAACAAGGTTCTGTTGGATACAAACGTATAGACTCGCTTCTGTTGCCTGCGCGTGTTTTATTATGTTATTGACCAATTCAACGCAGACATAGTATAATTCAAACTGAACCTTCAAAGGCAGTTTATCTTCATCACCTGTTATTAACAACAAAAACGAGACAGTTTCCGTCTGATTAGCCCGGTCTATCAATTTTTGCAGAGCAATAGCCAATCCCTGATTCAGGAGTGTTTCGGGCGTTGCGGAATATGCCCAGTTACGTACCATCGAGTAGCTGTCAAAAGCCTGGCTGTAGAGCATCTTGATGGTTTGCCCCGAAATAGGCTGATCAGGCGAAAGCCGCTCAATGGTTTTCAAGAGCAGAAGCAGGTTATTCCCCGCTTCGTGGTGTAGCCGCAGGGCTACCAAGTTGAGTTCCTCGGCACGCCCTTCGGTAAATGCAGTCCTGGCCTTTTCGGAAAAGTATATAGTATTTCTCTGCTCCTGTCGCAAGGCAAAAGCAACACCAAACGACATTAGAATGATTTCCAGAATGGAACCGAGGTTACCCGTATAATGTACAGCGAAGTCGTCACCGGGTAAGATACCTGCCCGATTGATTGAAAACAGGACTCCTCCACCAATGAAGCATATAAGTGAATACAAATAAAAATGAGTATAGATATGGCCCGCCCGCAATTTTCGGAAACCAACAACAACCAGAAAACCAGCCGTAGGTAGAAATTGGCAAATAGCGATGAAGTTACGAGACAGTCCAGGAACAAAGAACAGAAGCAACCATAAACAAATGATGTACCCAGCTATTAAAGCTGTACTAATCTTCGCTCGTTTGGATTCTAACCTAAAACCGAATACGTAACTATAGAAGTTAACAAATGCGAGCAGGGTAACGGTAAAAAATAGGTTCAGGCCATTTTGGATCAGCCATCTCAAACCGGGCCATAAATATTGCTGAGCTGGACTCAGCCCCCGGTTAATCTCGAATAAAAAATACGTAGCTAGATACAGGCTCAGATAAGCATAAGCGGTTTGCCTGGTAAACATCCATAGTAACAGGTGGTACAAAAAGCCAGTTAACAACAACCCGTAATAAATACCCCATAGCAGGACGGCAAGCTGGTCATGTTGTTTGTAAACGAATAGGGTTGACAGATACATCGGAAAAAACGCCTGGCCTCCGTAGGGTACCATTCGTACGTACACCGTTGCTACTTTACCCTGACCGACGCGTAACAGAAATGCGTAGCCAGCACTGGCCAGCTGTTGCTTACGTGAATAGATAAAATCCCCGCCCCACTGCGGTAGGACCCGACCTCCGGGATCGATCACATATACCTCAATCTGACCCATGCCTCGCAGAGCTTGCTCAAACACCCACAGGCTGTCGCGTGAGAGATTGCGCACGCTGAAGCGAAACCAGAATGCAGCATTTCGAAAGCCGAAGTTGGGAGCCTTTTGGTGAGTTGAGATAAACCGGTTGCGGTACAGTCTTGAACGAACATCGCTTAACGAGAGCTGGTACGTCGAATCCTCCACATACTCAACCCACTGGCCTATGGACAGTCGACCCGTTGAATCGGTTAGTGGCACAGAAGCCGCGACCGACTTAATTGATACCAACAGGAGCAGCCAGCAGGCCAATTTGATAAAGGCCATTCGAGTGAATCATAAATACATAGCAAAGTACGGCATCCAGCTCCACAGGCTCGAAGAAAATTTCCAGAAGTAAGATCAAAAGACAGGAAATTTTCCAATTGGCTACTCCACAAACTGCTGTTTTTCAGCAGCGTAAATTATTGCCCCTTCCCATTTTTGTCAGGTCAAACAGCCGCTTTCCATTTGTATCCACACCAGCTTCTCAACCTATTCTCTTTTAGTATTAGTAGCCTTAGCCTATGTACATATTGTAATTAATAGTAAGCTAAACCCACTTGTAATTTCAAAAAACGGCTTACTAGATAAAAGAAAACCAATCTATGTACCCTACTGACCAAAGCGTCTCCTGGCAGAGGATATACTAGTCACTCATGAGTCACCAATTTCACCCATACCTCGTAAACGATCACTTTATAGCTACTACGCAATGAAACTATTATTTGTAAGTCTGCTGGTCACCAGCTTAGTAATTACTGCCGTTCATGCACAACAGTTTTTGCCCGAAATGGAATTTTTGTCCATGCAGAAGCCAGGGTATTTAATTACCAAAGATGGACAGCGTTTAACGGTCATACTTGAGAAAATTCGTCGTAAGAAAGGCGCTATCGAAGGGCTTACTGTCAAAACAGCCGATGGAAAGTCAGTCGAATATAACGCTGCCGACCTACAGGAAATGGGCTTTCCACCCGCCGATGCCGCTAAGGGCATTGCCGCACTAGAATCGGTAGGATCAGTCTACCGAGCCAAGAATTCGAACATGAATGAAATCAAGCGGGATATGGTCAATTTCTATCATGAATATCTGAGTGATCAGCAGCGCGATGTATTACTTCAACTGTTGAATCCCGGCTTTGACAATAAGATCCGGGTTTATCATGATCCGGCAGCAGGCCAAACGTCTGGAGTTGGTTTCGGACCTGTGATGATTACCGGTGGCCTTGACAAGTCCTATTACATACGAAAAAACAACGTAGCATACCGGTTGCGGAAAGGGGAATACGAATCCAAATTCAAGGAGTTGTACGCTGATTGTCCAGCGTTAGCTACCAAGTATCCTGCTTCCGCCTGGCGGGATTTTGTCCGGCATGTCTACGACTACGACCAGGCCTGCCATTGATAAAGCTCCCGTACTGTATAGTACGACTAAATCCATTTCCCCGCAAAATTTATCAACCACTTTTATAAACCTTCATCCTTTATGCAACCACGATTACTTCTTCAGTTGGGATCAATCCGATTAAGTGTATGGATGCAATCTCATCCGGCTGCATTATTGCTAAAGGTGGCATTCCTGTGCCTGATCTTCTCTAGCTGTAACAAAGAAAATAAGCCCCCAAGGCAACCTCCCGTCGCTAAAGTCACTAGTGTAACTCAGACGGCCGTACTAAATAAAGCGGTTGTTCTCGACGCATCAACGTCAAGCGATCCTCAGCAGAAAAGCCTGACTTACACCTGGACAATCAAAACCAAGCCCGCCGACAGTAAAGCGGTAATTACCAACCCGAACAACATGGTGGCGGAGTTTACGCCCGATAAGCCCGGCATCTATGTGCTGGTATTGACGGTGACTAACAGCGATGGACAAACTTCTTCAATGGAAGTGACAATTACAGTGGCGTTGCCAGGTAGCCCGCCAAATGTCAACGCGGGAGTATCAACCACCGTTTCGACCGGCCGTAAGGTGACGCTAGATGGATCAAAATCAAGCGATCCAGATGGCGACCGACTAACTTACAACTGGACTATCAAAGCCAAACCAACGGGCAGTAATCCTACTTTGGCCAATGCCGATAAAGCAGTAGCCGAGTTAACTCCCGATGGTTTAGGCACCTACGTCATGACCTTAACCGTATCGGATGGTGTCTGGCCAGCGGTCACGGCCGACGTTACTGTAACAGTAACGGTGCCTGTAGTTCGCGTAACTACGGGAAGCTGGACAGTTGCCGATGGAACTGGCGGGGGCAACGACTACACGCCCCGTAATCACTTCTACACGTTCGAGGTAGTTACCAACAATCAGCCCGTTTCTCTGACGCTGACCTCACCAGATATCAACGTGGGACTTTACGTCTATAATCCGAACGGAGAGGAAATTGGCCGGTCAGGATTCGGACGTAATCAGACGGAAGATGTGATTGTAAATTCCGGAAAATACAAGATTATGGTTTGTTCAGGCCGACGATACGACATTGGTGCATATACCTTAAAAGGACGCGGTTTAAGCGCAGACTTCGTCCGTGTAGCGGCCTTACGCGCCAAAGCAACTGAAGTAACGTTTGGGCCGGAAGGCGGGGGCGGGAATGAGTATACACCTCGTAATCACTACTATACGTTCGACGTAGTAGCCGATAATTCGTATACCGATCTTGATATACAGTCGGGGGAGACGACCCTCTGGATGACATTGTTTGGACCTTCGGGCGCCGAGGTCCGCTACTCTGGTGTGGGGACACCCAATCATTTAAATGAGAAGCTCAACAAAGGCACCTATGGTTTCTGGCTTGGTTCAGGCAGACGGGATGCGATCAGTAAGTATACCCTAGATATATTCGGCCAGGTACAAAATCTGAAACAATATGTGTTCGAGTCATCGATTCTGAAAGATGAGTACAGAGGCAAAAACGCTGCGACAACGTATACACTAAACGTAACGGATAATAACACCCTTATTGATGTTTCGCTTCGTTCGCCAGATATCAGGGGCTATTTCAACGTGTATAACCCTAACGGAGAAGAGATCGGTTACTCTGGCAGTGGAAATTACGTGGCTCTGATCCGGGCTACCACTAAAGGGCAATATAAGATTGTAGTGACGCCCCTTGACAGTGGTATCGGCAAATACACCCTTTCTGTTTACGGCAGATTTTCTGACCTGAAAAAGCAGTAATAAACAAACTGTTCGGGTGGGTTGAGCTAGCTCGCCCGCCCGAGCACTGCTTTTGATCTTCGCGTCGTTTTTCTTAATCCTTTACCCTTCTTCTGCTTATGACTAAGCTTTACTGGCTTCTACTAGGTATAGCCCTGCTAGTTAATCCGGCCCGTTCACAGCAACCGCAGTCAACACCCCGCGATTCGGTCGCGCGGATTAACAGCCCGCTTCAACAAATTCTCGACTCGTTGCGACAGCGGCCTAATCTGAAAGGGCTGAAAATTAAACTTCAGGACATTAATTTTGAGACAAACTCTTTCCGGCTTACGGCTAGCAGCGCGGTTTATCTCGATACAATAGCGGCCGTACTCAACAAAATTCCAGCGGTTATCCTCGAAATTGGTGGGCATACCGATAACATCGGGCTACCCCGCAATAATCAGGTATTGTCGGAAAATCGCGCCCGGGCCGTGCGTGACCGCCTGATTGGGCCAGGACAGGTAGTGGCCAAACGGATTACGTTTCGGGGCTATGGAGAAGAGCGGCCCGTTGCGCCCAATACAACGGAGAGCGGCCGGTTGCTGAATCGGCGGGTTGAGATGCAGTTTATTGGTCTCAATACTGAGGTAGTGAACAAAATCTACCTGCGCAGCGGACAGACCATTTTAGTGCCGCTAGTGTATTTGTCGGATCGGACCATACTCTACAAAACTGGAGAAAATGACCCTCTGCAAGAAATTCCCTGTGGTAGTGTGCTACGGGTAGAGTTTGCCGACGGCCGGGTGCAACTTATTGACTGCCCGCCTGAACAAACCCCAACGACCATTATCCAACAGCCGCCTACTGTGCGCAAAGCGTCGCAACTGTACACACAACTACGGGGAGCGGCTGGGTATATGGTTGGAGACCGGCCCAACTGGACCAGTAAAACCGATGGCTATGCGCACGTCGTTGGTTTCGGTGGGGAGGGCTTAGTAGGATACCGGCTCTCGAACTGGTTTACCGTAGCGCTGCAAACGGGTTACTGGCGTTGGTCAACTCAGGTTGATTACAAAGAAAGCGCCGAAGGCCCTGTACAGAGTCAGTACTTCAGCGAAGCTACCCAGATTCCATTATTTCTATCCATACCTGTTTACTTGACACATTCCGTCCATTTGACTCCCGAAGCAGGCATCAATCTATTGATGATCAAGGCGGGATTTGATTCCAGCCGTGAGAGTTTTTCGGGCCTGCAAATCGGCTATGGCGGAGCGATAGGTTACACCACTAACCGTAGTAAACGCGTGTGGACTGACTTAAGCTTGTTTTACCGAGCCCACCAAAAAGCTACCTGGACCGGCCAGTATGGCGTTCCACCAATGAATTATGCAGGATTGCGCATTGGCGTCGGCTTCTTATTCTAACTTAATCTTCACACCAGTAGTATGAAAAAAGTATTTTTTACAGCGGCCTCTTTGCTATTCTGTCTGGCAGGCTGCACTATAAAACGAGAAGTCATCCAGCCTAACGGCAACGATTTCAGCAGCGCCATTCTAAAGGCTGTTCCGGCCGAAACCATCGCCAAAATACGTGATCTGGGTGTTCCTGTATACGACGGGCGTACGCCACCCCCGGTAGAAGGCGCGTACTTGATTTCGCGGTTGTACATGACCAAAAGTACCGTACCGAATGAGCCCGTAAAGCCGGACGGATTTGCTGATCTGAAATTAAAAATTTACAATCAGAATCGTACTGCGCTGACAGCCTCACTCGACACTAAGGCGGTGGATGGCAGCCGGGTGATTGCCACCTCAACGGGCCAGGGAACGCTGCTTTCCGGCAGCGGTAACTTCTTTTCACTGTTCATCGTGCTTGAAACCGTGAGGCCCAGCAACGGGAGCCGTAGCCGCACACTGGATGTCTATTCCGGCGAAATAACCCCGACCGGCATCCGCAATCTGCAAAGTACGCTGTTTATGCTCAATGACTACGGCGATCCCAACAACGACCTGATTCCGGTGAACACAGGACGGGCGTTCAAAGACAATGATGGATTTTCGGAGAGTATCAGCAATTTCCGTATAGCTGCCCCCGACGACGAGTCTGGTAGTCAACTCCTGCGCCGGACATTGCTTTCCGCAGATAGCCAGTGACCTTTCTGTTGACAAACTCCATAACAGCAATGGCAAATCATCACACATTCGCTCGGGGCAGCAAAGCCCGCTTTCGAATCAGTATGCTCCTTCTGGTGGCCCTGCTGCTGGCCAAACTATTCTGGCCAGTCCGCCGGTCTACGGGCAGTGCTGATCAGCCGATAGCTCAATCAGGCGAAGCGAACAACCGATTCAGGCCGGTTGGCGACGAAAACGCGCAGGTATGGGGACTAGCTGGCTCACTGCTCAACCTGTTTAGTGGCGGTTACCGATCACCAGCCCAACGTCATAGTGAATGGGAGCAAGAAGAAGCCGACCGAAGACTTCAGGAGCAGGCTGATAATAAGCGGCACTGAGAAGAATATGACCAGCGACGTAAGGAAGAACGCGATGAGCGCGAACAGGAGATGTATGAGCATCAGCAACAACAGCGTGCCGAAGAACAGGCACGCTACGACCGGCAGCAGGAAGAGTATTATCAGAAACGGCAGGAAGAACAGGGATTTTAAGGATCATGGAAATTTTAAATGCCAATACAACTACACCGGCCCGGAGCGCTTTCTGGAATCAGGTGCCCCGGCCTGTCTTGTTTTTTGCCACCTTGATTTTGTTATTAGCTATTCTTCAGGCGCTGATTGGAGGGTTAACCAGTCGACCAGATAAGGTAGCTTTAGCCATAGGCGACGGTTTGATGAGCGTCTTTCACGACGACAAGAGCCTTAAAAATATGGTACTGATCTTTACCAAAAACGGCAAAAACAATGACGGTACGGCTGAACTTCGTGATTTCGGAGCCGGGCTGGGCGGACTATTTACCGGCCAAATGCGCGCCGGGGGTGAACTTTATTTTCATAATTACAGGCATCGCTCCGGAGTCGTGCTGAACGGTGGACCGCTGGACGTTGAACTGTCTAATACCGATGATGGACAACAGAAGGCCGGACGACTGCGTATCCAGGGACAGGTAGCCGTAACAGGTAGCGATCAGCCCGTTTACGTCCAGTTAGACTTTATTAGTCCTAAGGAAACCTACGAGGTGCAGCAACTGAGCGGCACTATTACGCTGAACGGCGCTCAAACTACTCTGAAGCCATGAACAATAGCTTGTACTATGTAGCTATATCTGAACAGCAAACCGGCCCGTTCACGGCCGAGGAGGTTAGGCAGCAGCAACTGCCCGGTAACGCTATGGTCTGGAAAGTTGGCATGGACACATGGGCTACGCTAGACACTTTTATTGAACTGCAACCGGCCGATCCAGCCTCAATACCACCCCTGCTCCGCACACCCCACGCTTTGTCATTGCTGGGAAACGTTACCAAAGATTTCAATTTAGCCGCCTTATGCGGCATGAGTGGCGCAGCACTTGCCTACATCGACCAACTCATCGACCTAAAGCTTGCAGGCTTTATTTTATTTTCGCTGGCTCAGTTAATATTTTACTGGGGTTTACTACACCTCGGTCGGCTTTACGGGTTGCGGGGTACAATCCGGGGTGCAAAGCTACTCATGCTGGCTAATTTGCTGGGCTGGGTACCACTGTTTTTGGGCGGGTTTATAGCGTCTGCTGCCGAATGGGTTGGTTCACTGTTTTCGGCCATTGGCACCATCGTTGCCTTTGTGGACTTATGGCCTCTACGTACCGAACTAAACCGAAATTTAGTAATGGTAGTTGTTATAGGTCATGTTGCCGAAGAGTTTATGGTCAAGCTTGGGATTAGTACCCAGTCGATTTTTCGGCTTATTGAGGCAACCAATGTAGTTCTCTTAGCCTGGCTTTTTTATGAAATTATAGCTCATCTAGCCCCTCAGCCAGACGAAAGACAGGTTAGCTCTGGTGACAAAATCGCTTAGACGTGTATCTTTAGGCATCCGATCCTAACCTGGCTCAGACGTACAGCTATGGACAGGTTGGCTGCACACCATGCTTACGGAGATCAAAGAACAAGCCTGGCTCGACCGGATTCGGGGCGGATATCAGGACGGCTTGCGGCTTAAAGCCCATTACATGTCTGCCGAGCCGGTACGGCAGTACATCGCCGACGCCTGTCAGGCGATGAATATCCGGTATTACGGAACCATCTGCGACAACGCTCTCGATGCGACCGTGCAGTATGTCTGTAAAGCCAGCGGCCCTATTAACTTGGCCCGGTTCGACAGCCGTTTTCGCGATCTTTTTCACGAGCAACTGCTTATTTACACCTTCCGCAAGCAGACATCCGCCGAACAAAGCCGCAACCGCAATGGCCTGATGCAAGTGCTCCACACTAGCGATGACATCATCCGGCGAACCCTGATGAACCAGTTTGACCGTCTGGAGGCCGCCGAAATTGATGATATCGTGCGGGACTCTATTGAGATTTTTCTACGCAGACTAAACGATCCCTTATTCAAACTGACCAGTAGCGTGCATACGTACTTGCTCAATACGGCCGTTCATCTGGCACAGCAGGGTGTTGAAAAAAAGAGGCAGGCCCCGAAACTAATCAAATCACTGGATCGGGCCGATAGTCCCCCCATCTGGCACGAACAAATTCGACAGCGGGTTCTCGATGCGGTCAATCAATACATTCAGCAGCAGGAATCCTCCACCTGCCAGGCGTTTCTGGAAGTGTACTGGCAGCTAAAAAGTCCTTTTGATTTTACAGACCCGATCACTCGTCAACCCATTCGCGAAACCCTAATTCAGGAACGGTTGAGTATAACCCCTGTGCAACTTGCCCGTTTGAAGGCCAGTACACTTAAACTGACACAAACTGAAGTCCTGCAATTAATATCGGGGAAGAAGCGCCGGAAGCAAAAGGTGCAGGCATTCTATCAGGATTGTCTTGCCAGTCTGCTGGATTACGTAGCTAAACGGGCTAATTTACCCTTACTGTTCAGACAGACAGACGGAAAGAAAGACGAAAAGCCAACGACTGATTTCAAAAAACTTGTGATTCGATGGATGAAATCCGCGCAGACAACCTCGATGACTTCCTCCTCATAGACCTATATCTGGAAGGTTGGTTAGACGAAGGGGTAATCGCCGAAGTAAACCAGCGTCTGGAAACTGACGCCGAATTTCAACAGCGGGTCGTAATCGCACTGGCTATGCGCGAAGAGGCTGGTCAACTCGCGCAGGAAGCTGCCAGTCGGAAAGCTGTTCAGCAAATGCTCCGGGACATGGCCGCTGACCGCACACCCGTGAAGCGGCTGCGGCATCTTAACCGACCCGCATCCGGCTGGTGGTCAGTAGCAGCTGTTGTGATATTAGTAGCCGGCTTGACTTTGCTACTATATCCGGTTTTCAAAAAACCGGATCGACCGCCCATAGCCCGCAATCCACCTGTTGTTCGCCCTGGCACCAGCCGACCACCTGAAAAGGAAGACAAGCAGGTAGCCGAGTCAGATAACACCCCAAAAAAGCCATCTACCCGGCCGGACTCCCAATTGGCACTACCGATAGCTACCCAACCAGTTACTGTGTTTGTACCGGAGAAATCCGACGATTCGTTTGGGCTAGGCAATGCCGAAATACCGAGCGATACGTTGACAGCGCACTTGTACCGGGTTAACGGCCCGGCCGAGTATCTGTTTCAGGGCGATACGCTGAATCTCTATCTGCCGAAGCGGCTGCTGGCTCAGCCGGTCAAGTTACGGCTGAGCCAGCAGCCCGATAGTACATACCAATTACGACTTAACACAAACTCGTATCAACTTCGGCGCGGGAAACGCCAGCTTCTCCGATAAGCGTATGAACCAGCTAGTAAGCCGATTACTATTTCTGCTACTGATCGGCGGGCTTAACCCAGTCCGCGCCCAGCAGTCCCGCGAGTTGCTCCAGACGGTAATAACCGTTGCCAGGCAGGTATGGCGAACATTCCCCGATCAGCGCCCACTGCCTGGGATAGAGATAGTGCCCCGGCACAAACAGCCGGTGCTGGCCCGGTTTCGACCTGGATCGTCGCCTACCCTGTTGATCAACGAAAGCCTATATGACTTGTGCCAAACCTTTGGTACGGATTCACTGGCGGCCCTCGCGCTCATTATTGGACATGAACTAACTCACTTCCATGCTCAGCATAAAGAGTGGCTGGAAATCGCTCAGTATCGGCGGGCCAGTACCTCGGGAATAGTAACTCAAAAGCAGGCCGACGATTTGCTTATGCTGGAAGCGTTTGCCGACAGGGAAGGAACGCTGCATGCTTACTTAGCCGGATACGCTGGGTTCCAACTACTAAAACCTCTTTACGAGCGCATCTACCAAACCTATGATCTGCCTGATAATCTACCAGGCTACCCGACCAAAGCGGATCGTATTGCTCTATCGCTTAGCAGACTCTCATCGGTCCGTCCAAATGCGCTTCTAGTTGATGCAGCAACGTTTCTGTTTGCTATGGGGCAGTACGACATGGCAGTCCCTTGTCTGACAGCCGTTGTTCAGCAATGGCCGCTGGCCGAGCTGCAGAACAATCTGGCCAGCCTGTATCTAAAAAAGACACTAAGCTTGACAAGCTGCCGTGAGATGCCCTTTTGGCTACCTATCGAGTGGGACAACTACAACCGCCTTTTAACACTTCGAGGCTCAACCGAGGAATCCGACAGAACCCTATTACTGGAACAAGCCCAGATATATGCAACCCAAGCACACCGAACCGATCCAGATTACACGCCGGCTACTCTAAATCTGGCTATAACTCATTTATTAAGACGGCGGCTGGGCACGGCCGAAGATTTATTAGACGAATTGACTCAGCAGGCCCAGCCCAATCCAAATGCCATGCTAGTACGATCTATAGTTCAACTAAAGCGCACAAATAATATAGCTGATTTCCGCCGGGATTTTACAGCAATAACTGGTTCTGCTAACGAACTTTATAATCGAGCGGCATTAGATGTTTGGCCTGCCTGCCCACCTAACTTTAGCGATGAAATTTCTGCGCTGGCTCTAGCCCCTGAACCGGGACTAGGCCAGGGCATCCTGCCATTACCAGCAACGGAGATACTACCCGTTACAATGCACGTTTCAGGGTCACGCGAACTTAGGTTAATGGGTAAGTTTGACCAGCAGACCGGTGTAGATGTGCTCCGAATCACAGATAGACAGGCGAGCCGATATGAAATTTTGAAAACAAACTCGCCAGCCTGGTCAACAGCCCGAGGATTGCGGGTAGGTCAGTCCGAAGCTATCATTACAGTGCAATATGGCTCGCCTGATGTACAAATTAATCTAAATACTCACTACCGCGTTTATCATTACAAACAGGCAGGTCTCCAAATAATGGCACGAGAAGGCTTAATCTGCCAGCTTATTGTATATCGTCGTTATCCGTAAATGGCTAAAAACGCAAATTATTCTAAACCCCATGCCTATCAGTAACAGTACTCATCGCAATAAAACGAAGCCTGCCCAGTAAAAAGGAGGATGACGTGATTTCATCAAAAACTGGGCGTTTTGAAAGGCCCGTTCGACTGATTGGCCCTGGACCAAATTGCTGTAAAAAAAGTCCATCATGTCGGCTGTTTCCTGATCAGGAATCTCCCAAAGCGTCATTAGCAAGTACTCTGCTCCGGCAAGTTTGAAGGCTCGTTGAAGTCCGAGGATACCTTCATTGCTTTTTTGTTCACCTAATCCAGACTCGCAAGCGCTAAGCACTACTAGCTTTGAATTCAGGTTGAGTTGTGAAATTTCGAGAGCCGTTAGAATACCGTCTTCCTGTCCGGATTCCGGAGGTATATTGGCACCGGCCAAAACCAGACCAGCCTTTAACATTGTTTCGGAGTAGGGAGACGAAAATTTATTAGCTTCCTGATCCAGACTTTTAAGCGTCATTTTGTCGTAAAATCCGTGCGTGGCAATGTGTAGAATATGTGGATGGACCAGGTTGGTATACTGATATTTAAAATTGAATTCGCTGGCTTTGGTTTTAGTATATATTTCAAGGTTTCGTTTCCCAAATACCTTCAATATATTTCGAACTTTATTAATTTCTTCATCAGCTCCTTTTAAGGCCGTCCACTTGCGACCACGTGTCAGCGTAGCGACTGCTCCCCGCAAAGGAATAGCTGAATTAGGCAATTTGGTATTATGAGGTATTTTGGCCGCCTTAGCATCATATATGATCCCCCCCCAGAAATCGGCGTTAATCTGCCTTTCAGAGAGTCGCTCTGGAACAAGTGTAATGGAGTCAGCGAAGGCTGCAGGGACAGTTAGGATTCTTTTTATGGTGAATTGTTCACAAAGAGGTTTTCCCCCAGGCTCAGAGAGCAAGGCATCGAACGCAACGGCATTAAGCAGATCTATCGGTAAGTAATCGATACGATGAATACCGTTTAGCATTGGCATCAATGGCTTCCAGAGCAATTCATATAGGCGAGATGATGAATATAATTGATTAATTGAACTCATCAATTGGTAATCATCCGTTGACGTTTGCCTTCTCTGACGCTCACTTAGCTGCCATATATCGGCCCGACTACCCAGCAGTATTAAATCTGGTGAAGATCGGTGTTGGGTATAAACAATAGCAGCGTAACCACTATTGGGTGGATATACACCATCGGTGTATGAAAAAAAGTCGATAATGGCCTGATCTGGCTTTAGCATACGCATGACTGCAGCCGGGCCGGACAAGGTAAGCTGATCGATAAATTGCCCAACACTATCAATTAGTTGACTTTCTAATTGCTCATATGCACCTCTATCCTGACTTGATTTCAATTTGGTCGTAGTCCAGTCAATATACAGTTGGTTACGTCGCGCTTTGGTATTGACCTGCTGGATGAGAGTTTGCCGACGCGCAATTTCATCCACTGCTTCCTGATGTTCTTTAGAATCCGGGGATGTCTCTTTCACCGTCTCCTGTAAGTAGGGGATTCCTACACTCATTCCAAAAGCGACCATCCCCTCTGCCACAGTTTTTACGATGAAGTGTTCCCGAATAATTCGTTGCCCATTTAGCTGAAGGTTACGAGATGCCAAAAGGTAGTCAGCAATTATAGTTTTTAGTCCGGGTTGCTCCTTGTGGTATTTAACGCAAATGCATAACAGTTGGTCAATATATCGCTGATGCAGAGCCAGAAAGGTATCATACTCAAGATCATTGAGTAAAAACGCTGCTAGATGCCTCTGTCGCTGCCGCAATACCAAACTCATTTTACGGATTACTTCAGTAAGGAGGGGCAGATTCCGAGTTTTATCGTAATACTGAATTTGCTCATACAGCAAACTTGTATAAAGTTCACTATATGGTCCCCATTCGTCCAGTACTTGAAGAGTCAATTCAGCTAGGTTCTGTTCTGCACTTTTCAGGCCACGTGCAGCATTGAGTAAATAAAGCTGCTGTTGTAGCCGCCTAGCGCTGGAAGACCTCGCCTGAAGCGGCTCTAGTTGTTTCAGCGTTTTTATATATAGTTCCTCTGCAGCCTGTGACTGACCTGACATTTGGAGAGCTTCTCCTTGAATAATTACATCATCAAAGGGTTGATATAGATATTTTGTCCAGGGTTTCCCGCCCTGCGCCATTATAGTAAGAATTCCAGATTTGGTGCGTTCAACTATAGACTGTCCATAAGTTACACGGGAAAGCGTTTTTTCGCCTGCCTGCTCATACTGGCCAGCTTTAAGTTCCAGTTCTTCAGATAGCGAACTAGGCCAGGGTATGCTCTTATTTGCCTGCGCATAACAAACTGAATCTAACCAACCTAATAATCCAACAATGAGAAGAATAACTGTAGAGTAATTCAACATATTGTTAGGCAACGCTTGTTCTTTGACTTTTATATATGAGGGAGTATGCAGGAACATCTATTCTGCTTTTAACCAGATACTTACTAATATTGAATAACCCTGTTTCGCGGGACAGCTAAGCAAGCTTTGATTCAAAGTTAGATAATTGTTTTGTTCAATTAACTTAGGGCTAATACCTGAAATTGAATGGATATTTTCTTCTCTGCTCCCTTAGACCTGCTCCAATCCCATTGGCTGTACCTCAGACTATTAAATTTCCAGATATTCTCCTCATCTTTCAATCACAAATCCCTGTCCGTCAATCCATGCTGATTGACGGACAGGGATTTGCCTCTAATTCACCAACTATTACTTATCCCACCAGACGGCCTGGTAGATGTCGCTGACCACGGTGGCGTTCAGGTTATAGTTGCGTTCGTCCTGCGACGTGGGCAGCCTCAGCGGAATGGCTTTCTGCTGCGATTCCTGATTCGCTTTCAATCGTGGGAAGCTGGTTCGACGCCAGTCATTATATGCTTCCGGCGACGTAAACAGCGCTACGTATTTCTGGTTGATGATTTTTTCGAGCGAAATCGTAGCCGCAGTTTCGCTGGCGGTCGATTGTTTAAAAGCCGCCGGTATAGCCGCACCGGTTGTCCGTTTGATGGCGGCAGCCACCGCTGCGTTGTAAGCCGCAGCGGCTTCGGCGGCTTTGCCCAACCGCAACTGGGCTTCGGCCTCAATAAACCTGGCTTCATCATACGTCGCAATGGGCGTCGGTGAGTCGGCGGACGCTACGCCCGGACCCGGATCAGACGCGGCCGTGTTATCCGACTCTTCGGGTGCCAGTCCCGAATAGCCTCCGTTATCATCCTTGGCGACAAAAAAAGGCAGTCGGGGATCGTTGGTGCTTTTGAGGTAGTCCACGAAAAATTTACCCATCTTGATATACCCCGCCCGGTTCGACAGGAAATCGTACCACTGATTGAAGCTCCCGGCTATGTTGTAGAAAACAGCGTTCAGATCGGGTTGATCGGGCGACACTTTGCTCAGAGCTGCTAACGCTTGCGTAGCGCTGCCTACCGGATCAATCTGGCTGAGCCGGTTGGCGTAGCGAGCTTTGATGATGTAAGCGGCATTGGTCCAGGCCTTAACATCGCCTTTAAAGATAATGTCGTCGGCACCCGGCAGGAACTGGTTGGCCGTCTGCGGCTGGCTTAAATCCGTAATGGCCTCATCCAGCAGCGACTGAATGCCCTTGATCACGTCTTCCTGCTTGTCGTATTTCGGCTGAAAATTACCCTGCAATCCCTGCGCGGCTTCGGTAAAAGGCACATCCCCCCAGAAATCGGTCGCAATGCCAAAGTTCAGCGCCATCAGCACCTTCGTCATGCCGGAGTAATACGGATTTCCCTGACCGTATTTATCGAGCAGCGTCCGGGTATTAATCAGCGTCCCGTTATAGATCGTCGCCCACTCGTTGGTAATATCAGCCTCGGTAATCACGTACTGGCCAAAGGTTTCGTACTGAAACTGATTGCCGGCCGCCTGCTGAACCAGCACGCTGCTGATGCGACCCAACTGGCCGCCATAGGTCGCAAACGTCGCCACTTCGGCACCCGACAGCAGTAGAGACGCCGAGGCTGTTTCGGGCGCGTTGGGATTGACCCCGTATTCATCAAATTGTTCCTGGCAGGAACTGGTCACCAGACTCAATCCCAAAACCGCTAAAAAGAGCTTCTTCATGACTTTGTTGAGCTTTAGGTGCGTTAGAATCCGAAGTTGACACTAAAAATATACGAGCGCGTACCGGGGTTGTTGAAGTAATCGAACCCCTGCAGGTTTGAACCGGCCCCCGTCAGACTCGTCTCCGGATCGACGCCTTTATAATTGGTTTTGAGATAGAGGTTTCGGCTGCTGACCGACAGGTCGACGTACTCGACGTATTTTTTGAGCTTGAGCCGGTAGCTCAGCGCCACTTCTCGCAGCCGGACCCAGTTTACGTTTTCGACGAACTGCTCGGCGGCTCCGCCATTATCGCCTAAATACCGGCCGAAGTAGTCCAGCGCCGAAACGGCTATGGTGTTGGGACTACCATCCGACATGACACCCGGAATGACGTACGTCCGCTCCCGATCAGCCGACTCCTGCGTGCGGCCGATACGTTGCAGACGGGCATACGTACCGTTCCAGATCGCCCCGCCCCGCCGAATGTCCAGTAAAGCCGTCAGCGTAATTCCCTTGAAGGTAAACGTGTTCCGCAGGTTGCCCAGCCAGAGGGGATACGGATTGCCGATATTGCTCTGCGCACCCTGCAGCAGCGGGATGCCATTGGAGCCGATGATTAGCTGGTCCTGTTCGTTACGCTGCCACTGGGTGCCGTACAGAACGCCCAGTGGTTCACCAACAATGGCGTAGCCGCCGATACCGTTAAACGCCGACTCCAGACTCACTTCGGTTACCCCTTCGGTCAGTCGAAGCACTTTACTGCGGTTCATAGACCAGTTCAGGTTGACATCCCAGGTGAAAGCCGGTGTCCGCACGGCGTTGATGCCCAGCATTACTTCAAGCCCTCGGTTGCGTAGTTGCCCCGAATTGGTGTAACTGGCCGTAAAGCCGGATGCGGGTGCGGTTGGGCGCTGCAGGAGAATATCGACTGTCGTTTGCTGATAGGCCGTTACGTCCAGATCAATCCGGTTCTGGAGGAACTTGACGTTCAACCCGGCCTCCAGTCCTTTTACCCGTTCGGGCCGCAGATCCGGCGTGCCAACGATCTGGTTGTAGTAAGCAAACCCATTCACCCCGCCGTAGGGAAAGATCAGTCCGTTGGTGAACCCATCGGTGAAGGAAGGTTTGCCGAAGTAGGTCCGGGTCCGGTAGGGAACCGGCGGAATCCCCGACTCGGCGTAGGCCAGTCGCAGCTTACCAAACGTAACTGGACTGTTTTTCAACACGGTTTCCGTAAACACCCAGGATAGCGAAGCCGAGGGATAGAAGAAATTATTCTTCTTCGTGCGATCGAAAGTCGACGACCATTCGTTCCGGCCGGTGAGCGACAGATACAACTGGTTGGCATAATCAAAATCGGCCTGCCCGAAAACTGCCGTTGTCAGTCGGCGCGTACCCGTGTTGGATGCATACAGTTCGGCCGCGTTGCCCAGATTATAGAAGTTGGGAATCGAGAGGTTACGTCCCCGGGCAAAGTTTTCCGTGAAATTGAACGAGGTGATGTTATGCCCGGCCGTGTAGTTGATTCCAAACTTCTCGCTGAATCGGTGCTCACCCCGCAGAATCAGATCGGCGTAAATGTCGCGGCTCGTGATGTTGTCGTAATTGACCTGCCCATACGTCTGCTGGTTGTCGTCCCCATTTGAACTGATTGAAAACACCTGCCGCCGGGCGTCCGAATATGCATCAGCCCCGATTTTATAGGTCAGGTCCAGATGCGACGACCGGTGATAGTTCAGATACACGTTCCCCAGAACCCGGTTAATATCATCGGTGAACGGATTGTTGTATACGGTGTAATACGGGTTGTCGTAGAAGGCGTAGTAATTACGGTTATAGCCGTTGCTGTACTGGTAGTTGCGCAGGTCGTAGGAAGCGGGGGCCCGCAGCAAACTCAGCATTACGCCGGCCACGTTACTCCCGTTCTGCGCCTTGATCCCACCCGATTTGATGTAGCTGACCGTCCCGCCAATTTTCAGATTGTCGGTCATGTTGCCATCGGCCGTCAACCGGATCGTGTTTCGTTTGTAATCGGTATTGGGCACCACACCATTCTGCATCAGATTACCAAACGAGATGCGGAAGCTGGCCCGTTCGTTTCCCCCAACCAGTGCTACGTTGGTCGTGTGCGACACCGCCGTTTTGAAGAAATTACCGGTATTGTCATAAGTCTGTAACGTCGGATCGCTGGAAATCCGGGGTCCCCAGCTGTTGGGCGTACCTGCCGCTACGTCATCGTCCGTACCCAGGCGCTGGTCGGGCCCGGCGTCGGCGGTCTGGTATTTGCCTCCCGCTCCCTGCGCATACTCCGATTGCAGGTCGGGCAGTTTGTTAACCTGCGAAAGTTCCAGCCGATACCCGACCGTTACGCCAATTCCCCGCTGACTGCGGCCTTTCTTGGTGGTATAGACAATGGCTCCGTTTCCGGCCCGGGCACCGTAGAGAGCCGCAGCCGCTGGACCTTTCAGAATACTGACCGACGCAATATCGTCGGGGTTGAGGTCCAGCGCGCGGTTCGAATTATTAACGCCCTGCAGATTGGGGTTGAACGGATAGTCGGCCGAGGACGACGTAAAGGTTTCGTTGTTAATCGGCACGCCATCCACCACAATCAGCGGCTGCTGCTCGCCGGTGAAGGTCGACGGGCCGCGCAGCACAATCTTACTCGAAGCCCCCGGCGTTCCGGCGGCACTGGTCACAATCACCCCGGCGGTCTTAGCCGCCAGCCCCTGGATTACATTGGGTTCGCCGGATCGGGTGAGGGCGTCGCCACCCACGTTCGAAACCGAATAGCCCAGCGTCCGTTTTTCGCGCTGTGCGCCTAAAGCCGTTACAACAACTTCCTGTAGCTGCCGGGTATCGGCTTTGAGCGCTACATTAATAACCGACTGCGTACCAACCGCAATCTCCTGCGATTCGAGGCCAATGGCGCTGAAAATAAGCGTAGCGTTATCGCCAACGGTAAGACGGTAGTTCCCATCGGCATCCGAGTTGGTTCCCCGGGTCGTTCCTTTAATCTGAATATTTGCGCCGGGCAGGGTCTTCCCATCTTCGGCCGTTGTGACGGTTCCCGTCACGGTCCGCTCCTGTGCACGAGCCATGCTTATCGAGCCAAGCAGGGCCATTCCCAATAAAAGCTTTTTCATGGATGAGTCTAGTTTTGATGAACTGTTGAATGCAATCATTTCCTGGCGGAGCAAAACGATGCCCAACCCGTCAATCCAGCGGAACGTACAGGAGTCGCACCCGGCCGGGTATTGATCCGCAGTTTACAATACCGTTATGGTACGCGTCACCGGGGTTATCTTGTGCGGACTAATCTTGATCTCGCGAATCATCATCTCTAGTCCATTCGACACTTTCAGTGTATAGTCACCTTCGGTTAAATCGCTCAGGTCCAGCAGGAACCGCACGGTCGTATCCGCTGCATACATGGTTCGGTCGAAATAAAGCTGCCCTTTCCGGTCGTTAAGCTGGATGTGAACCTCGCCACCAAGCTGCTTATCGACATTTACATGCAGCTTGCCTTTTACGTCCATGTAGGCGCCCATTTCGTAGTGGGCCAGTTTGGTCGGACGCGCTCGCTGAATACCCTGATTAATCAGTGGACGAGGTGTTACAGCGCTGATATTAAGCGCAATGAGCATAGAAATAGCTAACGTATTCATAACTGAATCCTTGAGAGAAGTTAGATAATAGTTTAGCACAACCGGGCCCCTGGCTGGACAGCGTAAAGACGTATACGAAATCGAAGTACGTTTTTTTTTATGTGAAAGGTCACCTTTCTCCATGAGCGGTAAAGACTATCGTAATCAACTCATGACTAACGTCTTATACCTTACTAGCAGGACATCAAAACCGCGTATGAAGCAGTCCATGGCTCCGGCAACGCCTTCGTTGTTTCCTCTTCTGTTCGTCCATAAGCGTACGTAGAGTGTCCGTTTCTGGACAAAGAAATCTGTTGCCGGATGCCAGAAATAGGCGCTGATTAAGCCCAATGGCCTTATTCAGGTTTTGGCAGGGCATTTGTTTAGCAAATGATAAGCAAATGCAGACAAAGCCATAAAACAACCATGAGTCGGGCTTACCTGGGTGAATTTGAAGAACTGGTCTTACTTACCGTAGCTGTGCTGGAAGGTGAGGCTTATGGCGTCACGATAGCCGCCGAGCTAAAGCAGCGTACGAACCGAACCATCAGCCTGAGCGGGGTGCATATCGCGCTCTACCGACTGGAGGAAAAAGGCTTTGTTCGGTCCGAGCTGGGCGGGGCAACAGCCGCCCGGGGTGGCCGCCGAAAGCGGTTGTTTACCATCACGGCAACCGGTAAGCACATGCTGAGCGAGATGCGGCAGATACGTAATGAGCTATGGAATTCCATTCCTAACCCTTCCCTATCCTAAATCATGGCCAAGCCTCTTCAACCCCCTACTCCCCCGGCCTGGGCAGATCGCCTGCTGCGACGGTTCCTGCCCCTTTACCTGCAGGAAGAACTGTTGGGCGACCTGCATGAGCAGTTTGCCCAACAGGTTGCTCAGACTAGCGAGCAAAAGGCCCGACGGCTTTACGTACTGGAGGCCATAAAATTCTGCCGGCCTTACTTCCTGAAACGCCGGGCCCTTCACCAGCCGGGCAAACACCCTCAACCAGACTACCGAACCACCTTTTTACTCAGCCCGGATATGTTACGTAACTACATCAAAATTGCCTTTCGTACCCTCTGGAAAAGCAAAGGCTATGCGGCCATAAACATCGTGGGCCTTTCGGTGGCCTTCTGCATCTGTGTGTTTCTGTTTCTGACGACCTATCGGCAGCTAACGTTTGATTCCTTCCACGCGGATGCCGACCGCATTTTCCAGCCTTACTTCTTCTCGAACGATCCGGAACGGGTCACGCGGTCGGGTGGCTTGCCCTTACCCCTGACTCCCACCTTAAAAGCCGAATATCCAGAAGTGGAAGCGGCCGCCCGGATAATGACGGGTGCAACGAGCCTGATCGCTTACCAGGGAAAGTACTTCGATAAACTGGTTACGCTGACGGACCCTGACTTTCTGAATCTGTTTTCGTTTCCGCTAATCAAGGGGAACCGGCAAAACGCCCTCCAGGATTTAAGCAGCATCGTCATCAGCGAAAGTATGGCCCGGACCATCTTTGGCAGTGAAGACCCCATGGGCAGGCAGTTGCAGGTAGGCGGTGACGATAATCCCAGGAACTATATTGTTACGGGCGTCCTGGCCGATTTGCCGGACAATTCATCGATTCGGGGCGATGCGTTGATTCGGATTGAAAATGCTGCCAATTACCAGGCCGATAAAGATAAATGGGATGCCAACACGCATACCGCTTTTATAAAACTGTCGCCCAACGCCGATCAGCAAACGGTTGAAGACCGGCTGAAGCTGTTTTCCCTAAAGTATTTTCCGAGTAGCATCGAAACGCTGAAAAAAAAGGGAGCCCAACCCGATGAGCGGGGTGATCTGTTCGCCATACGGCTGCAGAAACTGGCCGATGTCCATTTTAACACCGACATATCCGGCGGGAAAGGCGCTCCAATTGCGGTCGTTTACGCCCTGTCCGGCCTCGGTCTGTTTATTCTGCTGATTGCCTGTATCAACTTTATCAACCTGAGCGTTGCCCGGTCGTTCAGCCGGGCGCGGGAAGTAGGTGTCCGGAAGTCGTTGGGAGCGCTTAAAAGCCAGCTTTTCGTTCAGATTTGGGGCGAGTCGATCCTGATCTGCTTTATGGGTTTTATGATCGGTTCGCTGCTTGCCTATAAACTCGTTCCCGAATTCAATGCGTTCTTTGAGGCCCGTATTGACCTGGCCTATCTGCTCCAGCCGGGCTTCATCGCCGTCATGCTGGGCGTCTTCGCGGTCGTAACTCTGGTGGCGGGTGGGTTTCCGGCCTGGAAAATGGCTACCTTCAATCCGGTCGAAGTCTTAAAGGGGAAGGTTACGCTGAAACGGCCGGGGGTGCTGCGCAGCTCACTCATCATTACGCAGTTTACCATATCCAGCCTGTTGATCTGCTGCACCATAATTGCCGTTCAGCAGATCGGGTATTTACGCCAGCGACCGCTAGGTTTCCAGAAAGAACAGGTAATCAGCATACCCATAGGCAACCGGGTAAACGGCCGACAGGTGCTTGACCGGATACGTAACCGGCTGGCAAACGACCCAACGGTACTGTCCGTAACGGGTAGCGGGGTCAATCTGGGTCGCGGCAAAGATCGGGTTACGTCCAGAACTGTTCTTGGCTTTACCTATAAAGACAAAGAGGTTTCTACCGACTGGCTGCTGGTTGACTACGATTACCTGAAGACGCTCAATATTAAGCTATTGGCTGGCCGGGAATTTGACCGGGCTTACGCAACGGATTCCGTGAACCGGGTTATTATTACGGAGAGCATGGCCCGGGCTATCGGCCTGAAGAACCCAGTCGGTTCCTATTTTGATACCGATACCGCCGGAACCCGCTACCAGGTAATCGGGCTGATTCCGGATTTTCATCTGTATTCCGTCACGGATGAACTAAAGCCAATTACGATGCATCTCTCGCACTCGGAGCCTATCAATTACGTCTTTGTCCGGGTGGTTCCCCAAAGTTTAACGGGTGCGATGGAGAAACTAACCCATCTATGGCAGGAAGTCGCTCCTCAGTCGGAGTTTATGGGCTCATTTCTGGATGAGAACATTGACGCCTGGTATAAAAATGAGCAGATGCTGTCGCAGATTTTCAGCCTGGCTTCCGGCGTTGCCATTCTGTTGTCCTGCTTAGGCCTGTTTGCGGTGGCTCTGCTGGTCATCGAGCAGCGTACCAAAGAGATTGGCGTACGAAAAGTAATGGGCGCCAGCATCGCCAATATTGTGCTCATGCTTTCGCGGGATTTTGTCAGGTTGGTCTTTATAGCCCTGGCCATTGCCATCCCCTTAGCCTGGTTTGGTATGCAGAAATGGCTGGATCATTATCCCTACCGGATTGACATAAACGCGTGGGTATTCGTGCTGGTTGGTCTGTCCGCAATTCTGATTGCCCTTGCAACGGTCAGTTATCAAACAATTAAAGCCGCCTTAGCGAACCCGGTCAAATCATTACGGTCGGAGTAAAAGTGGTCTGACGGGCTATTTCTCACCAAGCAACTCAACAGCTGGCAGCCAGTGCGTATATACTAACTCTGGCTTTCAGAACGCTTAATCCAGCCATGGGTACAGACGCCAGCACGACACTACAAACCGACGCATATAGTCCGTGCGGGCCAATTACTGCCCGTAGGGAATCAGCTGGAAACGATACCGAAGCGATAGTCCCTGCCGGGCCTCTTCCGGCAGGTCGTAATCTTGGTACTGAACAGGCATTAACCAGCCGGACCAGTCCGTTGCTTGAGTAGGACGCCTGGGCAGGTTAAGCGGAAACAGCATCGGCTGGTTTTGCAGAAATACCCGTATCTCCCACCGCCGGACATCAATGGGCGCGATTTCCCAGGGTAGAATGACGGCATCGGCCTCTTCACGTAATTGCTCCAAATGGGGGTAGCCGTTGTCTGAGCCACCGCTGAAATCTAGAGAAAGAATAGAGTCGATCTTACTAGAACCGAGCATGGCTTTCGTGGCCCGCAACTCAACTTCGAGTACGGGCCGTCGGTCGCCATAATCCAGCCGCTGTGGCTGCTCACCGGCATAGTTCATGTAAACAATTACCCACCCGATCAGGGCAATGCCATCAATCAGCTGAACGATGCGCAGGTAGTGTGGTAACAGGAAACGATAGGTAAGCCACCAGACCAGAAAGAACCCCGCAATCATAGCCGCGAATCCACCGAACGTACTTCCGTAGGCCACGGCTAAACGATCATCAGGTCCACTGCTGTTCTGGTTGAAGATTACAAACAGCCAGGCCGTTGCGAAGTAGAACAAAGGAGCAGCGCACAGGCCGGCCAGTAGAGAGGAAAGTATCCGTTCCATAGCGAGTAAACCCGGTTAAAAAACTCCTGCCCAGCCCGGAGTGTACACCCGTCCGAGCCCGGCCCCATTCTCAAGGAAAGAAGCCCTGCTCTGAATTAACCTACTGATAACCAGACAAAGAATATACACTGACCGACAGCTTTACCGAGCTTGGGTTAATAACATGTCACGTTCTGCGTGTTTTCAGGCCTCGACCAGCCACCTTATTCATCGATCAGCTTATATAAGCCCTGTGCCTCTCTAATCTGCACCAATAACTTCGGCCCTGTAAATCTTCATAATAGGACAAATTGATACTTGATTAATTACATTTAGCGTCTACTTTTTTTATACATTTGCTTCTTGACAAAAGCCAATAGAATATCTGCACAAGCTTTCCGCTTGCTTTACGTCAACGCTAGTTTCCAAACCAATCTGAATTAATCGTTAATTTCTATGAAAAACTTACGGCTTCCCTCCCGCGCTGTGTTGCTGGCGGGCGTGCTGGCGGTATCGCTGCCGGGCATTAATGTGCCGGCCTGGGCGCAGACAGCCGCCCGGCGCACCACGGCCAGCAAACCCGCGTTGGCTTCGGCCGAAACGCCAGTTGCTCTGAACCGGGTGCTGGTTTTCTCAAAAACCAAAGGTTATCGTCATGCATCGATTCCGGTTGGGAAACGAGCCATTATGAAACTGGGTCAGGAGAACGGCTTCGCAGTTGACACAACCGAAGACGCCAGCAAGTTCACCGAAGACAATCTCAAAAAATACAGCGCCGTCATCTGGCTGAGCACTACGGGCAATGTACTGGACGATGCGCAGCAGGCTGCTTTTGAGCGCTACATTCAGGCCGGGGGTGGTTATGTCGGTATTCACGCGGCTGCCGATACTGAGTATGACTGGCCCTGGTACAACCAACTGGCCGGTGCCTGGTTCCTGAGCCATCCCAAACAACAGAACGTAGATATCAAGGTGCTCGACAAGAATCACCCGTCGACCAAAATGCTGCCCGACGTCTGGAAACGGTTCGATGAGCTGTACAACTACAAAAACATTTCCAAAGACATTAAAGTCCTGGCCAAGCTGGATGAAAGCACCTATCAGGGTGGCGCAAACGGCGATAATCACCCCTTCATCTGGTACCACGATTTCGACGGTGGCAAGGCTTTCTATACGGGGGGCGGTCACACGGACGAATCTTATAGCGACCCGTTGTTTTTGCAGCACCTGCTGGGCGGCATTAAATCCGTAATGGCTTCGCAACTGAAATTTGGTCAGGCCAGAACGCAGCCCTTTCCGGAGGAAAACCGTTTCACCAAGAATGTGCTCGCAACCAAGCTGGACGAGCCCACCGAACTGGTTGTCCTCGACAACGGCAAAGTCCTGTTCGCTGAACGTAAAGGCGCTCTGAAACTATGGGATCCCAAAAAGAAAGCCATCAAGGTCGTGGCCAACATGCCGGTCTTCACCAAGTTTGAGTATGGGCTTATGGGTCTGAACGCCGATCCTAAGTTTAACGAAAACAAATGGCTGTATCTGTACTATACGCCGGGTGAGGGCGCTCCGATGCCGAGCGATACCGCCAACCGGCTAGTTCGGATTAAGTACGATGACGCCCGGGATACCCTGCTGTTCGATACCGAACAAACCATTATGACCGTTCCGGTAAAACGGACGGGCTGCTGCCACACGGGCGGCTCGATTGCCTGGGACCGTCAGGGCAACCTGTATCTGTCCGCTGGCGACGACACGAACCCGTTCGAGTCGAAAGGATTTTCGCCATCTGATGACCGCCCCGGCCGTGAAGGCTGGAACGCTCTGACCACCTCCAGCAACACCATGGACCTGCGCGGCAAGATCATGCGTATTAAGCCGCTGGACAACGGTAAGTACGAAATTCCCGAGGGCAACCTGTTTCCAAAAGGTACACCAAACACCCGGCCCGAGATTTACGTAATGGGTAACCGGAACCCCTACCGCATTGCGGTTGATCAACGCACTGGCTTTTTGTACTGGGGTGAAGTTGGCCCCGATGCCGGTGAGAACAGTGATAAATATGGTCCCCGCGGCCACGACGAGGTAAACCAGGCCCGGAAAGCGGGTTACTTTGGCTGGCCTCTGTTTGTTGCCGACAACAAGCCGTATCGTCAGTTCAATTTTGCCGACAGCACCTCCGGGGCATACAACGATCCGGCAAAACCGATCAACTACTCGCAGCGGATTCAGGGTTTGCGGGAGCTGCCCCCGGCTCAAAAAGCGTTTATTTACTATCCCTACGCCGAATCGCCCGATTTTGGTGAGATCGTAGGTAAAGGTGGCCGTAACGCTATGGGCGGGCCCGTTTATTACTACGATGATTATGCAGACAGCCCAGTTAAGTTTCCGCGTCATTATGACGGCAAGTTCTTTGCGTACGAATGGATGCGGGGCTGGATTAACCCGGTAACGATGACCAAGGATGGTGATTTTGTGAAAATGGAGCGGTTTATGCCCGGCACGAAATTCGACCACCCTATGGACATGCAGTTTGCGAAAGACGGCTCGCTCTGGTTGCTGGAGTACGGCACGAACTGGTTTGCGCAGAACGACGACGCCCGGCTTGTGCACATCACCTACAATGCCGGTAACCGCCAGCCGATTGCAGCCGCCAGCGCCAATAAGGTGGTGGGAGCCGCTCCGCTGACGGTCGCTTTCACCAGCAAAGGCTCGATGGACTACGACGGGGATGCCATTACGTATGAGTGGACGTTTGGCAAAGGTATGCCGAAGAGTACCCAGGCTAACCCTACCGTTACGTTCAGCAAAGCGGGGGTTTATCAGCCCGTTCTGAAAGTAACCGATGCAAAAGGCAACGTTGCGACGCACACAGTAGAGATCAAAGTGGGCAATGATGCGCCAAAGGTTGAGGTAGCGCTGAAAGGCAACCGAACGTTCTTCTTCGATAACAAGCCCATCGACTACGAGGTGAAAGTTGCCGATAAGGAAGATGGCACGCTGGCGAGCGGTAAGATCAATCCCGAAGACGTCGTGGTTACGGTCAATTACCTCGAAGGCTTCGACAAAACCATGCTGGCGCAGGGTCACCAGGCCAATACAGGCTTCTCGACCGGAAAGCGTCTGATTGAACTGAGCGACTGCAAAGCCTGCCACAGCATTGACAAGAAATCTATCGGGCCGGCTTATATGGCCGTTGCTGAGCGTTACGCCAAAGAACGTCGGGCCGCTATTGTTAACCAGCTGGCAAAGAAAGTCATCGCGGGTGGTGGCGGTAACTGGGGCGAGCAGGCCATGAGCGCGCACCCACAGCTGAAGGAGGACGAAGCGAAAGAAATGGTCAGCTACATCATGTCGCTGGCCGATAAAAAGCGCGTTGATAAGCAGCCTGTAAAAGGTGCTTACGTAGCTAAAGCCAAGGAAAAAGACGGCTCGTATATCTTCACGGCCAGCTACACCGATAAAGGCAGTTCAGTCATTGGCCCACAAACGGGCTCAACGACGGTTGCCCTGCGTTCATCGACGGTGAAAGCGGTTTCGGCCGACATCAAGCAGGATATCTATCAATTTGACGTACCTAAGCTTGGTCCGGCGGCAATCGGCCTGAAGTCTGGCAGCTACCTGGGTTTCAACGATATTGACCTGACGGGCATTCAGTCGATTTCGGCAGGTACCTTCAGTGCGGATGACCGGACAGCCGGCGGTAAACTTGAAGCCCGGATTGATTCGCCAACCGGCGCGTTACTGGCCGAGGCCAATGTAAAGCAAGGTTCGACGGGTGGGGTAAATCTGGCCTTCCGGCAACCCGCGACGGGCATGCACAAACTGTTCTTCGTCTTCGTGAATCCGAGTGCCGGCCAGAAGCCCCTGTTCGCGCTGGACAAATTGCAGTTTATTATGCAGTCTGGTTCGGGCACAGCCAGCAGCGTTGGCACTGGCCAGGGTAAATAAGCCTTCGCCGATTATATAAAAAGCCCCGGTCAGCAACGCCGGGGCTTTTTTCGTAGGTTTGGCTCTTACTCAACCTGCTGTCTATGCTTCTATTTATCCGGTATACCTGCTTTGCCCTGATACTTCTTGTAGTTGCCTGTCAATCAAAACACGACGCCCGAACGATTATCAGTCAGGCTATTGACGCTCATGGCGGGGACGCCTACCAGAATAAACGTATCGAGTTTGATTTCCGGCAATTTCACCTGGTATTAGACCATAAAAACGACCGGTTTCGCTATGAGCGCACGCATAAGGATTCTTCCGGTGCTACTATTCGGGAAGTGCTGACCAACACTAACTTCAGTCGGTTCCGCAATGGTCAGCGCCAGACCCTTGATACGGCCCAGACGGGCAAGTATAGCCGGGCCGTTAATTCGATTGCCTATTTTGTGCTATTACCTTTCAAACTAAACGATCCGGCCGTTCTGGCCGATTACGTGGGAGAAAGTCAGATCGACGGGCAGACGTACGACAAAATCAGGGTTCGGTTTCGGGTAGAAGGCGGTGGCAAGGACTATCAGGATACGTTTTTCTACTGGTTCAATCGGCAGACGCACACAATGGATTACCTGGCTTATAGCGAAGGTGGGCCACGCTTCCGCAAAGCTATCAATCCGCAGACCGTTGGTGGTATCCGTTTTCAGGACTACATCAATTATAAAGGCGACGAGCACGACACAGTATCGGTTGGCAATTACGATCAAAAATACCAGGCGCATCAATTAGCTGAACTCTCCCGCATCGAGCAGAAATACATTCGGGTAACTGAGTTACCATAAAATCTTACGTAGCTCAAGCTTCGATATACGTATGCGTAGAATATAAGTTTTATATAAAACGTGTATAACTCCTGAATTTCCTACCCTTAATCAGGAACCTATAGGTAGTAGTATGGATAAATAACGCTCACAATATATCATTCTTTTGCTATATATAATACAACTACAATAAATAGTCATTAATTTTAGGCTCGAAATATAGAGAATGGAATTTAACAGAACCTGCTACGTACTCGCTGTACCATGACTAGAGTGAACGCTTGCTGGTTACGTAACTGAATGCTGCTTTTTGTACTGTTCGAGTCTTTATTAACTAACTATTGATTATGGCCGCCAAACGAAAACAAATTATCCGCGTCGTCTTTGATGTCCTCGACGAGATGAAGCACCAGATCCGGCTTGACCAGGATGTATCCGTTGCCGCTGCCGATCCTGACGAAGCCATTGACTGGGTGTTTACGGAAATGCAACGGCAGTTTAACCGCTCAGATATCCGCCTTTCACGGGTGCGTATCTGTGCCTAATAAACTGGTTATAAGAGCTTTCACCGTTTCCAGCAATACTATAAAAAGTGCTCCTGTAAAGGGCATCCGGATTGCATTTTCCTGAACGCTATCCGGTTCGTTCCAACCATCCGGGCACCCAGCGGTCAATACAAGAAGCAGACACTTAAGCAAAGAACTTGGTCCACGCTATGGGCCAAAGTTCGTCATCAATCGCTTATTTTGCTTTATCATGCGTTTGACCTGCGTTTAGTATGAAAATCCGACTGGGGTTTCCGGCATTAAGCATAGTACTGCTACTGCTGTTCAGTAGCCTGGTGGCCCTGATACCCACTTCCAAACAGAAGCAGGCTAACCGTGCGCCCAACATCATCCTGATTCTGATCGACGACATGGGGTCAGCCGATGTGGGATGCTACCGATCCAGTAAATCCGCCAATCAGTTACCCCCTACCCCCAACATCGACCGACTGGCAACTGAGGGCATTCAGTTTACCAACTACTACAGCGGAGCCCCTATCTGTTCGCCCTCCCGGGTGGCCCTTACGACGGGGAACGTGCCGGGCAAATGGCGAATCACATCGTTTCTGGCCGAGCGAAAACACAACCGCACCTGTGAACAGGCCGATTTTCTGGACGCTTCGGCTCCATCAGTAGCACGTGAACTCAAAACGGCGGGTTATGCCACGGCGCACTTTGGGAAATGGCACATGGGTGGTGGGCGCGACGTCGACAATGCGCCCGGTATCCGGCAATACGGTTTCGATGAATACGCCAGCACCTGGGAAAGCCCCGACCCCGACCCGCTGCTTACGTCGACCGACTGGATCTGGGCAAAATCGGACAGCATCAAACGCTGGAACCGGACGGCCTACTTTGTCGATAAAACACTCGATTTTCTAAAGCGAAACGCAGCCAAGCCCTGCTACGTCAACCTCTGGCCCGACGATGTGCATACACCCTGGGTACCTGACGAAACAACCCTTAACGATTTTCCAAAGGGAACCGAAAAACCTCGCGAATTCAAGGCCGTCCTGGCCGAACTTGACGTACAGATTGGCCGACTGATGGCAGGTCTGAAGGCATTGGGCATCGACGACAATACGCTCATCGTGTTCACCAGCGACAACGGCGCCCTACCTACCTTCGAGGGAATCCGGTCGGGTAAATTTCGCGGTAGTAAGCTCTCGCTGTACGAAGGCGGCATTCGGATGCCTTTCATCGTTCGCTACCCGGCCCGAACGCCCAAAGGCAACATAGATAACCAGTCGGTGTTGAGCGCGATCGACTTATTGCCTACGTTCGTGAGCCTGGCGGGTAAAAAAACGAGCAACTCACGTGCCGACGGGGAAAACATGGCAGCGGTGCTGCTGGGCAAACCTATCGTTCGTAAGAAGCCCCTTTTTTGGGAATATGGTCGCAATAACGAATCGTTCCGCTACCCGGCGGGTCGTGACAAAAGCCCGAATCTGGCCATGCGGCAAGGCGACTGGAAGCTATTGGTCAATGACAATGGCTCCGGCACCGAGCTTTTTAACCTCGCCACCGATCCATCCGAGCAAACGGATGTGTCCAGTCAGCAGCCGAAGGTGGTGGAAACTATGCGACCAAAGCTGCTCGCCTGGCGGACGGGGCTGGTAAAAGAGTAAACAGGAAGAGATGAACGCGACATGATGTCTAAACGGAACCTGAGTTCTGGCCGTGTCGGTTACGCTAACCCGGCTCCGCAGGTATTTCGGTTATGAGTGCCGACCTTACCGGCCCAACAAAATGATACGTTCAAAGCGAAGCTCTGGGTCACGGTACCTCATGGCTTGTCTGCTACTGAGTAGCAGCGTAATGGTTCAGACCGACTCCGGTTCAATAAACGCTATTGCTACCGGATTATGACCGGTATTGCTTTTAATACAGTCCGCACGTGGGTAAAAACGGGTGTGAAGCCGAAAGCCGGCTATCTAGAATGAGCGGCCTGTAGTTCAAGGCTACCGGATGCGTGTTTCGGCCTGAGACGATATCCTGCAATCAATATTCGCTGCGCCTGTAGGCAATCAAATCTTTAATACTAACCACTTTCAGGGCAAAACGATCGGCCAGTTGGCGTAACTCGGGTAGCCGCGCCATGCTGCCGTCGGCACTTAATACCTCAACCAAAACACCGGCAGGGCTGAACCCGGCCAGTAGTGCCAGATCCAGTGCCGCTTCAGTATGGCCTGGCCGGTTTAGTACCCCACCCGCCTGGGCAATCAGGGGGAAAATATGACCGGGCCTGCCTAGTTGTGCCGGACGAGTAGTTGGGTCAGCCAGTGCGCGTATCGTTCTGGCCCGGTCATGCACCGATATGCCTGTGCCGCAATCATCGCCCTTCAGATCCACCGAAATAGTGAAGGCCGTTTTATAACTAGCCGTATTGTTGCTGACCATAAGGGGTAAATCCAACTCCTGACAGCGTCGCTCCGGCAAGGATACGCAAATTAGCCCGCGTCCCTGGGTAACCATAAAATTGACGATTTCTGGCGTAATGGACTCGGCCGCGCAAATCATGTCGCCTTCATTTTCGCGGTCTTCATCATCCACGACAATAACGATTTTGCCCTGGCGTATCTCTTCAATGGCTTCTTCTATCGTATCCAGTAAACTGTTTTGCATGAAGTTAATAATGAGCAGCCGAACGCTTCAGATTGAGCCCTGGCCGGACGTAATTAAAAGTAAGCGACGGGCAAAGATACAATGGGCACTTGAATCTTTGCCCGTCGGGGTGGGTAGTCGATTGTAGAAGCTGGTTTTAGGTTATTGCGTAACCGTGGCAATCACCCGCCCGTAGCGAGTCAGGGCGGGCGTTCCACTATCGGTCACCTCAAGAATCAGGTGGATTGTTTGACCAGTCGTGGCGTCGGCCGGTACGACAAAGGTGACTTTGGCCTGATCGCTCTGCTGGATGTCAACTTTGCCCGGATAGGTGCCGGCTTCTGCGTATTGCCACCAGCGGTAATTGACGTTATTGCCGTCCGGGTCGATGGCCGATCCGCTAAGCGTTACGGTCTGACCCGGCTTCACGCGCAGGTCGCGGGCCTGGTTTAATTTAACCACCGGCGGATGATTGGCTTCTTTGTAGGGTTTGACGCACCAGTCGGCGCGGGCGGCAAAATCGTTCTGCAGGGCCGGTATCCAGCGCGTTTGCGGAAAAGCGGCATCCGCCTTACCCGTATAGGGATTGTAGTCAGTTACGTCTTTACCGTCTTCCCAGCGATACGGGTTCGTTTTCGAGGGCACCATGCGGCCACCCCAGCCACCGTACGAGACATCTTCCAGGCTCCGCAGTCCTACGTCAATCAGGTAGAAATAGGCCGGTGAGTCCCCTTCCGAGATAAAGTCATACTGACTCCGACCGAATTTCCGGGCTTCGGCCATGCTGCCGTGCGTATGTTCGGGATCGCCGGGGAGTTGCTGGCCATCGCCCCATAGGTAATAGGAAGCCAGCAACGGACCATGTCCGGTTTTGATGTGTTCCGCAAACCATTTTCCGCCCAGATACGGTTGTAGTTCAGCGGGAACCACCCGTGGCCATGCGTAGGCAAAGCTCCAGAACTGGTCGGAGTTGTAGAGCACCTTAATCTGGGGCCAGTTGGGAGCCACGTATTTCCTATAGGTCGCGTCCTGGTCGAGTACGGCGTAAATGATGGCTTTGTCGGATACTTTTTTCTGAATAGTCGACCAGTTGGCGGTGCCTTTATACTGGTCTTCAATGGATTTCAACGCGCGGGCGACCGTGTTGGTACCACCCCAGATTTGCAGGTAAACGGGGCTAGGATTATTGTCGAGCAGAATCTGTTTAACAAAGTTCGAGCCTTCGGTGTCCCGGCTCATCTCGCCTTCAAAGTCAATATTGCCGACCCGCACCAGACTCTTCAGCTGCGCCGGTGCCGGGTAGCCTTTGGCGTGTTTCACCAGATTGGAATACACCTGCGCGTATTTGTCGATATAAGCCTCCATCCAGGTGGTGCCGGGCCAGCGCAGTTCGGTGCGTTCGCCGTAGCGTTTGGCGGTACTGGCCATTTCGGAGGTAAACTTGGTGCCTTTCCCGTCGCCTTTGTAATGCCATTGCGAACTACTGTACACCAGCCCAACGATGTCGAACTCGTTGCTGTAGAGCAGCATCCGAATAAAGGTATCGACGTCGTCTACCTCCCCGTCGGTGGTCACGATGGTACGTTGTTTACCCTGGGGAACTTGAGCCAGGACAGTTGTTGATAGCAGCGACCAAAGGCCAAGCAGAAGAATGGTTAGTTTCATGGTCTTACGTAACGATAGGTAATTAATCAGGATTTAGTCCGGATGGCGTTTTGCCAGCCCTCGTAATACACTACGGTTTGTGATGCCCCGGCACCCGGCCTAAGGGTGTTACGTTGGGCGGTTAACGCTTCCAGATGGGCTAAATCCCTAAAGATGCCTTCTTTCAAACCAGCCAGAAAGGCCGCTCCCTGGGCGGATACATCCGGCATCCCCTGGTTGATGACCAATTTCCCCAGTAGGTCCGCTAAGAATTGCAGCACGAAGCCGTTGGTCGTCAGTCCGCCGTTGACCGCCAGTTCCGCCAGCGATACACCCGTATCCCCTTCCATAGCCACGACAATGTCTTTGATCTGGTAGGGAATGGACTCCAGGGCTGCCCGCACCAGGTGGGCTTTTGTCGTGCTGAAGGTTATGCCCGATATGGACGCTTTACGCTCCATTTGCCAGTAGGGTGCCCCCAGGCCACTGAAGGCTGGAACCAGATACACGCCCCCATTGTCGGCTACGGATTGGGCCAGCGCTTCGGTTTCTGTACTGTGGGCAATCAGCTCCAGGCTGTTTTTCAGCCATTCAATGGTCGCTCCACAGGTCACAATTACGCCCTCCAGCGCGTAGTCAACCAGCCGTTGGCCCGACCGGTCTTCCATGCTCCAGCAAATGGTGGATACCATGCCGTGGCTCGATTCTTTAGGCTCCGGGCCAACGTTCATGATGATGGAACAACCCGTACCCAGAGTAGCCTTCGCCGTACCCGGAGCGAAACAGCCTTCCCCAAACGCTGCCGCGTGGGAGTCGCCAATCATGGCGGACAGACGAACCGGATGATCAAACAGTCCATTGAAGCAGGACTCCCCAAAATAGGCGGAGGACGGTTTGGGCTCGGGCAGGTTCAAGCCTGACAAACCAAACGTGTTCAGTAGCTCGGTATCCCAGGTTAGCGTTTGTAGATTGAAAAACAGCGTCCGGGATGCATTGGTGTAATCGGTATAGTAACTGGCTCCGCCTGTGAGTTTGTAAAGCAGCCAGCTATCCACGGTGCCGAAAAAGGCGTTGCCGTCGCGGATGGCCTGACTTACGTTTTCGATGTGTTCGGCCAGCCAGATCAGTTTAGTACCCGAGAAATAAGGGTCAATGAACAAACCGGTTTTGGCCCGAATCGTGGGTTCCAGTCCCTGGGCTTTGAGTCGTTCGCAAACGGAGATGGACCGCTTGCATTGCCACACAATAGCCTTGTAAAGCGGTTCACCCGCCCCATTCCAGACAACAAACGTTTCGCGCTGGTTAGAAATACCCGCCACCATAATGTCGTGGGGTTTACCGCCCATGGCCGCAAACCCGCCCAGACACTTGCCTACCGAAGTCAGCACATTGCGGTATATTTCTTCCGAGTCCTGTTCAACGTAACCGTCACCGTAATAATGGGTCTTGAGAGGTTCCGACGCCCGAACAACGACCTGACCGTCGGCATCAAAAATAAGCGTCTTGGTACTACTGGTTCCCTGGTCGATGGCCAGGATGAAAGGTGGCTTCATGTCCTATGCCTCGTTTTTTGCGTTCGATTTATCGATGATGACGGCCAGCAGGATAACAAAACCTTTGACGACCTGCTGCCAGAAGGGCGATACGTTGAGTAGCACCAGACCATTGTTCAGGACGCCGATGATGATGGCCCCCTGTACCGTACCTAGAATGCTGCCCCGTCCGCCCGACAGCGAGGCCCCGCCAATCACGACGGCCGCAATGGAGTCCAGCTCATAGCTGATGCCAGCATTAGGCTGGGCCGAATCGAGTCGGGACGTAACCAGCAATCCACCCACCGCAGCCAGTGCCCCGGAGAGGGTGTACACCATCAGCTTTGTGCGGGTGATATTAACGCCCGACAACCGGGCCGCGCTTTCGCTGCCGCCAATGGCGTAGATGTACCTGCCGATACGGGTTTTATTAGTCAGCAAGACGGCCAGCGCGACAATCAGCGCCGATACCCAGACGGGAACCGGAATGCCCAATAGCCAGCCGGTGCCGAGGTACGTAAACGACTCGCCCAGCCCGGTAATCGGGAAGCCTTCCGTCCAGAGCATAGTCAGGCCCCGGGCGATGGTGAGCATGGCCAGTGTTGCCACAAAGGGCGGCAAGTTGAAGCGGGTAATGGCCCAGCCATTAAACCAGCCCAGAACCGAGCCCGTCAGTATACCGACGACTATCGCTCCCAACAGGGTAAAGCCGATAAACAGGTTGGCACTAGGCAGGGGAATGCCGTTACGTAGCAGGCCCGCTGTGATGGCGCCCGCCAGGGCCAGCACCGAGCCAACGGATAAATCGATGCCCGCCGTCAGCACGACAAGCGTCATACCGGTGGAGATACAGACGTTGACCGAAATCTGCCGCAGTACGTTCCAGAAGTTGGCTACGGTCAGGAACTTATCGGATAGTATACTAAGGGCCAGACAAAGTACGAACAGCGCAATCAAGGACTGAAAACGCGTTAGGGCGGGCCGGTAGGTTTGTAGGGTTATGTTCATATTGAGTAATTGAGTGAATGAGCGATTGAGTGATTGAGCGAATTTTCTTCTTCCACTCAATCACTCAATCGCTCATTCACTCATTGATTTAGGAATTGCGGCTTTCAGAATGTCGTCCGGTCGGTGTTCCGATTCGGTGGCGTCCTTCAGGCTCAGGTCGGCCGTCAGCACGCCCTCGCTCATGACCAGAATCCGGTCGGCAATGGCCAGCAGTTCCGGTATTTCGGAGGATACCACCAGCAGGCCCATCCCATCGGTAGCTAGTTGCGCAATGAGTTTATAGATTTCGTTCTTAGCGTTTACGTCGATGCCGCGGGTGGGCTCATCGAGCATCAGGAGCTTGGGCCCGGTCGCGAGCCATTTTGACAAGACGATTTTTTGCTGGTTGCCCCCGCTCAGGTTTTTAGCCTTTTGTTTCTCCGAGGAGGTTTTGATGCGTAAATCGTGGATATACTTCTTCGCCAGCGCAGTCTCCTTCGCCTGGTTCAGGAAGCCGCTTTGCTCAATGGCATCCAGGGCGGTCAGGCTGATATTGGTTTGCACGTCCAGGTCCAGCACCAGACCATCGCGCTTGCGGTCCTCGGGAACCAGCGCCAGCCCCGCCCGGATGGATTCACCCGGCGCTTTGAGTTGGACAGGCTGCCCATCGAGCCGAACGTTGCCGCTGCTACGTTTCGGGTAGAGGCCAAAGAGGGTTTCGAGCAGTTCGGTCCGGCCCGCGCCCATCAACCCAAACAGGCCGACTACCTCGCCCCGCCCGACTGTAAAGGAAAGGTTCTTTAGCTGAAAATCGCCTGTCCGGACCGGATACGTAAGGCAAAGGTTTTCGACCGTCAGTAATGGTTGATACGTAACGCCAGCCGTTTGCCGCCGGATAATCTGTACATCCCGGCCAACCATTTTTCGAATCAGACTGTCGTGGTCAATCCCCTGCATCTCGCCCGATTCGATGGATTTGCCGTCGCGGAGCACCACGTAGCGGTCGGCGATGGTAAACAGTTCGTCCAGTTTGTGGGAGATATACACAATCGCTTTTCCCTTTCGGCGCAAGTCGGCGATAATGCGAAAAAGCACTGCTACCTCGCTTTCACTGATGGCCGAGGTGGGCTCATCCATGATGATGACTTCCGACTCTTCCAGCAAGGCTTTGGCAATTTCAACTACCTGTTGCTGGCCTACCTTTAACTGGACAACCGGCGTATCCGGGTCGAGCGAAAGCTTGAGGTCATCGAGTAGCTGACGCGTTTTCTCGCGCATCGCTTTTTTGTCGAGCGTACCCCAGCGGGTAGTCAACTCCCGGCCCAGAAAGATATTTTCGGTGATGGTCAGGTACGGAATCAGGGCGAGTTCCTGATGAATGATGGCAATGCCTGCCGCCTGCGCTTCGCGGATGGAGCCAAACCGAATCGTCTGCCCCTTGAACCGAATCTGGCCTTCGTAATCCGTGTACACCCCGGAGAGTATCTTCATCAGGGTCGATTTTCCCGCGCCGTTTTCACCAATAACGGCCGTAACCTGACCAGCGGCAAACGCTAGGCATACCCCGTCCAGCGCCGTAACGCCCGCAAATCGTTTGGTTATGTTCTCGGCGACTAACATAGGTGAAATCGGACCGCCGAAGCGGAGTGAATGAGTGAAAGAGCGAATGAGTGATTGAGTGAACCGTCTGAAAACTCACTCAATCGCTCATTCACTCAATTATAATTGGTATCATGGTCAGGTTGTCCAGGTGCAAATGCGCTCGGTTGAGTTCCATTGCGCCGATGAACGAAAGCTTTTTGCCGGGTGCGGCATTGGCCTTCAGCGTTGGTACGATCTGGTTCCGGATGATCTCGTCAAGCTCAGCCGAGACGCTGTTGAGATCGGTGGTGTTATCAAACTCGGTGATGTTGATTAAACCCGACGCATCTCGGGCCGCATTACCGAAGATGTACTCCGTGGCGAGGTGGACGGTCTCTCCGGATGCCAGCGATACTGTAACATCATTCGGCCCAACAGTGGTAACGGTTCCCTCGCCCTTGACCAGAAAATAGCGGATATTCCCGATACCCAATGCGTGCGAGTACTGATTGAAGGCTTTCTCTTGGTCCGTTTTCAGGAGTGACAGCAGCGTAGCCAGGTCCGTCGCCAAGCGAGGAGCCGCTGGTAGTAGTTTGGCATTCCAGAAGGTTTGGGCGTACGGAGCAGCCGCAAACGCTGATTTGCCCGCGCCGGTTACGCCGGCCGCTTTTACCTCATCGAGCCGTTTGAAGTAAACGGAGTTATAAGCCATTAGCCCCAGCAGCACCACCCCAATAGCGTACTTTACCGTCTTGTTCATAGTCTGGCCGGGGTCTGGTAGTCGGAAATATTCTGCTGCGTCACCAGTTCAACGGCTACCGGCACCCGCTGGGCAAAATCACGCTTGCCGTTGAAGTATTCATCCGCGTATTGGGCAGCTGTTTTGGCCATCGTCTGGGGCGATTGCAGACCCGTTGCCTTGATCTTGCGGTCGCGAATCGAGTTCATGACGTCGTCGGCCCCGTCGAAGCCGTACACGCCCACCTCCTTTTGTTTGCCGGCTGCGACCAGCGCCTGATATGCGCCCATCGCCATCGCATCATTGCCGCAGAACACCGCGTCGATATCCGGGTGGGCCTGCAGAATGGATTCGAGCACTTCCAGCGCCTTATTGCGATCGAAATCGGCGCTTTGCTGGGCTACCATCTTCAGGCCCGGATAGCGATCAACGACGCTGTGAAAGCCCTTCGAGCGATTCCACGTATTGTTGTCGCCTACCAGCCCCAAGATTTCTACGTAATTTCCCCTCTTGTTCAGCGCCTGCACGAAGTTTACGCCGAGAGCCACGCAGCCGGAGTAGTTATCCGACAGAATCTGCGAGGTCGCAACGCTGGATGAGTTCACCTCGCGGTCCATGCAGAACACAGGAATGCCCGCTTCCTTCGCTTTCATGACGTTCACGATAGAGCCATCCGAATCGGTGGGGTTGAGCAGGATGGCGTTGAATCCTGACACGATGGCGTTCTCGAAATGGTCGGCTTCCAGCGAGGTGTTGTTCTGCGAATCGAAGATTTTGGCTTCGTAGCCGAGCGCTTTGGCTTCGGCAGCCGCCGTTTCGGCCAGCACCACAAACCAGGGATTGTTGAGCGTGGAGACAATGACGGCTACCTTCTTAGGCCCATTCTTATCCGATCTGGACGTACAGCTCCCAACCGCAAGCAGGACGAAAAGCAGCCAGGCAGTGAGTATTCCCTGTTTTTTCATGCGCGTTCAGGGTTATAGGTTTTTATCCGGATATACCGTCAGGATGACCCGCTGGTACCGCGTCAGGGCCGGGCTGCCTTTGTCGGTTACCGCCAGAATAAAATGCATGGTTTCCGGCTTTGTTACCTTCGGCGCAACCAGCGATGCCGTTTTCAGCCCGCTGTTTTTAACGACTGGAAGCCGACTGCCTGTATATGTACCAACTTCCGGGTAATAAATCCATTCGTAGGCTAGCCCGTCGCCGTCAGGATCGGTGGACCCTTCGGCGCTCAACGTTACGTTCTCTCCGCTTTTGGCCTGTAACTGATTGGCATGACCCAATTTGGCCACCGGTGGGTGATTTGCTCCTTTGTAGGGCTTGATGGTCCAATCCATGCGGGCGGCAAAATCATGCTGGTACGCCTGCCGCCACCGCCAGATCGTAGCCTTATTGCTAACGTGCCAGTTACCATCTATGCCTTTCACCTGATCTTCGGCGTCGGTCCAGATGGGCCGGGTCTCGGGTTCCAGAAACCATTTGCGGGTGCGGGGCGTGTACAGCTCATACCGACCGCCCCAACTACCATAATCCGGGTGTTCCGGATCGCTCAGGCCGTTGTTGATCAGGTTGAAAAAGCTCGGCGTGTCGCCTTCCATGATATAGTCCGTATGTGGATGCTCGGCACCCAGTGGTCCGTGATTTTTACGGATATTCGCATCCAGCCAGGCGTTGTTGACGATGTTAGAATCAGGCCCGGCGAAGCCCGGTGCATAAGGGAAAACGTCGCCACTGATGCCCCGCCAGGTGGAGGGTTCATAGCCACCCAGGGCATGAAAGCCGGGACTGACGATATAGAACAGGTTCGGAAACGTTTTGCGGAGCCACGGACCGGTATCGTCCTGGTCGGAGATAGTGTAGACCCGCAGTTTGGCTACAAACCGGTCGACCTCGTTGGGCGCGCGGGTCTGGCGTACTTTCCAGAGCGCCTGCGCCAGGCAGTTGGCCCCACCCCATACCGGAATCCAGACCGGCCGGTCATCGTTTTTGTCCACAACGGCAATGATGTGCTCCGACCCTTCCGAATCGTTGCCCGGCCCAACCGCGTTCATCCCGTACCGGGGCACGGATGGCTTAATGCGACTCAGCAGGTATTCGGTTTCCGGATAGCCTTTCTCGTGCAATAGTAAGTTGTTGCGAACTTTTCCGTAAGCCTCGACAATGCGCCGGATTCGTTCGGGAGCCACCCGGTTTTGCTGGTGAACCGAGGTCGTGGCAATCAAACCTTCTACATCCCACCCATTGCAATAGGTCAGAAACCGAACCAGCGACTGGGCATCGTCGGGTTCATTTTCGATATCCGTCAAGACCAGCACCCGTAGCTTTTGGGCAACCGGCAGGGCCTGACCCATAACTGGTGACCCTATCATCAGCCAAAGCAGCGCGAATAAGTAAGCAGGTTTCATGAGGTTTAGGTAGTTGGGGTGGCTTTAGGGCACTACGGTTACGATTACCCGTTTGTAACGCGTTAAGGCAGGAGTACCCTTATCAGTTACTTTCAGAATGAAATGAATCGTTTGCGGGCTCGTTACGGTCGGGGCAATAGGCCGGGCTTCGTAGATGTTCGAAACAAAATTCTCGTAGTTGACCACCCCCTGGTACGTACCTGCTTCGGGATACTGCATCCAGCGGAAACTCATCGAATCGCCGTCGGGGTCCGTCGATTCGGAGGCCCGCAGGTAAAATTGCTCGCCCGATTTGACGGTCAGATTTTCGGGGTGCGACAGCCGGGGAACGGGTGGGTGATTAGCCTCCTTGTAGGGTTTGGTACACCAGTCCATACGGGCGGCAAAATCGTTCTGGAATTCCGTACGCCACCGCCAGATGGTGGCCTGAAGGCTCTTTTTGGCCGTAGGCTGTTTGGTTTCCGGCGGGGGCATAAAGGTTCTTGGGGTCAGAACCGAGTCCGCTGAATTCGTCCAGATAGGGCGCGTTTCGGGCTCTTCGGCCGGCGCACTGGCGGGCTTATTACGGCTGGCGATTAACGTAGGCTGTTGCAGGACGTAACGACCACCCCAGCCGCCCCAGTCGGGGTGCTCTGGTGCGTTCAGACCATTCGGAATCAACCCCAGAAAAGACGGGGTGTCCCCTTCCATCCCAAAGGCTACGTCGGGATACAGTGCCCCCAGTGGTCCATGCCCCTGCTGAATGTGTTCGACCAGCCAGGCATCGCTGGCGTACTCCGGATGCGTGCCCGGTTCGCCCGTGTTGATCCCGCGCCAGGTAGCGTGTTCGTAGCCATAGCCAGGGCTCACCACATAAAACACGCTCGGAAAGGTCTTCCGAATCCAGGGGCCGCTGTCGTCCTGATCGGAAATGGTATAGACCCGCAGTTTGCGGTACAGCCGCTCGGCCTGCTCGGGTGTGCGGGTTTTCTGAATGGTCCGGAGGGCCTGCGCCAGTGTATTTACACCACCCCAGACCGACACCCATAGCGGCCGGTCCGGTCCGCCGGTGCGGTCGGGTTTTTCCAGTTGCCGGATAATCCAGTTCGACCCTTCCGAGTCTTTGCCCTCACCCACACCACCCATGCCATACACGGGTAACCCTTTTTTGATAACCGTTTTCAGAACCTGCGCAGTTGGATAGCCCGGTTCATGTTTCAGCAGATTAGGCTGCACTTTCCCATAGGCGTCCACGATCCGGTGAATGGTTTCGGGAGCCACGCGTTTTTGCAGGTGAATGGAGGTAGTCGCCACCAGCCCTTCAATATCAATCAGATTGGCATACGTAAGCAGGCGAACCAGCGACTGCGAATCGTCGGGTTCGTTCTCAATATCAGTCAGCACCACTAGTCTCGGCTTTTGGCTGGGTGTCTGGGCCACGCTAGGCCCAGACTGCCCCATAGTCGGTAGCAGGGCCATTAGAAAAAGAACTACGAACAGATAAGCAGGTTTCATAAGGTTTAAGAAATAGCGATTCAGGGATTACCGACCCAGTAAGGTCAGCGCTTCCTGAGCAATGCCGTTTTCAGATAAGCCGTAGTGGTTAAAAATCTCCACCTGCGAGCCGGTAACGGTGTATTCATCCGGAATACCCATGATGTTGAAGCGGTTGCGGAATCCATTCATCATCAGGAATGACGCGCAGGCTTCGCCTAACCCACCATATACGCTATGCTCTTCGACCGTCAGAATGGGGCAGCCTTTGGCCGCTACGGTAGCCAGCAGATCGCAGTCGAGCGGCTTGATGGTGTGCATGCTGATAACCGTCGCGCGGATGCCGTGGGTTTGTTCCAACTGGCGGGCGGCCAGCAGGGCCGGATAAACCGTTTCGCCGGTGGCTACCAGCACCAAATCATCGCCCTCGCTGACCACACGGCCTTTGCCAAACAGAAACTCTTTATTTTCTTCCGACAGCAGGGGCATCGGCTTTTTGCCAAACCGAATGTAAACAGGGGTGTTCAGTTGAGCCGCCTGCCGGATGGCCTGCTCCGTCTCAAAGTTGTCGGCTGGGGCCACAATGGTCAGGTTATGCACGGCGCGCAGGGCGGCAAAATCGTGCAGGCTGTGGTGGGTTGACCCTAAAGCCCCGTAGCTGACGCCCGCGCTGATACCAATCAGCCGCACCGGGTTGTTGGAGTAGGCAACGTCGGTTTTGATCTGCTCAAACGAGCGGGCTGTCAGAAAGCAGGCGGGCGATACGGCAAACACATTCTTGCCCGTTGATGCCAGACCGGCCGCTACGCCCACCAGGTTTTGTTCGGCGATGCCAATTTCGACTACTTGCTTCGGGTATTTCTGCGCGAAGGGCACGAGCTTGCCCGACCCCCGCGAATCGCTAGTGACCACCAGCAGGTTACGGTCGGTAGCCGCTAATTCCTGCAGGGTACTGGAAAAAACATCCAGATTGGCCTGCCCCGCTTTTGTGTCCGTTATGACGGTTGTTACATCTCCCATGATGTGTATCGCTTATGCCAAAGCCAGGGCTGCCTCTTCCAGCTCGTCCAGAGCCTGAGCGTATTGTTCCGAATTAGGTACGCCATGGTGCCATTTCAATTGCCCCTCCATGAAACTGACGCCCTTGCCTTTTACAGTATGGGCAATAATTAGGCTTGGTTTGCCGGGTGCAAACGGCAAGGCATCAAAGACTTCCTGCAAGGCCGCCAGATCATGCCCGTCAACGTGCCGTACTGACCATCCGAACGCTTCAAATTTTTGATCGAGCGGGTCGGTATTGCACACGTCGGCCGTTGACCCTGAAATCTGCAGGGTGTTTTTGTCGACGATGGCGCAGAGATTATCCAATTTATAATGCGATGCCAGCAGGGCAGCTTCCCAGTTGGAGCCTTCGGGCAGCTCGCCGTCGCCCAGCAACGTAAACACGCGGTAGTCCAGCTCATCCAGTTTGGCCGACAGCGCCGTTCCCACACTCAGGGCCAGGCCGTGCCCCAGCGAACCGGTGTTTTGCTCGATGCCCTTAATCTTACGGGTCGGGTGGCCGATGTAGTGCGATTTATACTGACACAGCGTCTCCAGATCCGATTCCGGGAAAAAGCCTTTATCGGCCAGCACGACGTAAAGGGCCTCTACCGTATGGCCTTTACTCTGGATATACCGGTCGCGGGTGGGCGAACCAAACGTTTCCGGACTGACTCTGAGTACGTTGTTATACAACACATTCAGGATGTCGACGCAGGACAGGCTGCCACCTGTGTGTCCGGCTTTCGCTCCGACTATATACTTCAGAATATTCCGGCGGTACTGCACCGACTTTTGGGCTAATTCATTGACATTCATGCCGTGATGCTGAAAGAATTTATCTGGAGTTGCAAAAGATTTCCTGGACGGTTCGGCAAGGAATTTCCTTTTATTTGAAAAGCTTCGGCGCCAGCTCCATCAGATAAAGTCGCCAGTTGACCCAGGTGTGACCACCCTCACTTTCCCGGTACGTATAGGGCATTCCTTGCTGGTCATACAAAGCCCGGAGTTTCGTTACGCTGTCATACAGGAAATCATCCTTGCCACAGGCAATCCAGTAGAGTTTGGGTTTGGCCTGTTTAAGAGCCTGTATCTGTTTGATGTGTTCCTCTTTGTTATAATTGCGGGCCATCGGACCATCAAAAAGGCCCATGCTCATGACGCCAATGTAGCCGAACGTAGTGGGGTTGGCGTTGGTAATCTGCTGAGTATGATAGCCGCCCATCGAAAGGCCGGCAATCGCCCGGTGCGCCGGGTCAGCGATCACCCGGTAATTGGCTTCGACGTAAGGAATGACGTCCTTGATCAGACTTGTTTCAAATTTGCCGCTCGTCATGGATTGGATACCAACCGGTGCGCCCGGCGCTGCCTTCGCAAAGGCGGGTCGCTCGCCCGGTGCGGCCGCAACGTTGGGAACCCCATTGGTCATCACCACAATCATAGGCAAGGCCTTACCGGCCGCAATCAGATTATCGAGGATATAGTTGGTTCGTCCGCGGCTGATCCAGCCTTCTTCATCGCCCCCTCCCCCGTGGAACAGATACAAGACCGGATATTTTTTGCCGCTTTTGTCGTAACCGGGTGGAGTGTAAATCGCCATCCGCCGGTCCATGCCGATCGTGGGCGACGGATACCAGACGGCCGATAACGTGCCGTGCGGAACCGCCTGCACATCATACAGCTGCGTCTGAGGTCCGGGTAGAATCAACCGACTTTCATTGATGGAACCGTCGCGGGTGACTACGTTATTGGCGGGGTCCAGCATCGGGATACCATCGACAATAAAGCGGTATTCATACATGTCGGCCGGCAGCGGACCAACTTTGGCTTCGAATACACTCGAATCGTTACGAGTCATTTCGACCGTGTTCCGTAAATCCTTCAGCCAGGTTCCCAGCAGGCGAACGCTTTTGGCATTCGGCGCTTTCAGGCGGAAAATGACCGAGTTATCAGCCAGGACTTCCGGCGACACCACCGGGTTGGACCGTTGCTGCGCCCACGAAATCGTGGTTAACGCCATGCAAATCAGCCCGATCAGACCAAAAAGAGTTCTGTTCTTCATTTTTTCACCTGGTTCATAAAACCCTGTTGCGTCAGCCAATCGGCAAATCGCTCAATCCACTGATCGGAGGGTAGGTTTTGTCTGTTCATGCCGAAACCGTGGCCGCCTTTGGCGTACATGTGCAGCTCGACCGGCTTTTTGGCCGCCAGCCATTTGCTGTATAATTCGACAGTATGCGGGGCCAGATTTAACTGGTCGTCGGAGGCACAGACCAAAAACATAGGTGGCGCGTCGGTAGCCACGGCACTTTGCAGCGAAGCGGGCATATAGGCGTAAACAGGTGCCACAAACGCCGGTCGGTTGTCGGGCGTGTAGTTGAAAGCCGATGAGGCCGTGACCGTACCACCCGCCGAGAAACCCAGGATACCAATCCGGTCGGGCGCGATTCCATAGTTAGCTGCGTGTTTGCGCACGTAAGCAATGGCAGCACGGCCATCGGCAATGGTTAGCGGAATAGTAGCTTTATTCTCGGCATCCCATTCGTCCTTACGCGGCCCGTTTATCCCTGCCATCATATCGGCAAACGGGTCGTCGGTGTTAATATGAGCCGTGCGATATTTCAGCACAAACGCGGTAATACCTTTTTGGGCCAGCCATTTGGCGGCATCGTTCCCTTCATTATCAATCGCCAGGAAGTGGAAGCCACCACCGGGGCAGATAATAACCGACGTACCGTTGGCCACCGCCGGGTCGGCCGGAAACACCGTCAGCGTTGGATTGACGACGTTGAAAACCGTCATCAGCTTAATGGCGTTTTTATTATTCTTTTTTTCTTCCCAGTTCCATTTTTCAGAACCCGGTGCCGGTCCGTCGTATAGCCGGACTTCCTTCTGCTGCGCCTGCACCAGGCCCGATACCAGGAAGCATACAATGAACAGTGCTCTCATAGCTGATTCGGTTTAGGATTGATGCTCGTGGACTTCCCAGCCCATGTAATTGCCCATGGCTTCTTTCAGGATGCCCGCCGTTTTGGAAGCATTCATCACTACGTGGTGCTCGAAACCGTTGCGGCATACGTACTGCATCAGCCCCTGGAGGTTGTCAATCTGCGCCACGGCGCGGTTACCGAAGGTATTCAGGGCATCGTCGGTCAGCCGACCCTCGCCCACGTACGCTTTCATAATGCCTTTGGGATCGTCGGTGCTGATGCGCCCGAACGTCAGCGGAGACGCCGGCGTTCGACCGGCTAAGGCTCCGTACGTATTTTCTTCGCCAACGGTGGTTCCCAGAATGGGGGCTGTACTGATTTCGATGTCGGGCAGGAACGACTTGGCCCAGTTGCCGCAGTGAAACAGCACGCACTTGTTCTCGTCGTCGGCGTAATTGTTGTTCCAGTCTACCAGCGCGCTGGGCGATCCCGACGCGAGTTGCATGGCATACATGCTCAGGGTTCCCGTTACGTCGACTTCGCAGGCGCTGGGCAGCATGTTTTCGCTCATGATGCTCATGCTCGTACAGACGTTACAACCGTAGTTTTGCTGCAGCGAGGTCCAGCATTGAATGGCGGTGGCATCCAGGGCGTGTTCGGCCATGAAATCGGCCAGCACGACGTCCAGTTTGGCAATCTGCACCAGCCGGTCGTCGGGCGTGCGGCCCGTTGGCGCGTAGGCCCGAATGGCATCCAGCCGGTCTTTCACCGACTGGTCGGCTGCGGTCAGCTTATTGGCGAAACCCAGAATATGCGAGAGATCAACCGTAACGACCGATATGCCATTACGCTGAAGGATTTTCTCGCTGTAGCGTACCGTGTTGAAGGCGCCGGGACGAGCCCCCACGGCACCAATACGCACGTTACGTAATCCTTTCACAACCCGGCAGACGGCCATGAAATTCGTCAGGTCGGCGGCAAAGCTCGGGTCCGACGGATGTACGACATGCTTGGTCGTCAGCGAGTACTTGATACCATATTGGTAAAAGTTGTTGCAAACCGAGATTTTGCCGCACCAGGCATCCCGCCTACGGGCCACATCCATCCGGCTTAGATCGTCCGGGTAGGCCTGAATCAGCACCGGAACGTCGAGACGGGCTAGCTTCAGCGTTTCCGCTATGCCTTTTTCGTCGCCGAAGTTGGGAAGCACCACCAGCACGCCCATAATTTCATCGGCATGACGGCGAAACAGTTCGGCGCATTTCTGGGCCTCAGCAAACGTTTCAACGCCACCCAGTTTGGTGGCCGACTCGGGTAACATAATCGGCCTGATCCCTACTCGGGCAAAGACGTCCAGCAAATCGGCGCGGCATTCACCGACCAGTTTATCCGGGAAAAAATCGCGGTTACCAATGATAACGCCGAGTGTGATGGGGCCCTTCGGTGATACGGTCATATGGGGTCAATTCGCTAGAATCAGTTCGATCTCGTTGTCGTGAAATACCTGTTTGTGCTTCTCCTCAATGCCGGGGTCAGTGATGATATAATCAATGAGTGACAGCGCCCCCAGACTAGCCAGCGCACTCCGGCCGATTTTGCTGGAATCGGCAACCAGATACGTAATATCAGCCGCATCAATCATGGCTTTTTTCACCACGAGATCGCTGATGCTCGGATACGTAAGCCCCGACTTAAGGGAGATACCGGCCGTGGCCAGAAACAGCTTCTGCACATTAAGCCCCCTGAAAAAATCGGCCGCTTTCTGCCCCGTGAGCGACAGGGTAGGCGGCTTGAATTCTCCCCCCGTCATGATCACTTCAATCCCCGGCTCAGCACCTAGAATGAGAGCTATATTCAACGCATTGGTGATCACCGTCAGGTTTTTATAGCCCACCAGCTTTTTGGCAATTTCGGTGGTTGTCGAGCCCGAATCGAGAATGATAGTATCGCCAACCTCAATGAACTCCAGACACTTTTGGGCAATACGTTCTTTTTGGGCCATGTTTTCCTGATTGGCCAATGAGAACGTACGAACCTGATCCTCAATATTTTTTAAGTAAGCGCCCCCGTGCTCTTTGATGACCAGCCCATCCTTTTCAAGTTTATCCAAATCCTGCCGGATAGTGACTTCGGTTACTTTAAACAATTTCGCCAAGTCAGCCACTTTGGCCGAGCCGTCTTCTTTGAGCAGTTCGAGAATCTTGTCCCGACGTTGGTTTGCCAGCATACCTTCCGCCATTTTATTTCATTTCGATTAGACGATAAATGTAATTGAAACGAAAATGAACACAAGCTATCAGCAACCCCCGGCTCTGTTCATCACAAAAAATTCTCTGAAAAGGCTTACAAAGCTATTCTATTCCAAAGAAAAAGAAAATAAATGAAACAAAAAAAAAGCAAAAGAAGTAATCCGTAAGCATAAACCTGCTCTAGTGCGTAATACCGTCGATTAGTTTCGGGATGGGCGTGGCAAATTGTTCCGCTGTCCGCAGGCGTAGCGACTAGAAAACGAGTCCGTAGGAGATAGGCCAATGGCGATTGGTCTGGTAACAGGCCAGCAACCGATGGGTGTTGGATGGCACGTTGTCCCGGCTTCTATTTACGCTGAATACTTCCTGAACCGCGCATTGACCAGGACTGGTCTGGGGGATAACTATCTGACGGGGTCAGGTAAAGGGCGGGAAAATTTCGCGATGGTAATCGCTCAGGCCGAACCATTCGAGGTCAGTTCTTCGCGTTCAGCTGGTCATGCATGGGTTGGGTACTACCTCATTATTGGCGGCATTCGCCCTTTTAGCTATCATACTATTCGCGTGTTTGTTCGGACGTTGACCAGGGTCCCTGGTCAACGTCCGAACAAACACGCTGCCGAATAAACACTCCAACAGGCCGCTAGCTTAAATCAAGCCATTTGAAATCAATAACGAATTGCCCAGTACGGGTTTCGATGCGCGGTCATGCTGTCGGCAATGTGCTGCCGGATGAGCGCGTCATAGGCCGCGTCATTAATCTTCTTCCCTTTTAGCTTCGGGAGCTTCAGGTCGTCGGGCGTCAGTTTTTTCAGGCTCACGTTCGTCGCTTCAATGACCACATCGCCGTCGTTCAGACTCAACTCCAGAATGACGCCCGGCAAACCGTTGTACCGCTCCGGACCAGCCGAAACCGGAATATCCTGCGCAAACCAGGCCGTAATTTTTTGCTTTTTGATGGGGTCTTCGGTTTCGGCTTTCATGCAGACGTAACCCGCAACGTCCTTAATCTGATTACCAATTTTCCAGGTTGGCGTGTGCAGGGAATCTTCAACGATATAGGTTTTCCCCAGCATCTCGACAACATCCGTCTTTTTGTCCTTGCTGAAATTCCGGTACAGGACCAGATCAGAATTACGCCATGAATACTGTCCATCGTCGGTCTGGCCCTGCTCACTACCGTACGTGTACAGGCTTTCATTCTCGTTGAACGACAGTTTCATTTTCTCTTTAAACTCGTCGTCGTTTTTCCAGGTCTGAGCGGCCCGGTCTTTCTGCTCCTGACTCAGGAACGTCATGCGGGCGATGATTCTGGTCCAGTACGTCTTGCGTTCGTAGGTTACGACACCCTCGGTATTCTGCGCCAGAGCGGCCGTAGCCGTAAGCCAGCCGATAAGAACTAAAGTGAGGAATGCTTTCATCGTTCAACTTGATTATGAATAACTAATTAAGAGCCTGTTATCAATAAAATCCTTCCCGACGCATCTTGGCCTGAACGCCCCGCATGTTGTACGTAAAGCTCAGCAGGAAATAGCGGGCCAGCGTCCGGACGCGTTCATCCTGTACGTAATTCTGCCCGGCATATTGCGATACGTTTACGTTTCGATTCAGCAGATCGACCGACGACAGCCGGATTTCGGCCTTCTTGGCTTTCCCCAGAATATGATACACCGATGCGTTCCAGATCGGAATCCGCTGGTCGAAGCCAAATCGTTCGTTGGTGTACACGCGGTAATTCAGGCTCGTATTAACATACACATCATGCGGCAGTTTGATATTCATATCCCCGCTGAAGTTGTTGTTCACGATCTTCTGATCCTGTCCGGAATTGATTGAATAGCGCGTATTTGTCCGGCCAATGTTGGCGTTTCCGTAGAACGTAAACCATTCCGTTGGCGTCAGGTCGAGCCGGGCGCCAATGTTGTAGTTCTGGTTATTGGTCTGATTCAGCACGTTGTTAATGTTGGTCAGGTTCCGGCCGAAATTCAGCTGCGTATTCAGGTTGAGCGTTGCCTTCGTTTTCTTGAGCGGAAAGCCAAAACTGGCGTAGGAACCAATGTTACGCCCACCCGTCAGGTTCTCGGGACGCGTACGCGTAATAAGCGTTTGCGGATCGACAAACTGACTGTAAACGATCTGGTTGACGTAGTACGTGCCGTAAATGTTGGCGAAGAAATTCGTGAAGCTGCCGGGGTTAAAATAGCTGAACCCTGTATTCAGATTATGCTCTGACTGAGGCAGCAGGTTTGGATTGCCTTCGTTGATAAAGAGCGGGTTGCTGTTGTTGATAATCGGCTGCAAATCCCGCGATGACGGCACCCGCACGTTCACGTCGTAGCCACCATACAGGTACTTGTTGTTTTTCATATCGTAGTTCAGCGATACGTTCGGCACAACCGTCGTGAAGGTCCGGTCAATGCGGTTGAAGGCCGACGATGTCTGATCGGGGGCGTATCTACCGTCAATGGTAAACTGCTGCCCGGCCAGACCGGCCGACAGGTTCAGCCCTTTAAAGGAGTAGCGAACGCTGCTGCCCAGCCGGTTGAACAGGTAGTTGTTTTTGTAATATCGGCTCAGCGAATCGTTGCGAATTCGGCTAGCATCACCTATGTTATACACATCCCGGTCCACTTCATCGTAGCGCAGACTAAAGTTATAGAAGCTCTCCCAGAAGAATTTTTTGGCAAACGGCTCCACATACAGCAAACTGGCCTTGTATTCGTTCCGCAGGGTGTTTGTGCCCTGATCCTGCCGGATAATTCGTAACTGATCGTTGACGCTGTTTGCCTGGAAAAATTCATTGCGGGCGTTTAGCGCCAGACTGGCATCATTGGTATTGATCTGATACGACGCGCTGGCGGCAAATGAACGGCCTTTCTTTTTGAATTTCAACCGGTAAATGAGCGAGTTAGCCGACCCAAACTGCCGCGAATCGCTGAAGTTATTGGTCGTATTTCGGGTAGATAGCACCTCCGAAGCTGGCGCTCCGACGGGCGTTACGCCCCGGAAAAGATTTTGCAGCGTAAACAGGCTGGAATTCCCATTATTCAGACGGCTGTTGTTAATGAACACCAGCGTGTTGAGTGAATCAAGCTGCTTCTCAAACCGCAGGCTAACCCGGTGATTGCCGTTGAAATTGATCTGATTGCTATTCTCCTGGGTCCGGAACGAACCCGTTTCGAGAAAATTCCGCCGATTACGTTCCGCTTCAAGCTGGAGACGGGTTTGGGAGTAATAGTAGCTCGTGCTGAGCTTGGTTTTCTTGGTGTCGTAGTTGTAATTAGCTCCGCCGGCTGCGTTGTTGGAGAAGCCACGACCGGCCCGGCCATCCACCGGAATTCCCAGACTTTCATCGTCGTCGCCCCCGAAATAAATAAACCGTCCCCCACTGCTGAAACCGAAATCGGCATTGTCGTTCCAGTTAAAGGAATTGCTGCCCCGAAAGTCCTGGTAGTCGTTGAACGAGAGTCCCTGCTGATTGGTGTTGTTGCCTAAACCAATGACCGAAAACTGTTGCTTCGAGTCAAATTTATTGTAGTTACCCTTCACCTCTGCGCGGGTCGGCAGACCGTTTGATGCGGGGCCGGCACTGGCCGTTACCTTTCCAAACCCGCCTTTTTTGAATTCCTCCTTCAGTTCCAGATTGACGGTTTTTTCTTTCTTGCCATCTTCTACACCCGTTAGCTTAGCCTGTTCCGTTTTATCGTTGTAGACCTGCACTTTCGAGATCGCTTCGGCCTGGAGGTTCTTGGTTGCCAGCTTGGGGTCATTCCCGAAGAAACTCTTACCATCGACGGTTACTTTCTTAACCTCCTGCCCCTGCGCCCGGATATTCCCATCCTGATCGACCTGAACACCCGGCAGCTTCCGCAATAGATCCTCGACCGTTGAGCCGGGCGGCACTTTAAATGAGCTGGCGTTATACTCAATGGTATCCCCCCGAATCGTCAGCGGAGCCTTCGCTGTCTTGACAACCACCTCAAACAACTCTTTTGTGATTGGCTTCAGTTTGAGTGCACCAAGATCAATAATGGCCTCACCGGTTGGCTTGATGACCTGGTTGTAGGGCAGAAAACCAACGAACGAAATCTTCAGCAGATACGTACCCGATTTCAGATTTTTAAACGAAAACGCGCCGTTCTCGCTCGAGCGTCCAAAATTCACGAGCGACGAATCTTTTGGGTTGAGCAGCATCACCGTTGAAGCAGGCAGCGGGGCCGAAGCCGTATCAACGACTCGTCCCTGCAACGTAAACCGGGCAGGGCTACCCGTTGGACTCTGAGCGTAGAGCGCAGCCGTCAGAAGGCATAGTACGCCCAGCAGGAAAAGATTTTTCATGAAAGAGGTAAACGGGAATAAGATTGAACAAGGGCAAAGCTAACCCGGTGTAGTCATTCGGTTACACAGTTAACGATTTTTAACTAAAAATATAGTAGCTTATTTCGCAAACGGTTAGCCGCATGTCCAAGGAGTCAGAATCCGTCAGGAACGTTGCAATAAGTTTGAGCTATGAGTCAATAAATCAGCGAATTTCACACGAAAAGCAGAAATTTTAATCGTGCGGACCGGATCAACTCCTTTTCACTACCCGGACTGGCCAGTCAGTACGTCGCGGATGGCCCGCGCTTTCAGCAGGCACTCGGCCCATTCCTGCGCCGGGTCGGCATCGTACGTAATGGCGCTGCCCACCGAAAACGACGCGTACTGCCGTTGCGCGTCATACAACAGCGTTCGGATCACGACGTTAAAATCGAAATCCCCGTCGGGCGTCACGTAGCCCATAGCGCCCGAATACACCCCGCGGCGACTGACTTCCAGCTCGTCAATCAGCTCCATGGCCCGGATTTTGGGTGCCCCCGTCATGCTGCCCATGGGAAACGCGTTCCGGATGGCATCAGCCCACATTACGTCCGGACGTAAGGTGGCCGAAACGGTCGAAATCATCTGGTACACCTGCTGAAAGCCGTAGATGCCAAATAATTCGTCGACGCGTACCGAGCAGGTTTCGGCCGATCGGGCCAGGTCGTTCCGCACCAGGTCCACAATCATCAGGTTTTCGGCCCGCTCTTTTTCGGAGTTAAGCAGCTGATCGCGCAGGTGAGCGTCTTCATCCGGTGTCTGCCCGCGCCGGATGGTGCCTTTAATGGGCTGCGAACTGAGTTTTCGTCCCTGTTTGGCCAGAAATCGCTCCGGCGAGGCTCCCATGATATATCGGCTGCCCAGCTTGAGAAAGGCGGAGAAAGGCATGGGTGAACGGGCGTTCAAAGCGTAATAAGTCGTCAGCGGATCGAGGGCGACTTGTTCCGCAAAAAATTCAATGCAGTAATTCAACTCATACACGTCGCCCCGGCGAATGTGTTCCTGAATCCGGCGGACGTTGGCCTGATAGTCCTCCGGTGTAACCCGGCACTGAATTTCAGCCGCTTTATTTGAATTAGCGTAGTCTGGTAGGTCGGTAAGCGCGATTACCTGACTGAGTTCTTCGGCATCCCCGTCACCCTGAATAATAACGGCATCTTCCTTAAAATCAATCAGCCATGTCGGCTCCACGAAGTAAGCGTCGGGAAAACCCGTCCGGTTCGGATTGCGACTGTTCAGCGCTTCGAGCTGATTTTTCAGATCGTATCCAAAATAGCCAATCAAAAACGAGGAACGTTCGGCATGATCGTCGAATAAGGCCTGGAATACATCCCGGCCAGCGGGCAGGTTGGCAAACGAAATGACCCGCTTCGCCCCGATACAGAGTCGGTTCGGAAACGGGTCATTCGGGTAGGCAATGCCGTTGTTGTTCAGCAAAGCCACAAATCCATTCTCGTGCGTTTGCTGGCTAAGGGCCCAGGCCAGCGCCTGTCGTTGCCAGGTCGGTACGTCTTTGACCGCCACACGCACGCCCTTCATATTTAGTGGTGCAGCAACCGAACATCGACGGCAATGTCTTTCCCCTCGGCGTTCTTGCCAATGCTGAACTCTACTTCATCATCGACCTGCAACTCATTAAAGTCCGTATCAATCAGGCTGGTGTAGTGGAAAAACAGATTATTTGGCGGGTAATTAACAAAACCGTAACCGGTTTTCAGGCTGCGAATGGTACTAATCTTACGACCTTCTGAATCACCGAGACCATCGGCAACGTTGTAATTTGGCTCGTCTGACGTATATTCATCTTCATACGTGTTTTCGTCGGTAAACCCCCCGTTAAAACTACTTCCCCCAGTTACTGCCGTGAACGTTGGGCGAGGCTGCTGCTTGACAAACAGATTCTGAATGACCGTATCATTTTTGCGGATACGGTTGTCGATCAGTTCGTGCATAGCTACCGGATACGATACTTCTTCCAGCAAATCCTGCGAGGTGCGCGTTACCTGCTTCTCGCCCTGTTCATTCAGGAATTCAAAGTCCCAGCTCAGCACCATAATCCGCGAGCCAAGCGTGTTCAGCTTTCGGATCAGGGGCACGTAATCGCCGTCGGACGTAATCAGCACCACAACATCAAACTTTTTGTACTGCGCCAGCTCAAAAGCTTCAAGGGCCAGCCACACGTCAATTCCTTTTTCCTGGCGGTAGCCCTGGTATGTTTTCACGGGCAGATAATGCGTAACAACGCCCTCCGACATCAGAATATCGTCGAATAAGCGGTCGTAAAACAACTGGTTGCCGCGCTGATTAGCTTCGTGGGCATTTAACCGCCCCCGGAAGTAGTGCGCATCAACAATCTGGCAAAGCCGTTCATTAACACCTTCTTCTTCTGCTACCTGCCGCCGAATGAACGCGTGAAGACCCGATATACTTATGCGGCTGCGCCGTTCATGGGAATAGTTATAGTAGTTGCTTACGTGTAAGAAATAGTTGCCGTCATAGAAAACCCCAATACGGGTTAGTCTGGATGAAGCTGCAGGCATGATCTTATTTTAAAGTTAATGTATGTATGGTAAGAATGTTCAGTGTAAACGTAGCCTTTGATAGGATCAGTATTTTCTACAGTAGAGCAGATAGCAAACGGCAGGAACTCCTATTCGAATAGAAAATTGCGGGGTAGCTCAATGAAAACTCTTACTAGCAGAAACAGATAGCGATGTGAATAGACCGCAAAATTACAATCTTTTCATTAGCAATGCTGTCAGGACGGTATCTTTGTGGATTATACGGCCATTTTTATGCAAAAAATACTCTTCGTTGATCGCGATGGGACCCTAATTGTGGAGCCGCAGCCCGATCAGCAGGTTGATTCGTTAGCCAAACTCGATTATATACCCAAGGCTATCTCGGCCATGCGCCAGATTGCCCAGGAAACCGACTACGAACTGGTGATCGTTACGAACCAGGATGGTCTGGGCACCGATTCCTTTCCGGAAGATACATTCTGGCCTGCGCAGAACAAGATGCTATCCACCTTTGCGGGCGAGGGCGTGCATTTTGCCAACGTTCACATCGACCGGCATTTCCCCCGCGACAACGCCCCGACCCGTAAGCCAGGCATCGGTATGCTGACGAAATATTTTTCGGAAGCCTACGACCTCGCCAACAGTTACGTTATCGGCGACCGCCTGACCGATGTGCAGCTGGCCGTAAACCTTGGGGCTAAAGCTATTCTGTTTTTACCCCCCAATGGCCTGTCTGCTGTTCAGATGGCCGATGTCACCGGCCTGACGCCTGAAATGGAGAACGCTATCGCCTTCAAAACCGACGACTGGGACAAAATCGCGGAGTTTCTCCGGCTGCCCGCCCGTACCGCTATGGTAGAACGGAATACGAAAGAAACGCAGATTCGCGTTGATCTTAACCTCGACGGTCGCGGCCGGGCCGACATTCAGACGGGTCTGGGCTTTTTCGACCATATGCTCGACCAGGTTGCCAAACACTCAGGCGCCGACCTGACCATTCGCGTACAGGGCGATCTGCATATTGATGAGCACCACACCATTGAGGACACGGCGCTGGCACTGGGTGAAGCTTACCGGCGCGCACTGGGCGAGAAGCGGGGCATCAGCCGGTACGGATTTTTGCTGCCGATGGATGAGGCTCTGGCGCAGGTAGCCATTGACTTTTCGGGACGGCCCTGGCTCGTCTGGAATGCTGAATTCCGGCGCGAAAAAATCGGTGATATGCCCACTGAAATGTTCTTTCACTTCTTTAAATCGTTTTCCGATACCGCCCTCTGCAACCTGAATATCAACGTAGAAGGCGATAACGAGCACCACAAAATCGAAGCTATCTTTAAAGCGTTCGCCAAATCTATAAAGATGGCCGTCCGGCGCGACGTTAAGGAACTCGACAACCTGCCCAGCACGAAAGGCGTTTTATAAATAGAACCGGCTGACAAACCGACGCTGACTGTTTGAGTCTGAGGTTTTCCATTGTACTTTTGCACCCGAATTCAACTGAATACCAACATGGATTTATCGACCCCATTAACGCTTCTGTTCTACGTTGTTCTGCTGACAGCTTCTTTCATGACCGGCAGATGGCTGGAGCGTAAAGACCGGAAGTATTAATTTAACTGCCAGTCTTCGGCAGGCAGTCAGGAATAGCATTCAGGATTTGCCTGCTGAAGACTGCTCACTTCCTGCCGAAGATTATGCTTTCTGCCTTTACCCGCTGGTTGTTCAATGTCGCCGGATGGCGGGTGGTTGGGAATGTACCTAACTCCCCGAAAGGCATCTGGACGGTTGCCCCCCATACAACTAACTGGGACTTTATGGTCGGCTTAGGCGTTCGTCCGACCATTCATATCTGGATTCAATACCTCGCCAAAAGTTCACTGTTCACCTGGTATGCTGGCTGGTTTTTCCGGCTGTTAGGCGGCAAACCCGTGTACCGCAATAAGTCGCACAACCTGGTAGACGCGATTGTGAACGTATTCAACCAGAACGAACGGCTTCATATCTGCATTACCCCCGAAGGCACCCGCAGCAACGTTTCCAAGCTGAAAACAGGCTTTTACTACATTGCCCTCAAAGCCGCCGTCCCCATTATTCCGGTCGGCTTCGACTGGCCCCGGAAACTCGTCATCCTTGGTGGACCCATTTACGTCACCGGCAACTACCAGAAAGACATGGTCCCCTTCTACGCATTTTTCTCCCAGGTGCAGGGCGTAAAAAAAGACTGGCTGCGGAACTGGGAGGAGACCGGCGTGATTCAGGAAGCGTCGCCCCAGCGATAGAATTATTTATACCATACAGATTAACTGTCGGTTATTGCCTTAATAATCATTAATTTACTGTGGCCTGACCCTAAATGACTGGCAAGATAGAGTCGTAATTATCGAATAGATATACTTAAATTCTGAATCAATATGGTATTAGTGATTCTACAAGTAAGTTTATGTATACTGATTTCCTCTCCTGATCAAGTACCCCCACAGGATTCGGTAGTTGTTAAAAAGCTAATACCCAGGTTTAAGGATAATATGCCCATCTGGAAAGGTAGCGGAACGCCGAAACAAATGCCGGGTCCAAAATATTACCTTCTGCCATCGACCGATACGGTCAAGGTGGATAAAACCAAACGTTTTGAAGTAAAATAAGGCGGTTCTGAACAGCCTCAGACGTTTGTAAGCCGGGTTAATTCAACCATTCGTTTTCCGGCTCGCTGGGAAGCGCCCGGCTCTCCCATTTTTTGTTGTACCTCGGCGTACCCCGCCAGTTGCGCAGCTCGCCATGGGCCTTCTGACAGCACGGCCTGCAGCTCGGTAGCAATCTGGTCAGGCGTCAGATCGCTCTGAATTAACTCTTTGACGACTTCCCGGCCCGCAATCAGGTTAACAAGCGAGATAAACGGCACGGCAATGAGATTTTTGGCGATAGCGTAGGAAATTGTAGTCGTTTTATAACAGACCACCTGTGGAATATTCAGCAGCGCCGTTTCGAGTGTAGCTGTACCGGAGGTAACGAGTGCAGCCGTTGCTACATGCAGCAGATCATAAGCCGCATCAGTTACCCGCCGGACATGCGGGTAAGCTGCTAACAGATTCGTATATAACTCGTCCGGCAGATTACTGACGGTCCCCACCACAAACTGACTTTCGGGAAACTGACGGGTGGCCGCCAGCATAGCCGGTAAGATGCTGGTTATTTCCTGACGACGGCTGCCGGGCAGCAGCGCAATGACAGGCCGGTTGTCCAGACCGGCTTTCTTCCGAAACGCAGGATCGGGCCGAAAGTCGGCCAGCGCGTCGAGGAGCGGATTTCCGATGTATTCAACGTTGTAGTCGTATTTGGCAAAGAACTCTGTTTCGAAGGGCAGAATTGTAAATAGCCGATCCACACTGGCTTTGATCTTCAATGCCCGACGCTGGTTCCAGGCCCATACCTTAGGCGAAATGTAATAAAAGACCCGAATGCCGTGGCGTTTGGCGAACCGGGCCATGCGCAGATTAAACCCTGCGTAATCAATCAGAATCAGCGCATCGGGGCGATTGGCCAGTAAATCTGCCTGGCATTCGCGCATGATCCGACGGATAGTACCCAGGTTTTTAACGACCTCCAGAAATCCCATGAAGGCCATTTCGCGGTAATGGCGTCTAAGCGTAGCACCAGCGGCTTCCATCTGCTCCCCGCCATACCCGCGGCATTGCGCAGCCGGATCATACTGACGAATGGCCCGGATGAGATTTGCGCCGTGAAGGTCGCCGGAGCGTTCGCCGGCAATTAGGTAATACGTCATCAAGAGGTCATTACGTGTCAAGGGTCATCATTAATTGCCGCGACCAGGAATGATGGCTCATGACAATTAATGACCTGCAATGACTACTCGCCGAAATAATCAACAAAGTTTTTCGGCGTTTCGTAAAGCCGAATCTGGTGCAGATGCGCTTCGGTTACTGGTTCGAGCGCGCGTTCGAGAATTTTCCAGATCTCCATGATGAAAATTTCACAACTGGCCATTTTGCCCTTCATGAAGTCAACATCGAGGTTCAGATTTTTATGATCCACTTTTTCAATGACTTCACGTTTAATGATGTCACCAAGCAGCTTAAGATCAATTACAAAACCCGTGTCGGGGTCCGGTTCTCCCTTTACGGTTACGATCAGTTCAAAGTTATGGCCGTGCCAGTTAATGTTAGCGCAGGGGCCGAAAACCTCCCGGTTACGCTCTTCCGACCAGGCTGGATTATAGAGCCGGTGGGCCGCGTTAAAATGCTCAATTCGATTAATATAGACCATTTGTCTGGTTTAGATAGGGCGGTTGCCAGAAACGCCGATTGAAAAAAGTTTACAAAGGTACGAACTGTTCTGAGCGCATAAAAATGATTCTCATTGTTCAGAAGCAGCTACATAGTGCACCACATACCTATATTAAAAAAATACAAATTAATCACTAAATACACTATTCTAATATCCAACGATATTGCTGTATCTTTACAGCCAATTTGACTTTGCCGAGCCTGATTAATACCTCTTTATAGAACCTACACGTTTACAACTACCATCTTATGATTATCGTTACGGGGGCCGCTGGGTTTATTGGAAGTTGTTTAATCCGAAAGCTCAATCAGGAAAATTTCAATTTCATTATTGCCGTTGATGATTTTTCAGACCCGCGTAAAACAGCTAATCTGGTAGACAAACGAATTCAGGAACGGGTAGACCGGGAGGTGTTTTTTGACTGGCTCGACGCCAATTATCACGAAGTTGAGTTCATTTTTCACATCGGTGCCCGCACCGACACTACGGAGTTTAACTGGCAGATTTTTGAGCATCTGAACCTCGAATATTCCAAGCAGATCTGGAAGCGCTGCATTGAGTATCAGATTCCGCTTGTTTATGCTTCTTCGGCTGCTACCTATGGCCTGGGCGAGTTAGGGTACGACGATAACGAATCGCTGATTCCCCGGCTGAAGCCATTAAACCCCTACGGCGAATCCAAGAATGAGTTCGATATCTGGGCGCTGGAACAGGAACGTAAACCGTTTTTCTGGGCGGGTCTGAAGTTCTTTAATGTGTACGGCCCCAATGAGTACCACAAGGACCGGATGGCCTCGGTGATTTTCCACACCTATAATCAGATTTGCCAGACGGGCCGGATGAAATTGTTCCGGTCGCACAATCCCGATTTCAGGGATGGCGAGCAGATGCGGGATTTTGTGTACGTAAAAGACGTAATTGAGGTTTGTTCCTTTCTGATGCACCACCGGCGTAACTCCGGCATCTATAACCTCGGCAGTGGTAAAGCCCGTACCTTTCTCGATCTGGCCACGCTTACCTTCCAGGCTCTCGCCCGCGAACCAGAAATTGAGTTCGTCGATACCCCCGCCGACATCCGTGATAAATACCAGTACTTTACGCAGGCCAATATGGCTAAACTCCGCTCAATCGGCTACGATCGGCCGTTTGCCACGCTGGAAGAAGGCATTGCCGATTACGTGGGTAACTACCTGAGATACGGAAAATATTATTAAGATACCTCCGGAAGCGTGGGAGCCTATTCCCAGATTACTTCAATAACCTCTTTCTTTAGATCGACCGTCGTCTGCTTCTCACCATTTTCCCGGTGGAGGGTTAATTTACCATTGCTAACTTTAGCGGCTTCCTGCTGCAGCACGTGCGTGGCATCTTTCTTGTGAAAAACCGACACCACCGGTTCGTTGGTCGTTACGTACAGCGCGCATGTTTTGCCAGAAGCTTTCACCAGGCGGGCTGTATTCGGCAGTGGCTGGTTGCGGAGCAGGGCAATAGCCCGCGATGCCTGGGGCACCCCGTAGCCGATAAAATTATTGCCGTAGGGATAGAGATGCGACGATTTTTCGATAATCGCCATTAATTCCTTGTTGGTCAACTTCGGGTTCGCCTGCATCAGGCAGGCCGCAAACCCCGTAATGACCGGCGCCGACAGCGACGTACCATACAACGAGAAACACGAAACGTTCGGCTTCAGATAAGGTAACGTTTCCGGACCAATGCTGCTATAGCCAATGCGGTTCCAGAGTTTGGCGTTCGTAGCCCCAATAGCCAGCACGCCCTGCGCATCGGCCGGAGTACTAATGATCCGCCACGAACGGTCGTCGCCTTCGTTACCTGCCGAGACAATAATGAGCATTCCTTTCTTGTCGGCAGCAATCTGCGCAGCCCGACTGATCAGGCTCGTGTGCCCATCCATCTGCCGGGGTTCGTAGTTTTCCTTGGGGTTGCTGAATCCTTTTGCGTAGCCCAGCGACGTATTAATCAGCCGAACACCAAGGCTATCCATCCATTCCATAGCAGCCACCCAGTTATCTTCTTCACCCCGGTATTCGCGGTTGCCCTGATCGGTGCGGGCCAGGTAAAATTGAGCGTCAGTCGCTAAGCCGTACTGTAAATTTTCGGTTGGGTCATTGCCGGCAATGGCCGCCAGCACTTCTGTACCGTGAAAATCCGACATGGTTTCGAGGGTGCGGAACAACTTACCATGCGTTTTTTTGTCGTTAACGTAGTCCCGAACCTGCCGAACGCCCTCGCGCGCAAAAATGTGCTTGAGCGCATTGACGGAGTCAGCCCCGAAGAAGCCCGCATCAATAACGCCGATGGTAACGAACCGGCCCGTCAGACCCGCCTGCGTAAAATCCGGGGCCTGAATCTGAGTCATCACCGGGGCCAGTTGCGGGTTGGTGGGCAGATCAAGCGACGTAATGATGATAGCGGGATCAATCGCCTGAATTGACCTGACGAACGGCAAGGCCGCAACCCGGGCGTATTGTTCGGTCGTTAACCGGGCCGAAACGGCGTTCAGCCAGCGCGACTGGCAAACCGGCTGAATGCCTGCCTGCCGCAACTGATTCAGATACCACGCCGAAACAGGCTGGTCGGTGTCATCAACCGGCAGGCTCAGCAGCTGCCGGCTGGCCAGGGCGGCCGGCGACACTGCCGGAGCGGCTGTCTGATCCTTAGCATCTAGCAGAATCCAGTACTTCGGGCTTACCGCATCAGGCTGGGCCTCCCGGGGCTGCGCCTGCACGGAAAGCGAAAGCAGACAGCTAAACAGAATCAGACGAAGTAGCATAAGCAATCCCAAAGCGAGTTTGTCTCCTACCCAGGGAGACACGTAACCTAAACACGAAAACACCCAGAAACTGTTACAGCTTTTGAGTTTCTTTGCAAACTTATCAAAATAACCGACGGAACGCCCCGCTGTATGCGCTATCTCCCTATTGATAATCAGCTTTTCGTTCAGAATCGCCAACGGTTAGCAGCCCTGCTGAAGCCCAGATCGCTGGTTGTTCTCAACGCCAATGACATTATGCCAACCAACGCCGATGGGACGATGGCCTTTCGGCAAAACAACGATTTGTTCTACCTGACCGGCGTCGACCAGGAAGAAACCCGTCTCGTGCTGTTTCCCGATCACCCCGATCCCAAATTTCGGGAGGTGCTGTTCCTGCGTGAAACCAGCGAGCTGATTGAAATTTGGGAAGGTCATAAACTGACCAAAGCTGAAGCTGAGCAGACAACCGGCATGCCGCAGAAGCAGATCTACTGGACGAATCAGTTCGAGCAGATATTCGCGCAGATGATTTTTGAGGCCGAACACGTTTACCTCAATACCAACGAACATACCCGCGCGGGTGTTGAGGTACAGACCCGCGATGCCCGGTTCATTGACGAATTTAAACAGAAGTATCCACTGCACCGGCTGGAGCGGCTTGCTCCGCTTATGCATTATATGCGGGCAATCAAGAAACCGCAGGAAGTTCAGCTCATACAAACCGCTGTCGACATCACCGACAAGATGTTCCGGCGGCTGCTGGGCTTCATTAAACCGGGTGTGTGGGAATACGAGATTGAGGCCGAAATGATGCACGAGTTCATCCGCAATCGGTCGCGCGGAGCCGCCTATACGCCTATTATTGCATCGGGGGCGAACGCCTGCGTACTGCACTACATTAACAACAGTGCGCAATGTCAGGATGGCGATGTCATCCTGCTCGATCTGGGGGCTGAATATGCAAATTACAACGCGGATATGACCCGGTCGGTGCCGGTTAACGGCCGGTTCACCCAACGGCAGCGGGCAGTTTACGACGCTGTGCTGCGGGTTATGCAGGAAGCCAAACAAATGCTGCGGCCCGGCAATTTATGGGATGACTACCACCGTGAAGTAGGCACCGTTATGGAGAAAGAATTAATCGGCCTCGGCCTGCTCGATTCCAACGACGTAGCCAGTCAGGACCCAGACATGCCGCTCTACAAAAAATACTTTATGCACGGTACGTCGCATTTTCTGGGCCTCGATGTGCACGACGTGGGTAATAAATACCGAAAGATGGAACCGGGGATGGTTTTTACCGTCGAACCCGGAATTTATATACGCGAAGAAAAGCTCGGTATCCGTCTTGAAAACAACGTACTCATTACCGAGTCGGGTAACGCAGACCTGATGGCCAATATTCCCCTTGAGGCCGACGAGATTGAGGATTTAATGAACCGATAGGCAAGAGAGCTGGGTTTGTAATCGGAGCGGAATGTTTGCTAATCATAAACCCAGCTCTCTTTACTACTTTACCTCGACTTTCTTGGCTGTTTCGTGTTCGAGGGCAAAACTAAGACCGGAATAAATTCGTCGAATAGCCGTTTCGAGTCGTTCCCAACCCGATTCGGAATGAAGATCAATATCAATAATATGGTCACGCTGGCTACTGGTCAGCACCATGTAGGTCACCGCAGAAATCATCAGACTCATTATAGCAATCGGATCATATTCCGAGTAAGGCGCCAATTTATCAGCCAACTCCTTATAGGATTGGTCACGAAAGGCCGCCAGACGTCGCGCCAGTTCGGTTTCGCCGTGGGTCATTTCCCAGCGAATAAGCTCCTGCGAGGGTTTTCGAGCCCGGAACTCGCGCATGAACTGGATCGTGTAGTCGGACCAGACCTTGCTGCGATTCTCGACGGGCAGGTGATCCGGCACCGACTCCAGAAACTTCTCGTTGAACATCGACAGGAAAAACCCGCGCTGGACGTATGCTTCCAGCAGACCATTCCAACCACCGAAGTATCGGTAGATAAGCACTTTATTAACACCCGCCCGATCGGCAACGGCGTTAATTCCCGCTTTTTCAGTGCCTCGCTCAGCCATCACGTCGCCCATAGCCCGCAGAATGCGTTCCATGGTCATCTGGCGATTTCTACGCTTTACAACTTTCATACTGTTAATTGTTTAATTGTTAATTAGGCGTGTACTATTTGAATAAGGCTGTACGTCCGGATACGCTAACTCTACCTTACTTGGCGTATGGGTACAAATATGAGTATTACATATATTGTTACCAACTGGTAACGTCAGCGTTGCATAAGAAAATCGACAAAATGTTGTCTAACTGACCGGTCGCGTCCGACAACGTAGCTATGGAAGTCAGAGCAGCGAAAAAAGCGCCGGGCGAACCGGGAGTTACTCAAAACACCAGTGTAAACAGAATCAGAAATGCGACTGTATTCGCCGAAATGCACGTAAGGCTTAAATCAGGTTCAGTACAGATTAATCAGGCCTGTGGCTGGTTCAACCAATATAGAAGCTTTAAACCCAGCCAGTCAGTCTCTCTATTTCGTATAGATAAATATTCGGGCTGTTAGCATTGATGAACACGGCGCCGACAAATCAAAAGTACAGTACCAGCAAACTGGCAATCGTTTATTAATCAGCTAGATATAAATCAAATAGGCATATACGTCAGAAAGGTATATACATCCATGTAGAATGCCAAATCCCGTCAGCTTATATAAGCTGACGGGATGATGGATTAGCAGTTTTTTGACGAGAATTAAAGTGCTTTTTTAGATAACTATCAGACAGTGACTCAGCGCTCCGGGTAAGTAGCCAGCTGCCCCGATAAATCACGGATGGCGTCCTGTAACTGCGTTCGGCTAAGCATCATTTCCAGCTCAACCGGAAAATCAGGATAGCGGTGCCAGACCGGCGTTAACGCATGATCCAGCTGGATCTGTAAGCGATACTTGTCGTTAGGTAAGGCCGTGGCTTCCAGACTAAGCCCCGGTTCCGAAAACGTTAAGGCCACGTGATTAGCGGCCTTGCTCCAAAGTGACCGCAGCCCGCTGAGCAGCCGACCTACTTCCCAGGTCTGCAGCGGAGCGGCCTGAGAGTCATGCTGTTGCCGCCATATCGTTGAAACCTGACACAACAGATTATTACGCTCGCGCCAGTTAGTCGTTTTAGTACCGTATCCTAAAATCGAAAATTCGAAAGAACCGGAGGGAGATATAAATTTCATAACGTGCGCGATTTGTTAACCATCACTCTCTACATAACAAATATACTAAACGTTTGTTTGTTAGCCGATTAAATTCTGCTCTGAATCCGTAAAGAGCCGTTCGCAGCGTTATGAACCCAGCACAGGATGGCTTACTGACCAACTGACTTTCTCTATCTTTGCGGCTGAAACGCGAATTATAACCTATTAAATTTAGCTACATGGCAAACGTGCTCATTATTGGGGCAGGCGGGGTCGGCAGTGTAGTGGCACATAAATGTGCCATGAACAGCGAGGTCTTCACCAACATCATGCTGGCCAGCCGCACCAAATCGAAGTGCGATCGGATTGCGGCCGAAATTCAGCAGATGCATGGCGTAACTATTCAGACGGCTCAGGTAGACGCCGACGTAGTGGCCGAGATGGTTGCGCTGATCCGGTCGTTTAATCCGGTGCTGGTCATCAACGTAGCCCTCCCCTACCAGGACCTACCAATTATGGATGCGTGCCTGGAAGCCGGGGTACACTATATGGATACGGCTAATTACGAACCGAAAGACGTTGCCAAGTTTGAATATAGCTGGCAGTGGGCTTATAGGGAGCGGTTTGAGAAGGCCGGCCTGATGGCGCTGCTGGGCTGCGGATTCGATCCCGGCGCTACGCAGGTCTTTACGGCTTATGCCGCCAAGCACCATTTCGACCGGATGGATTACCTGGATATTGTTGACTGCAACGCGGGTAACCACGGCAAGGCATTCGCGACTAATTTCAACCCTGAAATTAATATCCGCGAGATAACCCAGCCCGGCCGCTACTGGGAAAATGGCGAATGGGTTGAGATTCCGGCCATGAGCATTCATAAACCGATCGAATACCCGGAAATCGGGGCGCGCGAATCCTATGTGCTATACCATGAAGAACTGGAGTCGCTGGTCAAGAACTTTCCTACGCTGAAACGGGCGCGCTTCTGGATGACCTTCGGCCAGGCTTATCTGACCCATCTGGAAGTTCTGCAGAACGTAGGCATGACGCGCATTGACCCGGTTAAATTCCAGGGCATGGATATTGTGCCGCTCGAATTTCTGAAGGCCGTTCTGCCCGCGCCCGATACGCTCGGGGAGAATTATACGGGTAAAACCAGCATCGGCTGCCAGATTAAAGGGGTAAAAGATGGTGCCGACCGGACGTACTTCATCTGGAACAACTGCGACCATGCCGAGACGTACAGAGAAGTACGTGGGCAGGCCGTTAGCTATACCACTGGCGTTCCGGCCATGATTGGTGCCATGCTGATGCTGAAAGGAATCTGGATGAAGCCCGGTGTCTGGAACTGCGAAGAACTCGATCCGGACCCCTTCATTGAGCAGATGAACAAGCAGGGGCTACCCGTTCAGGAGCGGGTTGACATTCCCTTGCCACATGAGTACCCAGTCTGATCAGTAGTAAAAACCAGAGGAAAAATCCCGTTGCAAAAGCAACGGGATTTTTCTTTATATTAGTCAACAAACCTCAACCGCCGAATGACTTTTATCCGCTTTTTTCTGCTGGCTGCGTCGTTCTGGCTTCCGCTGAATCTGGCGGCCCAAACCCGACGAGATTCCACCAAAGCCACGCCTGTCCGTCAGCTGAATCCCAATGACCGACGTAATGGTTACGAAACCTACCGGTCAACGAGTGAGATTGTTGGCTCGGGTCCCTATACGATGGTCAACACAATCGACCATCGGTATGAGGGACTGGTGGGAACGCCCTATTTTCTGCCGGACTGGAACAAGGGCCAGATTGAAATGGCGGCCGGCCAGAACTATAATGAGGTGCCGATTAAATTCGACGCTTTTCGCCAGCATTTGATCTTACTCCGCCCCTGGGCGGGCAACGATTCGATTATTGTTAATCCTGAGCAGGTAAAATCTTTCCAGCTTAAGGACGCAGCCGGTCAGACCTATTTGTTCCGACGAATACCGCTTGCCAAAACCGACGATGAGTATGTAAAAGAAGGCTATTTTCTGGTCCTGTACCAGGGCAAATCCGCCCTGCTGAAGCGGATAGCAAAGACTTTCAAACGGGCTGATTTCAAAGACCCCTACTCCAATAATATACGTTACGACTCGTTCAAGGAGACTTTTACGTATTACGTCCTTAAACCGGACCTGACGCTGACTAAGGTAAAGCTCACCAAAAAATCGCTGCTGGATGCGCTGAATGACAAGGGCGATGTGCTGAAGACGGCAGCCGAAACGCTTATCGTTAAGACCGAAGCCGATGCAATCACGTTGGTTCAGCAGTACGACCGTTTATGACTCCTCCCTTCTGTTCAGACAGCGATTGGCCTGCTTAATCAATTTGGTAAACTAAGCCTGCCTCTTAGGCTGAGGCCGGAAGGCTTTATGGAATGAACTGTTCATCAGCATCGTTTGAATACACCCAAACGCCGACTTCGTATGCTGACGTTCTCATTTGCCAAAGACCTCTACGCAGGTATCCGCTTACGCTTACTCATTACCTGTTTCGGGTTGATCGCTGGCCTGTTACTGGCAAGCGTACTAGCTGTCGCTCAACCCCGTATTCACAATCTCCGTTACGATCTGCCCGAAGAGGTTTTAACTGTTGTTGAAAAAGCACCTGAATTTCCCGGCGGCATGAAGGCTTTAGGAGCGTATCTGAAACAGACCATCCAGTATCCGGCCGAAGCCCGTAAAGCAGGATTCATAGGCCGGGTTTTCGTAGGGTTTATTGTGGAAGTCGATGGCAGACTAACCGATATTCAGTTACTGAAAGGAGTTGGCTTCGGCTGTGATGAGGAAGCCCTGCGGGTCGTCAGGGCCATGCCAGCCTGGAAGCCGGGTAGTCAGTCCGGGCGGTTCGTTCGCGTGCGGTGCAATCTGCCAGTGCATTTCGGTAGAGATTACCTCAGGCCCAAAGGGGATTAGTTTCATACCTTTGTGGTATGGATACGAGCTTACATGCCTACATAGATACAGTACCTTCGCCCTGCTTCGTCCTGGAAGAGGCCAAACTTCGCCGAAACCTCGAACGGATTGATTCCGTCCAGAAAGCAGCTGGCGTAACCATCATTCTCGCCCTGAAAGGCTTCTCCATGTTCAGCGCGTTTCCGCTGGTGCGCAAGTATCTGAGCGGAGCAACGGCCAGTTCGCTCAACGAGATCAGACTCGTTAACGACTACATGGACGTAAAAGCCCATACCTATATCCCTGCCTACCGCGACGATGAATTCAATGAGGTTCTGGAACGCAGTAGCCATTTGACGTTCAACTCCTGGAGCCAGTGGGATCGGTTTGGAAGCCGGGCCATTGCGGCTGGCGTATCGTGCGGTATTCGGGTCAATCCGCAATACTCGGAAGTAGCAACGGATATGTATAATCCATGCGTGCCTGGTTCGCGGCTGGGCGCCACGCGCGACCAGTTGCCCGACCAGCTACCGGAAGGGCTGGAAGGTATTCATTTTCACACCCTTTGCGAAAACGACTCGTTTACGCTCGAACGAACGCTGGCGGCACTTGAAGAACGTTTTGGCGATCTGCTCCATCAGGCTAAATGGGTCAACATGGGCGGGGGGCACCTGATGACCCGCGAAGGCTACGACACCAGTCACCTTATCGATCTGCTGACAGCCTTTCGTCAGAAGTATCAGGTCGATGTGATTCTGGAACCCGGCTCAGCCATTGCCTGGCAGACCGGTGTTCTGGTTTCGACGGTGCTGGACGTCCTGAATAGTCAGGGCATAGACGTCGCTATTCTCGATACGTCCTTCGCGGCCCACATGCCCGACACGCTTGAAATGCCGTATAAGCCGCGGATTCTTGGCTCCTATCACGAACCTGTTGCGGGTAAGCCCACGTATCGGCTCGGTGGGATGACCTGTCTCGCCGGCGACTTCATGGGCGATTATTCGTTCGACCAGCCGCTGAAAATTGGCGACAGACTTGTCTTCGACGATATGATCCATTACACCATGGTTAAGACTACAACGTTCAACGGAGTGAATCTGCCCAGCATTGGTATCTGGAAAGAACAAAACCAGTTCGAACTGGTTCGCACCTTTGGATATGATAGCTTTAAAGACCGCCTAAGCTGATCGGGATTGTGCGTATCTTGCCGTATCCACATCACTCAGCTTCTTATGCTTCGTCTGTTCTGTTTGCTTAGCCTGTTGCCAGTTTTCGGTCAGGCGCAACCGGATAGCTTGTCGGAAACATTGGTGCGTCGACCAGCCTCAATCACTGCCGAAATTGGCGGCTCTGCTGCTACTAGTCAGCAGACGCCCTTCTGGTTACGGGCTAATCGTTTTGGTATCGTGCCCATTACTAACCCGTTTGGTTTTGTACGGTTTAGTAGCGCCAGAACATTCAGTTGGGGCAGGAAGAGTTGGTTTAGCCTTGATTATGGCGTAGAGGTTGTCGGGACGGTATCGCCCTCAACTGCTTATCAACCAGCCCGACAAGTGCTATTGCCGGAAGGTTACGGACGCATTCGTCTGGACCGTTTCGAACTGGTGGCGGGTCGCCGGAAGCAGATCATTGGAATAGTTGACACGCTGCTGACGTCGGGGTCCTATTCCAATTCGGGCAACGCATTGCCGATTCCGCAGATTCGGTTTGGTACAACCGGCTTTGTTTCGGTACCATTCACCCACGATCTGCTTGCTTTTCATGCCTTCTTTGCGCACGGCTGGTTTGGAAACGCCGACTCCGTACGTAACTCATTTCTGCACCAGAAAGCGCTTTACGTCCGATTCGGCAAATCCACCTGGCCTGTGCGCCTGTATGGAGGCCTGGTTCATAACGCCCAGTGGGGTGGACAAGCAACCCGACCAAACTGGGGTATCGTTTCGGGCGGGCAGTTGCCATCGAGTGTTAAAGATTACTGGTACGTAATAACTTCCCGTCAGCCCGATTCGATTCAAACGGCTACCTATACCGAATATGATGGTCTGAATCGATTCGGTAATCACCTCGGCTCCTGGGATTTTGCGGCTGAAATTACGGGGCGGCAGGCCACCTGGCTCGTTTACCTGCAACATCCATTCGAGGATAAATCCGGATTAATCTGGCTCAATGCGCCCGATGCGCTTTATGGCCTTAGCTGGCGGAGTCGCAGCGAAAGAGGCCTTCGCAGTCGTGGGTTTAACCTTCGGCGCATAACGCTGGAGTACCTCGATACCCGACGGGAGAGCGATCGGGCAAGTACGCAAGCCCTGGGCGGTTACGACGGAAACGATGATTATTTCAATAATGGTCAGTATGCCGACGGCTGGACATACCGATACCGGACCATTGGCACCCCGTTTCTAACCCCCCGGTCAGAAACGACAGTTGTCAATTATGGTGGGCCGGGCACTTTCCGCAAGGCCATTGTCAATAACCGGGTACAGGTTATGCACGTCGGTTTATTGGCAGCGCTGTTTCAGCAGACAACGGTGCGCGGCCTGGTTTCTATCAGCAAAAATTATGGTCGGTTTGGCAAATCGGCGCAGGACGGCCGGGGCATCTGGCAGAGCAGTCTCCTGCTCGAAATCAGCCAGCCGGTATCCTGGCTGGGCGGAACCAGACTTAAAGCAGCCATTGCCGCCGATAAAGGTGTTCTGCTGCCCGATGGAGTGGGAAGTTATCTGAGTCTGCAAAAGACATGGTAATGGGTAAGTTTGTCCTTGAGGATTCAGCGTTTGTGCTTATTATGCATCAGGAAGTGCGCCAGAACCTTCAGCGCACCGGCTCCGAAACGTTATGCCTTCAACCGATGCTCTTTTGCTTGCCCTGACGCTTACCCGCGACCAGGCAGTCGATCAAACCAGATTGCTGCAGCAGCTACTAACCAAGAACGCCGGAAAAATCGTTAAGCTTCCCGTTGGTACGTTCAACGTCCGGACGTTGAACGTACCCAAAAATACCCGGCTGGTTATTGGCGCAACAACCATTCTGCGTGGTCTGCCGACCGACCAGCCATTACCGGTGCTGGCGCTGCAATCGGGTGTTCGCGTTGACGGAACCGGCACGGTACACGGTAACCGCACCCAGCGGAAACGCGGCACAGGCGTGCAGGTTCGTCTGGCCGAGAACGTAACGATTAATGGGCTTCGCATTCGGGAAGTGGCTGAGCAGGGCTTACAGGTTGTTGCGTCGAAGAAGCTAACCTTTTCTAACATGCAGGTAACTGGCTGCGGCCTGAAGGGGGTTGACCAGCATCAGGGTATTAATCTGGTTATCTCGCAGGATATTCAGGTAACGGGCTGCCGGGTTGAAGATGCCCAACATGGTATTCAGTGGTGGGGCGATGAAACGAATGGCTACTGCGAAAACCTGCGGATTCGGAGCAACCGGGTTCGGCGCGTACTGGGTGGAGGAATCTGGGGCAACCGGGGCCGTAACGTCTCCGTCACCAGTAACACCGTCGAAATTTGTGGCGACGTAGGTGTTGACTTCGAACACTCGTTCAATTGCACAGCCGTCGGCAACACCGTGCGGGACTGCAAAAATTACGGACTGGCCACCTTTTATGGTAGTGAGCGGGTTACCTTCACCAACAACCGGGTTTATCAGGGGGTTAAATACGGCCATGGTATCGGCCTGTGTGGCGAAGGAACCAGCAAGCAGATTTCGTTCATCGGCGGCAGCATCAACACCAAAGGCCCTAACGCCTGCGGCTTGCTGACAGTCGGCACAAACGTAGCGCAGGATATCCTGGTGCAGGGCGTCCGGATCGTAACAGAAGGCAAAGGCGGCATTCCAATCCGGGTGCTGGACAATAATCAGTTTCAGATCGTTAACAATCCGCTCATTTCCGGAGCGAATCCGGCCGGAGTTAGTCTGGAAGGCTCAAGCCGCAGTCTGGTAGCGGGCAACACGATTGTTCACCGGGGGCCGGATCTATCGCCAGCGGGTCAGCGCGGAGGGATTTTCGTGTATTTCCGCTCGGCCGATTTCCCGGCCCAGAACAATACCATCCGGCGAAACACCATTCGTGGCTATAAAACCGGCATCAATGATGAATGCTGGGGCAATACCAATTCTAACAACGTTTTTGAACAGAATATCACCCCCAACCTTCTGCACCGGGGCAGCGAAGGAAACTGGGGCGGCAAAGCGCTTCAGAACCGCACCGAGGCAAAACTGGCGGCTCCGGTAGAAATAAAGCAGTAGTAACGGCCTATAAACAAAAAACCTGCGCACAACGAGGCCCGCAGGTTTTTATCAGACAGCTAAAGGTGTACTGCTCAAGGCAGTTACGAAGTAAAAATACGACGAATTTTGTTATCCGTACGTAACTTCCCGGTTAATTCTTCCCGAACTCCCGGTGGTAGGCTGCTTTATACAGTTCTTCTTCGGGCAGGCTTTTAAAATATTCATACGTAATCCGCAACCCTTCGGCCCGCGACACCTTCGGCTCCCAATCCAGAAGGGCTTTCGCTTTGCTAATGTCGGGCTGCCGCTGCTTGGGATCATCTTTCGGCAGCTCTTTGAAAACAAGTTTCTGCGACGTGCCGGTGAGCTTGATAATCTCCTCGCCAAACTCCTTGATGGTAATTTCGGACGGGTTGCCAATGTTGACCGGATAAGCGTGGTCACTCAGCAGCAGACGATAAATTCCTTCCACTAAATCATCGACGTAACAGAACGAGCGCGTCTGGCTGCCGTCGCCGAATACCGTCAGGTCTTCGCCACGCAAGGCCTGTCCAATGAACGCAGGCAGAACCCGGCCATCGTTCAGCCGCATCCGCGGACCGTAGGTATTAAAGATCCGGACGATGCGGGTTTCCAGCCCGTGATACGTATGGTAAGCCATCGTCATGGCTTCCTGAAAGCGCTTGGCTTCGTCATACACGCCACGCGGACCAACGGGGTTTACGTTCCCCCAGTATTCTTCGTTCTGCGGGTGAACAGTCGGGTCGCCATACACTTCTGAGGTCGATGCAATCAGAACCCGCGCTCCCTTTGCCCGGGCTAGACCCAGGCAATTGTGAATGCCCAGCGAGCCAACTTTCAGCGTCTGAATCGGAATTTTCAGGTAATCAATCGGGCTGGCCGGCGAAGCAAAGTGCAGGATGTAATCCAGTTCGCCCGGTACGTGGATAAACTGAGAAACGTCGTGGTGATGAAATTCAAAGTTAGGCAGGTGGGACAGGTGTTCGATATTCCGGATGTCGCCCGTGATCAGGTTATCCATCGCGATGACGTGGTAGCCTTCTCTGATGAACCGATCACACAGGTGCGATCCAAGGAATCCGGCTCCGCCGGTAATGAGTACACGTTTCATAAATACTGAGAAAAGGAATAACTGAATACACACAAAGGACACAAAGAAAGCAATAAGCAAACTCTCTGTGTCCTTTGTGTGCCTAGTTTATTGAATTAGACTTTCTGCTCGACCGGGGCCAGGACGGCTTCCCGCCCGACGCTGTAGTACGTATAGCCAATTTCGCGCATCTGATCAACCTCGTAAACATTCCGGCCGTCGAAGATGACCTTATTTTTCAGTAATAGGTTCATCTTGTCAAAATCAGGTGTCCGGAAGAGAGGCCACTCTGTAATGATGACCAGAGCGTCGGCATCGTCCAGCGCAGCGTACTGCGTATGCGCGTATGATACGGCGTTCCCAATCTGGTTGCGGACGTTTTCCATTGCCTCCGGGTCATAGACCGTTACTTTCGCGCCTGCTTCGAGCAGCGCTCGGATGTTGTCCAGAGCCGGTGCTTCGCGGATATCGTCCGTGTAGGGTTTAAAGGCCAGCCCCCAGATGGCAATGGTTTTGCCGTGCAGATCGCCACCAAAGTGATCCAGAATCAGGGGCATCAACTTCGTTTTCTGCGCGTAGTTGACCGCCATCACCGACTTGAGAACCTTGAAATCGTAGTTGTAATCCTGCGCCGTTTTAGCCAGTGCCTGTACGTCTTTTGGGAAGCAGCTGCCGCCATAGCCAATACCGGCAAACAGGAACCGCTTGCCAATCCGGCTGTCGGTACCGATGCCCCGGCGAATGTCATCAACGTTGGCGCCCGCACGCTCGCACAGGTTGGCAATCTCGTTCATGAACGTGATTTTGGTCGCCAGGAAGGCGTTCGCTGCGTATTTGGTCATTTCGGCCGAACGCTCATCCATAAAGATGATGGGGTTACCCTGCCGAACCAGCGGTGCATACAGACGATTCATTACGCCCTTTGCCCGCTCCGACCGGGTACCGATCACCACGCGGTCCGGCTTCATGAAATCCTCAACGGCTACTCCTTCGCGCAGAAACTCGGGATTCGACACCACGTCGAAGTCAACCTTGGCGTTGTCGGCGATGTGAGCATGCACCTTTTCGGCCGTGCCAACCGGCACCGTGCTCTTATCAACAATAACTGCGTACTGATTCAGGATCGGCCCAAGATCGCTGGCCACCTTCAGGATATATTTCAGATCGGCTGACCCATCTTCACCCGGTGGGGTTGGTAAGGCCAGAAAGATGACCTCTGCGCCTTTGATACCTTCTTCCAGATTGGTCGTGAATGTTAGCCGGCCCTGCTCTACGTTGCGGTTGAACAACACATCGAGCCCCGGTTCATAGATGGGAATAATTCCGTTATTGAGTTTTTCAACTTTCCGTTCGTCGATGTCAACGCACGTAACCTGATTGCCGGTTTCGGCGAAGCACGTACCTGTGACAAGCCCCACGTATCCGGTTCCTACGACTGCCAGTTTCATAAAAAAACGTTAAAAATAGGTTTGTAGATTATTATCATGTCAGCGTTCATCCCGAGTGGCCGAACGTCACAAAAATAGGAGATTTTTAATAATAGCCTAAGGTTGCTTCGGAATAGTGACTCATCGGTATGTAGGCTGAGTATTTACTCCCGAATAACCAATGAAATTTTCGATTTCGACTGCTAATATACTAATTTTATAAATAAACATCTATTTTGTTACTAAAATATTCTTTATAACAATAAAAAATGATTCTTTACTCGGTTCTCTAGCCAAATGCAGGCCAAAATTGTTCATACGGCATGGGGATACAGATTTAAGCAAAAATTCTTAAATTAACAATCGATCACTTCGTCAGTTTAACTAGATATATGATTAACGAAATTGTAGAAAACCAAGAATTAATAGCCCAATCTGTCCGTGATCTGAGTCAACGGTTAATTCGTCCGCACGTGCGCGAATGGGACGAAGCACAGCACTTTCCCGCCGAACTATTCACGCAGTTAGGCGAGCAGGGGTTGATGGGTATGCTTGTTCCCATGCGTTATGGGGGTGCGGGTCTGGGGTATCGGGAATACGTTACGGCTATTGCCGAACTGTCGCGCGTTGACGGGGCAGTTGGTCTTTCGATGGCCGCTCACAACTCGCTTTGCACCAATCATATTTTATTATTCGGTAACGAACAGCAGAAGCAAACCTACCTTCCGCGGCTGGCTACGGGCGAATGGATTGGCGCGTGGGGCCTAACTGAACCCAACACCGGCTCAGATGCGGGTAATATGCGCACAACGGCCGTTCGCGATGGCGACAGCTGGATTCTGAACGGGGCTAAAAACTTTATTACCCATGGTCGAAGTGGAAACGTAGCGGTAGTAATTGCCCGAACGGGTGAACCCAACACGTCTCGCAACGCAACGGCTTTTGTGATCGAACGCGGTACGGCCGGCTTTTCGGGGGGGCGGAAAGAAGATAAGCTGGGCATGCGGGCCTCCGAAACAGCCGAGATGATTTTTCAGGATTGCCGCATTCCGGACAGCCAGCGTCTCGGCGAAGTAGGCGATGGTTTTGTTCAGTCGCTGAAAGTGCTCGATGGCGGGCGGATCTCAATTGCGGCCCTGAGCCTGGGAATTGCCTATGGCGCCTACGACGCAGCTCTGGCTTATTCGCAGGAACGTCAGCAGTTTGGCCAGCCCATTGCCAGTTTTCAGGCTATTGCTTTTAAACTAGCCGATATGGCCACCGAAATCGAAGCCGCTAAATTATTAACTTACCAGGCCGCCGATCTGAAAGATGAAGGTAAATCCGTTACGAAAGAGTCGGCTATGGCGAAACTGTTTGCTTCGGAAACAGCCGTCAGGGTAGCTAACGAAGCGGTTCAGATCTTTGGTGGCTATGGATACATTAAAGATTTTCCGGCGGAAAAGTTTTACCGGGATGCCAAACTCTGCACAATTGGCGAAGGCACCAGCGAAATTCAGAAGCTGGTGATCTCACGGCAGATACTAAAGTAACCCGCTGCCGGTTAGATTGCAGCGCTGCTTAATGGTCTTAAATGCAGAAAAGCCACTCCTCCCGGAGTGGCTTTTCTGTTAGTAATCTTTTGCTGAATCAGACAACTAGGTGGTCCGACGAGCCCCCTTAATCAGGGCGGCAATACCCAGAATAATTACGGCGCCAACGAAGGCCGTCAGAATCTGGTCGAGAATGCTGCCATCACGACCAAATATCCAGCCACCTACAAAACCACCGGCAATCCCGAGCAGGATTTCAGCAAATAATGAAAACGAAAACCGTTTGAACACAAGGTCAGCCAGCCAGCCGGCCACTGCACCTACCAGAATTGATACTAAGATTCCCATGACTTTTAAACGCTGAGTGAAAGATGTATAAAAATTACAGTTACATAACCTCAACACGCAGCACTTTGTTTACGGCTTGAGACCAATTACAGCCAGCATTCGACCAGTCTGCCCTTTCTCGGTGCGGTGAGAAAAGTAATCATCGTTGTTTAACACTGTCGAAAAGGGCGAAATACCAATCTGCGCCGAAGGAATGCCAAAATCGGTCAGCAGTTTTGTGTTCGCTGCTTTTAGATTAACGTAATTTTTCTGAGTATATGGATCGCTTCGTTTGAAATTCGGAGCGAACTGTTCGGCCACCTCCGGACCAACTTCAAACGACGTTTCGTCAATACAGGTCCCTACGTAAGCATAGCAGTCATCGGGCTTTGTGGCAAAGTGATGCTGCATGGCCTCCAGGGTCTTGCTGACGATGCCCCCGGTGGTTCCGCGCCAGCCTGCATGAATAGCCGCAACCACCTGATGTTGGGTATCGTAAATCAGTATAGGGACGCAATCAGCTACGGTTACGCCAATGAGCAGACCCGGCTGACTGGTGATGAGCGCATCATAGCCGTCGTAACGCCCCGCTTTAGTAGCCAGCAGCACCTCTGTGCCGTGTACCTGATGCGACGAAGCAAAGGGAACAGAACTTCCAGCGCCAATAGCCTCGAAGAAACGACGCCGGTTTTCATCAACATTAGCCGAATCGTCGGGCGTATTAATACCCAGATTGAGCGACCCATATGGGGCAGGGCTGATACCACCATGCCGGGTGCTTTCGGCCGCAATTAACTTATCAAACCGGGTAAATAAAGTTGGGATGTAATACAAAGGAATATAAGTTAACGTCCAGGATACTGTTGTTACGCTTTAACCGGGGCCAATAGCCAGCAAAAAAAGCCTGTTTAATCTTCCTGATAAAAAGCAAACAGCGCGTTCAGTCTACCCCACTTCGAACATAGACAGTCCCGTTCCCTCAGCCATCCCTGGTTTCAAGCCACTCATCAAACAAATAAACCATTTAAGTACTATGTGATGCATAGTACCAAACGTAGCCTATATCTTTGTTTCACCAATACGGGATAACCCAATACATACTTTAAACCAAAGAACAAATCAAAAACTATGAAAACTCTCATCAAACCTCTGCTCATTGCCCTGTCACTCGGTTTTACTACTTCCGCTGCTTCGTTCGCTGAAACCAAGCCTATCCTTCGTCCAGCGGCTGCGGCCTCGTATAAAGTAGGCATGTATCCAGCGGTTGACGGTAAATTCGTCGTTCTGCTCGATAAGCAGCAGGGGGGCCACGTTGATATTCAGTTGAAATCTGATGATGGCACGGTGCTTTACACTGAACATCTTGGCAAGAAACAGATGAAAAGCCGGCGGAAACTGAACCTGAATGACCTTGAAGACGGCCTGTACACAATTGAAGTTACCAACGGGGTTGAAACAACCAGACAAACCGTAACGATCTCGACCAGGGTTGCCACATCGGGCCGCACCATTTCGCTGAATTAATGACTGCCATTCCTGACACCTTACCTGCAAAAAAACTCCCTGTCAGCGATGGGGAGCTTTTTGTGTATTACGGTTGATTTGCCACTCCTTGACCAGCCTGATCATTTCCAGCTGTCTGGCGATACTAATTTTCAGTACGGCCAAACCATTTGACGGCTGGTCGACCAGCCAGGAAATCGGTATGCATATCTATGAAACCGTCAACCGATGGCGGTAGGCCGGTACTCATTAAGGCAGAACCGGTCTACCAGCGCCTGGATTGCCGGCCCGCGGTACTCGACCCTATTGTTTATAGAGTGAAATACAGTCCCGCATACGTCTCTTCTAGTAACCATGCCTCCAGATTAAATCTGTTTTTGCGCCGTATTTTTCTAAACTTCCTGTTAGCGTTGGTAGTCTAATAAAACAAACTGTCGGCTGACTCTGGTCAGTGAGTAAACAGGCTGTTATTTCCGAAATAGTCTAACCCGCACGTTCATGGCTAAGCTAACGTACAGGAATTATATCCTCCTGCCTAAATCAGGTATCCGGTTTCCTGATGACCAGATTGTTTCGCAAACCGAACAGGTTTTTGCGAAACTAACTACCAGCGCCCGTCTGGCCGACGTACTGGCCGAGCCACCCACCGATCAAGCTGTTATCCTAGACACCATTGGCCGACAGGGTGCCAAGCTTATTCGTTTGCCGGAGAATGAACTGCCTAACCTGCGGGCGCAGATGCCGGGTTTGCGGATTGTGCCGGAGGTCTTCTTTTTCCCACAGCGGTATCGGGTTGAAATTAAGCAGAAACCTCAGCCGACAGCCGCGCAAGTCACTACGAGCATTCGAATTATGTTGAAAGACGCCAAAACGGGTAAGCCGGTAGGTGGTGCGACGGTGGTCGCGTTTACAGACTTCGATGGGCGCGCGGGCGAACAGGCTACCTCCGATGCTAAGGGGGTTGTGCGGCTCAGAAACGTCGGCAACCGTCTGCTTGATCAGCTTTACGTTTATCCTAAAGTGGGGTACTGGAGCTTCTGGAAACAGAAGATAACGCTTAAAAACAACGACGTGCTGAACATTCAGCCGGTTTCGCTTACGTATCCCGACGCCAAGAACTTTTTCTATCCGCCCGCGCCCGCTGGTCAACCGGCCGGCAATGGCGTGAAAGTCGGCGTCATTGACACTGGCGCCGGGCCGCACCCCGATCTGACCATTTCGGGTGGCGGCAGTACCGTAACGGGCGATAATCCCAGCGATTTTAATGATGTGGATGAACATGGCACGCACGTCTCGGGCATTATTGCCGCCCGGGGCGCCCCACCAACTGGCGTACGCGGAGCAGCCCCGGACGTAAAGCTCTACGTGTATCGGGTGTTTGCCCGAAATAGCCAGGGCGCGTCAAATTTTGCCATTATTAAAGCCATTGAGCAGGCCGTTGCTGACGGCTGCGACCTGATCAATATGAGCCTGGGGGGCGGCCCCGCCGACGACGCGACCAAAGAAGCCATCAGCTTTGCTCATGAAAACGGTACGCTTTGTTTTGTAGCGACGGGTAATGACGGGCGACAGTCGGTCAGCTTTCCGGCGTCGTTTTCGCTATCCTTAGCGGTAGGGGCCATGGGCCGTAAAGGCACGTTTCCCGCAAATACCACCGACGCCCCCAACGTGGCGGCTCCTTACGGAAAAGACAAGAAAAATTTTGTAGCGGGTTTCTCCAATATCGGCCCTGAGGTGGATTTCATTGCGCCGGGCGTTGGCATTATCTCATCAGTACCTGGTGGTTATGCTCCCCTGAGCGGTACGTCAATGGCCTGTCCGATGGCTACGGGCGTAGCGGCCAGACTTCTGTCTGGCGAACCGACGATTCTGAACATGCCCCGTAACACTGCCCGCGCCGAAGCTATGGTCCGCTTTCTGGCAACAAAGGTTAAATCGCTGGGATTTGGCCCAACCTTCGAAGGAACCGGCATGTTATTCGTCGATACGCAATCGCCCATAACCTGATAGCAACTGAAGCCATGGCGCAGGAACGATACATCTTGCATTTCAAAGGCGACTTACCCCTGCCCGCCGAGGATCTGCAACTGATTCAGGCGAAAACGCAGCTAATTGATGCGAGCCAGAAGGCCTTGCTGGTTGAGCTGAATGCGGAGGAAGACCCCGATGAGCTGGCCGGCCAGCTGGCCGGCTGGACAGTCAGCAAAGAATCCCATTACCCAATTCCAACAACTCGCCCGACGGTCCGGAAACCACCGGAGCCTTAGAAGAAATCTATAAATGAGTCAGTTTCAGTGATCGGAACTGGCTTTATTAGCCGTGGTGCTCTCCGCTGTTTCCTGGCTAGCCGTTAACATTGAGCGCTGGCCGTTGTTGTATAGCAAAGATTTTATTGACTTGTGGCCTGTTGATCAAGTCTTGTCAATGCACTGCAGTGGCGACTAACCGACGCTCAATTATTCGAATTCATGCTCAGTATGCAATCCATTTCTTCGTCTGATGCCTGGTCTTCGCTGGCGACCAACCAAGAGTTCTGGTCTTCGCTGGCGCAGACACTTCTGCCGCCTTACGTCAATACCTGCCGGTGGTTTGCCGGTAAGGCCCGGCAACAAACCGGCTTTTCGGCGAAGTCTGTCCACACGCTGCCTCTATCCGACGGCGACAGGGCGTATCTGCTGATTCTGGAAGCCCTCTATGCTGATGGAATTCCCGAAAATTACCTGTTACCGCTCTCGTTCGTTGCCGATCACACGGCTCATAGCCTTCCCTTCCAGTTAGCCGATGTACCCGGTAAAGGCCGGGTGGGCGAGGTTACCATTGGTGGGCAGACCGGTATTCTGATCGACGCTATCTACGACGAACGGTTCCGGCAGGCCTTGTTTACGGCCATTGGCCAGAGCCAGACCTATCCGCAGCCCGATGGCCAGATCACCTTCCTGCGGGGTAAAGGGCTGGACGAGAACGAGGGGCAGTTACCTTCCCAGGTATTGCCGGTCGATTCGAGCAACTCGGCGATGACCTTCGGCGACAAATATTTCCTGAAGCTGTACCGTAAGCTCTTCAGCGAGACGAATCCCGAAGTAGATATGGTGGCCTTTCTGACCGACATCGGCAATTTTGACCACATCCCGGCTTTTGGTGGCAGTATTGTCTGGCAGCACGACAACACCCCCGATATTACACTTGGTATGATGCAGCGGATGGTTCAGAACGACAAGGATTCGTGGGCGCAAACCGGCGATTACCTCAACGATTTTCTGTATGCGGTGCCCCAGCGTCTGTTCGCCATTCGCGAAGACGTATTCGAAAAAGTCGAGTTGCTTGGCCGCCGAACGGGCGAGATGCACTGCGCACTTTATAAGCCGGATGCCGAAGCAGCTTTTGCGCCCGAACCATTTACGGACGAATACCGGGAGTTCCTGATCCGGCGATTTGAGGACCTGCTCGATCGCCGGTACGCACTGCTGATCGACAATTATACTAAACTTGACCCGCAGGCGCAGCGGCTGGCATGGGTATTCATGGAAGCCAAAGAAATTATTGATACCTTCATTGCCGACTTCCGGACCCGTCCGTTTGGTTCGCAGCGCATCCGCATTCATGGCGACTATCACCTCGGGCAGGTGCTCGCTACCGAAAACGATTTTGTTCTGATTGACTTTGAAGGCGAACCGGAAAGCAGCATTACCGATCGAAAAATCAAGCACTCGCCCCTGAAAGACGTAGCGGGTATGATCCGGTCATACCACTATGCCGTCAGTGCCAAACTCTTTAACTCCGCCGAAACGGAGGACCTCGACCCTGTACACCTGCAGCGCGTGTCGGATCGTTGGTTTTACCTCATCCGCGACACGTTCGTAGACGCTTATCTGGATACGTTTGGCACGCCCCACCCGCTATTTAAAAACAATAACGAGATCAACTTCCTGCTACTGATCTATCTGCTCGAAAAAGCGGTCTACGAACTGGGCTATGAGATCAGCTACCGGCCATCGTGGGTTAAAATCCCGCTCAAAGGCATCATTGACGTCGTTCGTGAGATTGAGAAAATCCGCCTGAGCGAGGGAAACCTAACGCCCGACGTTCCCCTGCTGCAAACCGGGTTATTACAGGATAAACCGTCGTAACGGTGACTGATCAGCTGCAACTTAGCTGAAATTCCCCGTAACTTTCTGCCGGTTCGTTATCGCCCTTGAATAGCCGTCGTCATGATTCTTTCTCAGGATACAACCGTCATAATTACCGGAGCTGGCTCAGGCATCGGTCGGCACCTGGCAATTCAGACTGCCGCTACGGGCGCGCACGTCATTGCGACAGATATTAACGAAGCCGGACTGGCCGAAACAAAGAAGCTTGTTGACGGCAACGTAACGCCCATTGGTCTGGACGTTGCCGATCCGGCTGCCATCCAGGCGTTTGCCGATAACATTCTGCCGGCACTGGCTGGCCAGAAACTGGTTCTGATCAACAATGCGGGCGTAGGGTTGGGCAGCGGATCGTTTGCCCAGACGGATCTGGACGATTTTGAGTGGCTGCTAAGTATTAACCTGTGGGGCGTTGTGCGGATGACGAAAGCTTTCCTGCCGTATATGCTTGCGCAGAATGCGGGGCATATCGTAAGCCTGTCGAGCGTGTTTGGGCTGGCCGGAGTCATGAACCAATCGGCCTACTGCACGGCCAAGTTTGGCGTTCGGGGCTTCAGCGACGTTCTGCGCATGGAGTTGCTGGATACCAACGTCAACGTAACCTGCGTGCATCCGGGCGGCATCAAAACCAATATTGCCACAAACGCCCGTCTGGGCCGGGGCGGCTTCGTAACCGACTCCATGCACCGGCAAAGTGCCATCAGTTTTGAAAAAGCGGCCCGAACAACGCCCGACGAAGCCGCCCGCCAGATTCTGAACGGCGTTCGCCAGAATAAAGCCCGGGTGTTAATCGGAGCCGATGCCCGGCTGATCGATCGGTTAACACGTATGTTCCCGACCGGCTATATTAAAATAATCCGGAGTCAGATGGAACGAGCCTTTCGTATGGAAGGGTAAGTTTTTTTCTAACTTTCCGGTCAAGATACAGGTTCAAACCCTAACCTGATTCGCGCAACCAATGACAAAACGCAAAACAACTACAGGACCGGCCGACACCAATCCGCCAGGAACGCCTACCCTTTCTCAGGAATCGAACGGTGACCCAAATGCAGCCGACCTTTCGCCGGCTCAACCAGATCAATCTTTCGCCGACCCAGCGATTTACAGCCGTTTTACTGACTTTGACATTTATTTGTTCCGGTCTGGCCGACACCAGAAATTATACGAGAAGTTTGGGTCGCATGTTGTTGAACACCAGGGTACAACAGGCACATACTTTGCCGTTTGGGCTCCGTCGGCGCGTTACGTCTCCGTTATCGGAAACTTTAATGGCTGGAACCGGGGCAGTCATCCGCTCAATGTTCGCTGGGATTCGTCGGGTATCTGGGAAGGGTTCATTCCGCATATCGGCCGGGGCGAACAGTATAAATACTTCATCGTCCACGAGGGCGGGCGCGAACTGGAAAAAGGCGATCCTTACGCCCACTGGTGGGAGGTCCCGCCCCTAACCGCTTCGGTCGTCTGGGACACGTATTACGAATGGCAGGATGGCGACTGGATGGCGAACCGAAAAGCTAAAAATGCCCTTAACGCGCCGATTTCGGTGTATGAGGTGCACCTGTCGTCGTGGCGACGCGACCCCGGCAACCCCGAGCGGGAACTGAGCTACGGCGAAATTGCCGATGCGCTGGTGCCCTACGTGCAGGATATGGGCTTCACGCACGTCGAGTTTATGCCGGTAATGCAGTACCCTTACGCACCGTCGTGGGGCTACCAGATTACGGGCTATTACGCGCCAAGCAGCCGGTTTGGCACTCCGCAGGACTTCATGCATTTGGTCGAGAAACTGCATCAGGCGGGCATTGGCGTCATTCTGGACTGGGTGCCTTCGCACTTTCCGGGCGACGCGCACGGCCTCTACGAATTTGATGGGTCGCACCTTTATGAACACGCCGACCCCCGCAAGGGCTACCACCCTGACTGGAAGAGCTATATTTTCAACTACAGCCGGCCGGAGGTTCGCTCGTTTCTGATCTCCAACGCCCTGTTCTGGCTCGATCGCTGCCATGCCGACGGCCTGCGCGTGGATGCCGTAGCCTCTATGCTGTACCTCGATTACTCCCGTAATGCAGGCGAATGGGAACCGAATATGTTCGGTGGACGCGAGAATCTGGATGCGATTTCGCTCTTCAAGGAAATCAACGAAGCCATTTACCGGGAATTCCCGGATACGCAGACAATTGCCGAAGAATCGACGGCCTTCCCCGGCGTATCGCGGCCGGTTTATACGGGTGGTCTGGGCTTCGGCATGAAGTGGATGATGGGCTGGATGAACGATACGCTCCGGTATTTCGAGCGCGACCCGGCTTTCCGCAAATTCCACCAGGACGAGCTGACTTTCAGCACGATCTACGCTTTCACCGAAAACTTCATGCTGCCGCTTTCGCACGATGAAGTTGTTTACGGTAAACACGCCCTGGTCGGCAAAATGCCCGGCGACGAATGGCAGCGGTTTGCCAACCTGCGGCTATTGTTCAGCTATATGTTTACTCACTCAGGCACAAAGCTGCTGTTCATGGGTGGCGAATTCGGCCAGACCTCTGAGTGGAAATTTGATGCCAGCCTTGACTGGCACCTGCTTGAGTTTGCACCCCACAAAGGCATGGCGGCCTGCGTGAAGGCCCTGAACCAGCTGTATAAAACCGAACCCGCGCTGTATGAACGGAATTTCACGGCCGACGGCTTCGAGTGGATCGATACGACGGATCGCGAAAACAGTATAGTGACCTACAGCCGAAAGGGTAACAATCCGGCCGATACGCTGCTGATCGTGCTCAACATGACCCCCGTTCCCCGCTCCGGTTACCGCATTGGCGTACCGTTGGCAGGCACGTACCGGGAAGTGTTCAACAGCGACTCGGCCGAGTTTCACGGGAGTGGCATCAGCAACACCAGCCCGATAAACAGCGAAGAAGAGAAATGGCATGGCCGTTCTCAGTCAATCCGGCTGAACGTGCCGCCCCTGGGCGCTGTGGTGCTGAAAAAGAACTGAGCAGCGCAGAGGAACGGATAAAATAGAGTTGACCTGACCGGATTGGTAGCACCTGGCTGCCAGTCCGGTCAATCTTTTTATCTGGGAAAAACTTTCATTCGGACTAATTTTGCCGGTATGAAAAAAGTTCTCATTGCCTTTTTTGCCTTAATTTCTGTTCACAGTTTTAGTCAATCGCCGGTATCGGCCCGTCTGAGCAGCGGTTTCGATCTAGGAATGGCCTACTCCAACGATCATTATAACCCCTCTATTGCCTATTATCAGCTGCTGAATGTAGGCGAACGTAAATTGTTCTCGCTGGGCTGGACCATGCGACTGGGGGCTTTTTACGGCGATAATCTGAACTTTTACACGGCCCCTGCCCGATTGACGCGTGGTAAAACGGGCTTTGCCGCCTTATCCAGTCCACTACTTGTCCAGAATATTGATACCGTTCGCTACGATTACGTAACGATGACCTCGCTAAACGTAGGACTGCGGGCGCAGATCAATTTAGGGCGGGTGGAGTTTGGGGCAAGCGCCGATCTACTGGGCCTTACACTTGGCAAGTGGCGTACGGGCCGCTACCGTTCCTCAACGGGCGCCATCCGAATTGATTCGCTCACTACCCGGCCGTTTGAGGGAAGCAACGTTTTTCAGCGGTCGCACCCCAGCCGGGTAAACGTGCGGCTACTGGGCGATAACGACCTCGGCACGCTTTCGACGGAAGTGTATGCCCGCTTTCATTTAACGCAGCGCTTTGCCCTCAAGGCTGGTTATCAATGGCTCACCACCGAAACAACCATGGCCAGGCGGGATGTTATAGCCGACAATAACCGGTTCCGCCACCGGGCTGGATTGTATTACCTGGCGCTGACGCTACCGATATTCTATTAGCTCCGTACCCATCGACGGTTACGCTTCAACCGGCTTCAGATCGAAATACGTTTCAAAGATTACCGTGCCGACTTCGTTGGAGCGCGTCTGAAAATTGTCGAGGTACTGGTGTAATCCTGCCTTGAAAATGTCGCTGGTTTCGGTAAACTCAATATCACTGCGCAGTTTGCTGAGCGTGCGTTCAGCCGCATTGCCAAAGCCGTGCGCGATATTATTGCCCGAAATTTCGTACAGCGATAGTTCGGCCTGGCGAATACAGTGCGCCATCGCCCGGGGAAACATCTTATCCAGGATCAGAAATTCGACAATGCTCGACGGCGTCAGTGAACGGTACTGCTGGCGGTGCATGTTGTAGGCACTGACGGATTTCAGCACCGCCGACCAGATCATCAGATCAATGGTTGAACCCACCGAATCGACTTCCGGCAGCAGCGTAAAATATTTTACGTCCAGAAAGCGCGAGGTTTTATCGGCCCGCTCCAGGAACCGGCCCAGCCGCCCGAAATGCCAGGCATCGTTGCGGGTGATGGTCGCGTCGATAATTCCATAGAACAACTGGATGCCGTTGCGCACATCCGTAAAAAAACTCTGCGTCTGGCTCTGCCCCCACGGCTGCTTCGGCGCCATATCGCGCACCATCAGATAAAACTGGTTGAGGTGTTCCCACATTTCTTTCGAAATGGCTTCACGAATCGTTCGGGCGTTTTCGCGGGCGTTGTTCAGGCAGGCCACAATGGAGTTCGGATTGCGCTTGTCGAAGGTCATGAACTGAATGACATTCTCGCGCGTCGGCTCATTGTAATACTGGTAGAACAAATAATTATCAGCGGTGGCAATGAGCAGCGGCTCCCACTGCTGGTCTACGTTGGGCGGCAGATCGAGGGCCAGGTTAAAATTCACGCTCATAAACCGGGCATAATTTTCGGCCCGCTCAATGTAACGGTGCATCCAGTAAACAGAATTGGCAACGCGGCTCAGCATAGCAGAAAATCGTAAGTTTAACCCGTGGGTGACTAACAAAAATAGGACTTACCACCTGTTTTACAAGTCATCAGGTAGCTTGGTAACTTTTTTCGATGATTATCCCCAAAAAATCGGCTAATTTTCGGCTTTCTTCCTATTTATTTCTTCCCATGACCAAATTGTATTCATTCCTGATCGTCGGTCTGCTACTGACTGTGGCAACATTTGCCAAGCCTGCTCCGGGCAAACCCAGTTCTAGATTTTATGAAGTTCGGATTTATCACCCAACGCCGGGTAAGTACGCTGAGATTGTCGATCGGTTTCGGCAGTACACCCTGAAGATTTTTGAAAAGCACGGTATGGAGAATATCGGCTACTGGACCCCGACCGATACGACCAACAAAGAATTGATTTATATCCTGGCGTATCCAAGCCGCGAGGCCCGCGACGCATCCTGGAAAGCGTTCGGGAGCGATCCTGAGTGGAAAGCTGTAGTGGCTAAAACCGAAGCGAATGGCAAACTGGTTGCCAGCGTTGACCAGATTTTCATGACCGAAGCCGACATTTCGCCTAAAATCAAACTGAAGCAGGCATCGCCGGCGCGGACGTTCGAACTGCGGACCTACACGGCTACGCCCGGCAACTTGGAAAACCTGCTGACCCGTTTCCGCGATCATACCCTTAAGCTCTTCAATAAGCACGGCATGGAAAACATCGGCTATTGGGTTACCCAGGAAAAAGACGGTTCCCAGCCTCGTCTGGTTTATATTCTGGCGCACCCCAGCGAAGCCGAAGGCAAGCAGCACTTCGACGAATTCCGTAAAGATCCAGTCTGGGTGAAGGCTAAAGCCGAATCGGAAAAGAACGGCCCGCTAACTACCAAAGTTGAGTCGGTGTACATGCAACCGACGGACTATTCGCCAATGAAATAAACGGAGTACGTAAAGCAGCCGGCCGGTGGTTTGTGATTGATGCGTCAAGGTCATCAACAAACTGCCAGCCTGCTGCTTTTGCTTATCGGAGGTTTGTCAATGCAGTAGATTGATTTTCCTAACAAAGCCTATAACATAGAGTTTCGTTGCAAAAAAGCAACTCTATGAAGTCTATAAATCAGCTTTGGCAGCTGTTTGACACCGATCCGGCATCCACGTCAACCGACCTAACCCGTAAAGATTTTCTAACCATTGCCGGGCGTGGCCTCGCTGCCGGTGCTGTCGGCAGCGCCCTTATGGCCTGCGAGAAAAAACCCGAAGCTTCTACGTCGGCCCCGACAGTCACTAATACGCCCGGCGGCCCCGTTCCCAACCTGCCGGCTCAGTCCCCTCCAGCCACGGTACCGGACGACGTGCAGAAACCCATTGAGCTGGAGCAGATCGAAGCGAAGACCGAGCAGCAGGAACCGCCAACACCAACACCATTGCCCCCCGACCAGCGCGTGGGTTACGCCCTTGTGGGTTTGGGCCACCTGACGCTCGATCAGCTTCTTCCGGCCTTTGCCGAGTGTAAAAAATCGAAAGTAGTGGCGCTGGTAAGCGGCAGTCCGGAAAAGTTGCAGAAGGTGTCGGCCCAGTATGGCATCAAAAAAGAAAACTGCTACAAATACGCCGATTACGACAAGCTCCGCGACAATAAAGACGTACAGGCTATATACATCGTATTGCCCAATGGATTGCATGCCGAATACACGATTAGGGGGGCGCAGGCCGGAAAACATATTCTCTGCGAGAAGCCCATGGCCAATACCGCGGCTGAATGTCAGGCTATGATTGACGCCTGCAACAAGGCGGGTAAGAAATTAATGATCGCCTATCGGATCCAATACGAACCCCATCACCGGATGGTGCGGGAAATGGTACAGAAACAGCAGTTCGGCAAGGTGAAGTCAATCATGGCCAACAACGGTCAGAACTCCGACAACCCTGACCACTGGCGGTTTAAAAAAGCCCTTGCCGGGGGCGGCTCATTGCCCGACGTTGGTATATACTGTCTGAATACAATCCGGTATCTGCTGGGTGAGGAACCCACCGAAGTGTCGGCCTTTGTGCACAATACGCCTGGCGATCCCCGCTTTACGGAAGTTGAGGAGCAGGTCAACTGGCTGATGAAATTTCCGAGCGGTGTACAGGCCAGTTGCGCAACGAGTTACGGTCACCACGATGATAAGAACTATAAGGTGCTGGCGGATAGGGGCTGGATTAAAATGGACCCCGCCTTTCCGTATACCGGATTGCAGTTAGAAACAAGCCAGGCGCAGGGGAAAGAAAATCAGGTTACTCAGCACAAAATCGGAGATAAGAACCAGTTCGCGACCGAAATTGATCACTTCTCGGAGTGTATCGTGGAGAATAAAAGGCCCTTTACGCCGGGTGAGGAAGGGTTGCAGGACCATAAAATTATGGACGCCATTTACCAGTCGGCGCGGGAAGGACGCCCCGTTAAGCTGGCAGCCGTTTCCAAGAAAGATGCCTTCCGTGGCCCCGAACCGAAAATGGAATAACGGTAATGGTTGTTCAGAGTATGGTTTGACCGCTGAACAAACCATTACGTAGAGTTTACCGGCTGGCCGTTGTGGAAACGGGCGGATTAATCATGATGTGTGCCCGGTGCGTGCCGGGATCCATGATCCAGGGCATGCCGGGTGCTTCGGGCTTCAGCGGCAGGCCGGTACTTTCGGCCGTTGCGTAGGGAATATAAACGACATAGCGCAGGTAGCCGTCTTTTACCTCGCCGGTGGTGGGGTTGTAATTTTCGTCTTTGGCCGAGTAGGAAAACAGCGTTGACGGATGGCTCGGCATCGTCAGCTTCTTATCCTTAACTTCCTGCTCCCGAATTTTCAGGATCTCGTCGGCTTTCTTGCCCTCCTGTTTCAGAAGTCGGCCCCGTTCCATAAACGGCTCCAGATCCCGGTGGTAGCACGACACGCTCAGCCCCTTCTGCCGCGGGTCGTCGGCCAGACAGACCAGTTCATTCGTCCCTTTACGTAAGAGCACAAACTCATTCTTCGTCGAATAGCCATAGATCGTAGCGCCATCGCGCTTGTCGGCCGGGGCTGCCAGCACGGCCGTTTTGATCTGCACATCGGGCGATGGTACCGCAGCAGTCTGGGCAAAAGCGCCGGCTGCCAATCCAAGGAGTGTAGCGACGATAAAGACGGTTTTCATGGTCGGTATCAGTTTATATAGTAAGGCATTCGACCCCGGCTACTACTCAACTCCGAACCCGAACAAATCTTACTGATACCCCCGCGCCTGCAGGCCAAACAGCTCGGCATAACGGCCGTCTTTCTCCAGCAGCTCGTAGTGCGAACCAATTTCGAGCAGCGTTCCATTTTCCAGCACCAGAATCCGGTCGGCCATGCGAACGGTACTGAACCGGTGCGAGATAATCACCGACGATTTACCTTCGGTCAGTTTGGCAAATCGCTGAAAAACTTCATACTCGGCGCGGGCGTCTAGCGCAGCCGTGGGTTCATCGAGAATGATCAATTGCGCATCGCGCATGTAAGCACGCCCCAGCGCCACTTTCTGCCACTCTCCGCCCGACAGCTCGACGCCTTTACCAAACGAACGGCCCAGTTGCTGGTCGTAGCCCCCGGCCAGTTTGGCAATGACCGTATCGGCCAGCGAGCGCTGCGCCGACGTTTCGATGCGCGGCTGGTTGGTCCGTTCGTCAATGTCCCCAACAGCAATGTTGATACCGGCCGACATCTTGAACCGGGTATAGTCCTGAAAAATTACGCCGATGTTACGTCGCAGCTCAACCAGATCATACTCGCGCAGGTCGTAGCCATCGAGCAGAATCCGTCCTTCGGCGGGGTCGTAGAGCCGGGCCAGCAGTTTGACGAGGGTGGTTTTTCCCGCGCCATTTTCGCCCACAAGCGCCAGTTTTTCGCCCGCATGCAATGTAAACGACAGATTACGCAGCGCCCAGCGGTCGGAGTTGGTGTATTTAAACCCAACGTTTTCAAATACAAACCCTTCCCGGATCGGGTTGGGAAACAGGCGCGTCGTTTTGGGCGAATGAATCAGCGGCTTAATGGCAAAATAATCGAACAGATCCTGCAGATAGATGGCCTCCTGCGTCAGGCTGCTGAACTGAAGCAGAATCCCTTCCAGCGAGCCGCGCACCTGCCGGAACGACCCGGCCAGGAATGTAAGGTCGCCGAGGCTAATCTGCCCGTTAACGGCCCGCATCACAATCCAGACGTAAGCCCCGTAGTAGCCCGCCGTCCCCAGGACCGTCAGCAGCACTCCCCAGCCGGCGCGACTAATCGCGAGCTGCTTATTTTTCTGAAAAAAGTCGTTCGACAGGGTCCGAAAGCGGTCGATCAGAAAACCCGACAAACCAAAAATCTTGACTTCTTTGGCGGTCTCGTCGCTTGCGCCTACGTAACGCAGGTAGTCGAGCTCGCGCCGTTCGGGTGTCCAGGAGCGGGAGAGCGAATAGCTGCGCTGGTTGAAATAATTGTCGCCAATGAACGAGGGGGTAACGGCCACCAGAATCAGCAGTAGCAGCCAGGGGTTATAAACAGCCAGACCAGCCGCCAGAAAGCCAACAGAGATCAGCTCCTGAACCTGCCCGAAAACGCCCGACAGCAGCACCGTCCGGCCCGTGGTCTGCCTCCGTGCGCGTTCCAGTTTATCATAGAACGTAGCATCTTCAAACTGCTCCAGGTCGAGCGTAGCCGCGTGTTCCATCAGCCGTATCGACGTCTGGTTGGCGAACAGATCGCCCAGGAGGCCATCCATGAGCGCAACCGCCCGGCCCAGTGCGGTCGACAGAATCGCCAGCCCGAACTCAGCGGCCACCAGCCACCAGAGATATTCCGTGTCGCTATTGCCCGGCTGCCCGGTAAGCGCAACGACCTGGTCAATGATGAGCTTCCCAATATATAACGTAGCGGCAGGAATGGCAGCCCGGACGAGCCGAAGCAACGCATTGCCGAGGAATAAAGCCGGTGAGGTTGCCCACACCAACCGGAAAAAAGCCGGCAAATTACTAAGGGCTGCGAAACGCTCGCGCCAGCTTAGTTCTGCCTTAGTATCAGTAGCGTTAGCTGATGAAGTCAGAGGTTTGGCCATACATTAAAAAGACAAGCTGCATGGGCATTTAGTTCAGCCCTCGTTTTAGCGGCATCGGTTGTTTTTGGAGCCCTAGGTCAAGGCGTGTTTTAAACCAACCAGCCACCAAATCTGGACCGTTGAGTATGTATTAAAACAAATTAATTTCACAAACTGAGCGATACGGAGTTTATGGATATAATTTCTCCTTACCACCAGTCCAGCAATGAAGACAAATAAATTTTCCCGGTTCTTTGAGCGCTTTGCCTCCCGCTCCACGCAGGCTACTGGTTCATCAACCGCTTTCCTGCTTGCCTTGCTAACAATTATTCTCTGGCTTATCACGGGCCCTATTTTCGGATTCTCCGATACCTGGCAGCTGATTATTAATACCGGCACGACAATCATTACCTTTCTGATGGTATTCCTGATTCAGAAATCGCAGAACAAAGATTCACTCGCAATGCAGATCAAACTCAACGAACTCATCGCCGTGAACCGAAAAGCCAGCAACCGGCTGCTTAATGTAGAAGACCTGACCGAAGCCGAGCTGCACGCCCTGCACGATTTCTTTGGCCGACTGGCCGAGCGGGCAAAAGCTGAAGCCAGCCTGTCGGAGTCGCACTCGGTTGAAGATGCCGAAGAAATTCACGAGGAGAAAGTTGAAGAGATGCACAAGCGCCGACAGTCGCGCGCGCATGAGCGAACAAGCGAACCTAACGGAGCGTCGGCCTGAACAAGATGAGCAAGTGCCGATTACTGGCTACATTTAGGCCATGAAACGCTTTCTCCTTGCCCTGTCACTTTTCCTGCTTCTGACGACTGTTCGGGCCGATGAGCCGGTTGGTATCCGGTTCTTCGCTGGCTCGTGGCAGGATGCTTTAGCCGAAGCCAGAAATCAGAACAAGCCGCTGTACGTTGATTTTTATACCACCTGGTGCCCGCCCTGCCGCCGAATGGCGCGGGAAGCGTTTCCGAACCCGAAAATAGGCGAGAAATTCAACGCGCACTTCATTAGCTATCAGGTAAACGCCGAAGCTGGCGAAGGCCCCGAAATAGCCCGGCAGTACGGCGTTGGCGGCTACCCCACTGCGCTGTTCATTACGCCCACCGGAGAATTGGTCCATCGGGCGGTGGGATATGGTGGCGTCAACGCCATGCTTCAGCAGGCCGATCAGGTGCTGGCCATGCCTCGAATGCGCCGGTCCTTGAGGCAGAACCGGTCTTAGAAGCCCATTTTCACCTCCTGCCGCTCGCCCGAAACGGTCTGCTCGTCCAGATTGAAGATATCGGCAAGCGTCATGGGTTCTTTGGTGCGAAAATCCATGCCTAAGTGCATGAGCAGTTCGTTGGCTTTGGCGGGTGTCAGTTTGCCAAAGGCGTAATCGACCATCAGGCGACCTTTACGTAGCAGGGCTTTATCCAGCAGGTGTTTACTCGCGTTGAACGTAGCAATGACCTGAATATGCATGCAGTCGGCCAGCAGGCCGTCGGTCAGGTTCAGGATGTTGGATACGCTGTTGGTGTCGCCCCCGGCTTCGCGCGATTGCAGAATCCGCTCGGCGTCTTCGATAATGAGCACCGAATCTTTATTATCGAGCAGAAACGGAATAATCTCGGGCGAGGTCAGGTAATTGGTCATGTAAGGCGGCAGGATAAGCATATCCTTCCTGACCAGCGAGCTGAGGTATTTGATATACGTCGTTTTCCCCGTGCCCGGCTCACCGTGCAGCAAGATCAGGCCCTTGCTCTTGGGCTGCGCCAGCAGGTTAACCAGCCGTTCGTGCACCGGTGGAAAATCGTCATTATAGTGCAGATCGAGGTTAATATCGGGCGGCAGAATTTCAACCCGCTCCGTGTGGAGCCCGCCCAGCCCACTCTGAATCAGATAAATATGCGTCTGGTTGTCTTCGTGAACATATTTGTGTTCCTGAAGCCCTTCGAACAACCCTTTGGCCGACAGTTCGTCGCGGTAGAAACCGTAAAGCCGAAAAAACCGCTCACCGATAAACTCCGCCTTTAGCACGACGCCGTCCTCATGCTGATAAATACGCTCGATTACGTGCCAGCCTTCGTCGTTGACGCGGGCGGTATGGTTGATGAGCTGGAACCCACGACTATCCAGCAATTCGCGCGCCGACGGTTTGAAATCGTCGTTGAAGTGCAGATAATTGGGGTAGCTGCCAAATGCCTGAACGAAATGCGGAGCCAGCGGAAATTCCCGGTCCAGGTCGCTGGGTATGTATAGATTCTGAATGGTTTGCTGGTTGGGCATACGACTGTCAGCCGTCAGATAGCGAAACATGTCGGCCCTCGAAATCTCATCGTGGGGTTTCAAACGGGCGTTGGATTACGTTTCTTTGGGACTAAGTTATCCTAAAATTACGGAAAAGCCTAAACCAGACCAGCCTTTCACGCCGGCATCCAACCAGGTGTTTTCTGAGTACTTCCCTGTTTGCTAACCTGGCTTTACGCATCAGGTTGAATTTGTCTCAATCAATACGAAAATTGAAGCACACCCGGCGCGAAGCGGAACATGATCTCGTGAACGCTGTTCTGATCGTACAGGGTTGAACCGGGGCTTTCCGGCGTTTTTGAGTTGAACAGATAGCCAATGCGAATGGCTTTTGTCAGTTGATATTCAGCCAGCGCCTGCAGATAGTTCGTCTGGATGACGCCGGGGCTGTTCCGCCGATAGGATAAGCCCAGTCCAAACTCCTCGGCGAACCAGATTCGGGCACTTACATCAATGCCCAGGGGCCGGTCGGCAATTTTAGAAACCAGCACCGACGGAATCAGCACGGTCCCTTCGTCAATCTCAAACTTCGTTCCGGCCTGCACCATGACTGGCCGGACGGTCGGGTAGAGCGAACGACCTGCCAGATTTACACCCTGCGACACCAGTTCGGGCGCCGAAATGCCGCCGAAAAACGTTTCGGATTTATAATACACGCCGACGCCAAAGCTGCCAACGGCCCGGTTCAGGCTCGATGCGCTCGTGAAATCGTAGACCGGCAGGACGTTAAGACCGCCCTGTACTCCTATTGACAGCCTGGCTAGAGCGGGCAGATTGAAGCGGTAGGCTACGCTGCCATACACACCCGTAGCGGCAAAAATACCCATCCGGTCGTTCAGCGCCTGAAACCCCAGCCCGACCCGTCCGTTGGCAATCGAACCATCCCCCGAAACGCTCTGCGTAACCGGTGCGTACCGAACGCTGATCCATTTACGTCGGAGAAAGGCTGACAGGTGAAACGACTCCCGCATGCCCGCGTAAGCCGGATTGATGCTTAAAGGATTGACCAGATACTGCGAGTAGAGAACTTCCCGCTGAGCCTGCGTAGACAGGCTCAGGCAGCTTAGCAGACTGGTAATGACCAGAAAAAAAACGCGGCTTCGAAACGAGATAGGCATGAGTTGACCGGAATTGACAGCCAAATTGTAGGGTTTTAGGGTAAAAACCTAACGCTTCGAATGGCATTACTATCCTGGTTAAGCGCAAGCACCTTGATTTCGGTACGGCGGTTTTGCTGATGCCGGATCATCAGAAGTAGCGCGGGGTCAGAATGCGGTTTTTACCGAAACCAAACTCATACCGGAGCATAATCTCGTGCGAGCTCGGGGCGATGTCCTTTAAGTTGTTCATCGTTCGGTCGTACGCGTAACTAAACCGGAACTGGTCGGTGAGCTGCACTTCCAGCAAACCAATGAGGGCATCGGTCCCAATCTGGCTCCAGTCCGTAAACTGGTTACGTCGCACCGACACGCCGATGGCTACGCGGTCGGCAAACCAGAAGTTTACGTTCCCGTCGAAGCCCAGCGGAGCGCCTTCGGCATATTTAACCAGCATGGATGGTTTCATCTTGACCGAGGGGCTGATACCGACCACAAAACCAGCTGCCAGATACGCATGACGGCGCTGCACCGACAGCACCCCACCCGCAGAATTATATTCGTTCAGCTTGTTTTTGATCAGTCGCGGTACCGAAATGCTCAGATACGTTCGGTCATTGCTGAGATAGATACCCGTTCCGAAATTGGGCAGTATCTTTGAAATATTAGTCGCAAAAGCCGGATCAATCTGACTCGACCCGTCGGGAGCGGTCTTGATGTCGGCTAGATTCACGTTGTAGCTGGCCGCACCCGCCTGAAGGCCCAGGGCCAGCGTTGAGCGCTCCCCTACTTTTATCCGGAAGGCATAGGACGCAAAGCCGCCCGCTTCCTGCACTGGTCCGTACTTGTCGCCGTATAACTGCAAACCGATGCCTACCCGCTCCTGATTCAGTGGCATATCGACCGTGAAGGTCGCCGTTTGCGGAGCGCCCTCAACGCCTGTCCACTGATTGCGATACAGGGCCGACATACTCAGCACATCACGGCTGCCCGCATAGGCCGGGTTGAGCGCCATCATGTTGAACATGTACTGCGAGAACATTTTGTCCTGCTGCGCCCGGACCTGGCCGCTGCCGATCCCCAGGATCAGCAGCAGCGCAACAGCCCACCGGTTCGTTAAAAACTGATTTGACATCGGTATTAGCGGTTAATCGTCATATATCGTACAAACTTGCGGCCGTCGCTCGTCGTAATCACGTAATAATACGTGCCATCGGGCAGACCATTGGCGTCGGAACCGACGAGAACACCCGCATTAGGCTTACCGTCCCAATCGTTCTGGTAATCGTCGTTCTTGTAGACCAGATGCCCCCAGCGATTATAGACCTCCAGACTGACAGTCAGTCCCGCCATACCGCGAATTACGAACAGATCATTGATTCCGTCACCATTTGGCGAGAAGCCCTGCGGAATAAAGATCGTCGTGCTGGTTGCGGGCAGGTTCAGCGGAGTTGCTTCGCGCTCGTTCTGATCCGTCGGGTTGTTGTTGCCGTTGAGGTCCGGCACCAGTCCATTGGTCGAGATATCCGACACACTGCCGGTTCTGGCAATCGCCTGGGCATAGACCGTATTCAGGAAGGTCGTTGTGCTTCCGTTCGTCGCTACGTTCACGACAACCAGAATGGTATCGACCTTACCCACGGCCAGCCTACTGGTGCTGTCACCCAGCACAATCCTGACGTCTGTGCTGCCGTTAAACTTATCATTCAGCTTCAGCGCACTGCCCGTTGAGGTCGTAATCGGCGCTTTGACAACTGCGTACGTAGCGCCAGTCTGATTATTAAAGACCTTCGACAGCGAATCGCTCAGGGCTACGTGGGTCAGTGGCTCCGTGCCATAATTCCGAACCACGATCTGGTACGTTACATTGAAGCTACCATCCGCCTGCCGAACCGTATCCCGAACGGCCATAGCCACTCCGATATACGGGATCGTCGACAGGTTATCCAGCGTAACCGGCGTCGCAATACTGTTGTTGCGCGGGTCGAGGTCATGATCCGGGTCGTCGTTGATACCGGCCGCCGACCGGTCTTCCACCACCTGATTATTGGCCGTCAGAGCCGTTGCAACAGCCGTGTTAACGAAACGCAGCGAGTCTGCATTCTTTACGTTCACCCGAACCACGAAGTTCAGACTACTTGAGGCCCCCACGGCCAGCGTACTCATCGAATCAACGAGCATTCTGGTCACCAGACCTTGCCCCGTGTAGAGCGTATCGGTCATCAGTCCGGCGCTGGCGTAAACCCGGATACGTTCGCTGACGATTAGCGCGCCGTGCCCGAAGGTTTCGGAGAGGTTATCAACAACCTGCACCTTTCTGAGCGGTACGGTACCCCGGTTCGTTAGCTTAATCGTATAGGGCACATCAAATACGCCTTCTGCAACCTTCATTGGCGGACCAACCGATTTGGCAACCCCGATCAGCCCGGCGGGCAGATCGAACCGAACAGCGGTCGAAACGGACCCTTCGGGCGTTGGGTCGAATCCGGCATTCGAAATATCCCGAACAAACTGAGTTGTATCGGCCGTGTGGCCAGTGCCAATTACGTTCACAAAGAACGGTCCGTTGTTGCCATTCGGCTTAATGTTCACCGTCACCAGCACCGTATCCTGCACACCGGCCGCCAGCGAGCTGGCATTCGTCAGGACGTTTACGTTCGTCAGCCCATTGAAGCTGGCATTCGGAACCAAAGTACTTCCTGCACCGACAATCGGCGGACCAACTACCGTGAACGAAGTCGGGAAGGCTTTAGCCAGACTGTCCGTCAGGCTGATCCCGTACAGGTCCACATCCCCGAAGTTTTTGATGGTGGCTTTATAGGTAACGTTGTAGCTGTTGTTACCCTGTTTTTCAACCTTAATTACCGCCAGCGCTACGCCAAGGCTCGGGCCAGCGGGCTGCCCGGTGCTCAGGGTAAAGGACGAGAATCCCGTGTTATTCGTTGGATCGCCGTCGCCATCCGGATCGGCATCCCCACCATCGGCAGAGAGGTCTTCAACTTTCATTCCGTTGCTGTAGGCCGATGCCCCCGCGATGTTTCGGAACGAACGGGTGGTATCGCCCGCTGCCCGACGGATCGTTACGTCCAGGAAGAACGTCTGCGACCGGCCCGGAGCAACATAGCTCGTCGAGTCAAACAGGTTGGTGTTGCTGCCTATACCCGTGAAGCCAGAATTCCGTTTGAGACTGAAGTCGTCGTCCGTGGTGCTGATGGCGACCTTCTGAACCGAGTTGGGCGCGAACGCGTAGGCCAGATCGTCGGTCACCTGCACTTTCCGGAGCGTGTCATCGCCGAAGTTCGTCAGCACGAAGCCGTAACGAACCGTAATCAGCGAGTCGCCTTTAACCGCCGGTCGGCCAACCACCGCCTTAGCTAGCCCAACCAGGCTTGGCTTATAAGATGAGGTATCGCGCACCGTTACGCTCGACGTGTTGTTGGACAGATCGGTATCTTTCTGGTCGAGATACGTAATCTCAGCTTTGTTGATCACCTCGCCTTTCGTCAGCATGTGCGCCGAGAAGACGATGGTTTCCGACTTGCCAACCGGCAGACTGTCGATATGCTTCGTAATTACGCCACCCGACAGACTATAGTTTGGCGCTGGTCCGAGCACTAGCTCCAGACCGCCCGGCAGCACATCGCGCACATCGATATTATGCGCCGTATGAGCGCCCTGGTTGCTGACCGTAATGGTGTAGGTCACCGTCTCGCCACGTCGTACTACCGGCTTATCCGCCGTTTTGCGGATGCTGACATCTGTCGCTACCGAATCGGCGGTGCAGTTGACGATACGCACGACCACCTTCGCTGGTGCACTGACGCAGCCCAGACTATTCTTCGCAAACACATAGTACGTTCCAGCCCCTACCGAGTCTGGACGAACCAGCGTATTCGATGTAACAGCCGCTCCAATCCGGTATTCGTAGGTGCTGCCCGCCGTAGTTGCCGATAGTGCCGAGGTCAGATTTGCGATGACGGCCGGACAGGTATTGCGCAGGTTCGTTACGAGCGGAGCCGGAATGGGTTCTGCTACGTTCACCGCAACCGGGTCGGATTTTACCGAGCTGCATCCTTTCGAATCGAACAACTGAACCGTGTAACTTCCGCTTGTTTTCACCACGATGCTCTGCGTGGTAGCATTGTTACTCCACTTATAGCTGGCTGCGCCCGCCGGTGCTTTCAGCGTGACCGAATCACCGTAGCAAAGGCTGCTGGCCCCAACCACCTGAATTGTCGGAATGGTTTTGATTCCTTCTACGATCAGCACCATTTCGTCTTTAGCGACCGGACAACTGGCGTTATTCGCGCTCACTGAGAGTGTCAGCGTCACCTTACCCGCCACTATATCTTCCACGCTGGCGGTATAAGTCGCGTTGGGCAGGTACGGGTTATCGAACGTGCCCTTCCCGCTGGTCGTCCAGTATAGCACTTTACCCGCGCCACCCATCTTACCCTGTAGCTGATACGTTTTGGCCGTGCAGATCGTAGCGTCAGGCCCCGCATTAGCCGTTGCCGGATTCTGCGGATCACAGGCGATTTGTTGATCGCAACGGTTAATCTGTACGTGGATTACGGCCGGCAGACTAGAGCAGCCATTGACCGTTTTCTCGACGACGTAATACGTGCTAGTTCCCACGGCAGCCGGGTTCGTTACCTTGGATACGTCGCTCAGCGATTCAGCCGTATAGAACTCGAACACACTGCCGCTCACCGTCGCTTTGCTGGTTACGGCCGTTGTCAGATCAACCGTATTGAACGGACAGGTGTTTGTTTTGTCGACCACCGACGGCTGACTGATTTTTGGCAGCATCGTAACGACAACTTTGTTTGACGGCTGGCTGATGCAGGTGCTTGAGCTGTAGCACCGGGCCGTGTAAGTTACGCTGTTAACTGGCGTGACCGTTATCGACTGGCCGACCTGCTCGTTCGACCAGACCACCTGGCTATTTGCCGGGCAACCCTGAGCTACCAGCGTTACAGGCGCACCGAAGCAGGCCGTCGTACTGGTTATCGTGGTCGAACCCGCAATAGAAACAATCGGCGCTACCAGCGAACCGACCTTGATCGGGCAGTAAGCCGACCACGCGCTTTCGCAGGTGCCAATCACGCATTTCACCCGGTAGGAAACACTGGCCGGTGGCGTCACCGTCAGGATACTGCCTTTCGTCTGGTTGTCCGACCACACCAACGTTCCACCTTCGCAGCCCGTTGCCGTCAGGGTTACGGACTCATTGGCACAGATGGTCGGCTTGTTGCAGGCCACCGTCGGAATGCCCGGCGTACCCAGGATTATGTCGACGCTGTGCGACGGAGCGCTCGTGCAGCCATCCACCGTGCAGGTTGCCATTAACCACAGGTCGCTGCTGATAATCTTCTCGATGCTCTGGCCCACGGAATTGTCCGACCATTTAACGATTCCACCTTCGCAGCCAAGCGCTGTGAGTGTTACCTTCGTTCCAGCGCAGACCGTCAGCGATGGACCCGCCACGAGTTTAGGCGGCTCTACGTACCGGACTATAACCTTCGCCCCGATAAGGTCGAGGTCTGCGCAGACTTTTCGATCGGCGATCAGTTTAATCACGTCCGCACTCGTCGTCAGGCCCGGCTTGACAACGGCCAGATCGAGGTAGTTTTTATCGGTCGGACTGGCGCTATACACCAGCGTATGGATGGTATAATCTGCCGTTAGGGCCGAGACATTGAAACTTGGTGTTGCGCTCGTCTGCTGGATAACCTGTTCGGCTCCTTTTGTCAGAACATACAGTACCGAGTAGCCTTCGGGCTTAACCAAGCCGCCATTGGGCGTAGCCCCTATCAGGATGGTTTTATTCGTATCCGCGCAAACAGTGCCGCTCACTGCTACCAGCGTAGCCGCTTTGGCGACACAGTTTCCCTCCTTATTGACCGTAATCGAAACAGACGGAGCGCTCACGCAGGAGCGGAACTTACACTGGGCGTAATAGGTCTCGGTACCCTGCGGTCTGACGAAGATCGACGCGCCTTTGTTGTTGCCATTGACATCGTTGACCGACCAGTACACGTCACCCGGACAGCCCGTAGCGGTTAACGTAATCGTTCCACCCGGTTCGACCGCCGTAGCCGATGCCGCAATGGTTGGAACCGGTACCGGTACAACCGTAATGGGGTATTTCTTCGCCGTATCGCTCGCGCAGACACCGTCTTTGCAGAATACGGAGTAAGCTGTCGTTACGTCCGGCGACACGATGATGCTTCGGGCCGTTTCTTTCGTATTCCAGACGGGTGTTCCCTGGCAGTTATTCACCGTCAGCGTTACTGTTTCACCCGCGCAGATCGAATCGGCGCTGGCCGTTATGACCGGTGTCGGCATGGGCGTTACGTTCACTTTAATAACGTTCGACTTACCGCTGCCGCACTGCGCACCAACTTTACAAATCGCGTAGTACTCGTTGCTGGTCGGGCTGGCTGTTACGGATACAACCGATCCGGTCAGACCTGGCACACTCCAGACCACCGTACCCGCGCAGCCCGTTGCCGTCAGCGATACAACCCCGCCATTGCAGACGGCAGTCGTCGATGCCACAATCGTCGGTGCCTTACCCGATGTGTTGACCGTAATGCGAATCTTCTGCGAGGCATTGCTTTCGCACGAGCCCATCTTACAGGTTGCGTAGTATTCTCTGGTTTCGGTCGGAATGATTTCTACGCTGGCACCGGTCTTCTCGGTACCGGACCAGTTGATCGTTCCACCTTCACAGCCTTCGGCCGAAAGAATTACTTTCTCACCGCTGCAAACCACTTTCGGCAGGGTCGTGTTGATCGGTGCGCTCGGCGTTACGACCGTGATCGCTACCGACTCGGACGGATTGCTCAGGCAGGACCGGAACTTGCACTGGGCGTAGTAGCTGATGCTGGCCTCCGGGTACACCATTATACTAGAGCCGGTCAGCTTCTCATCGCCACCCCAGATTACCGTACCGTTACAGCCGGTCGCGGTCAGCACTACCTTACCTTTTGCGCAGATGGTATCCACACTGGCCGTTACCGTTGGAATGACCGGCTCAACAACCGATATCACATACGCTTTCGATACCGGGCTGGTGCAGGCACCGTTCTTACAATAAACAGTGTAGCTGTTATCGCCCAGGGTCGGCGTAACAATGATGTTGGTAGTCGTTTCGCTTGTGCTACTCCAGACGGGCGTTCCCTGGCAGTTATTCACCGTCAGTGTTACATGCTCGCCGGGACACACAATGGTCGTGCTGCACGTAATGATTGGCGTCGGCATGGTGCCGCCGACACCTATCGTCTTAGTGGCAGCGTCGCTTACGCAGTTCGCCATCCGGCACTGAACCGTATAGGTCGTTTTCGTCAGCGGACTAACGGTTATCGAAGCACCGGTTTTGTCGCTTTCCGACCACTGATACGTGCCCCCTTCGCAGCCCGACGCCGTCAGCACAACCTGTCCACCCGGGCAGACATTGTCAGTTGAAGCAATCAGGGTTGGGGCTTTTGGATTCCGAACAGTGACGGTAATCAGGTTTGATGCTGCACTTGTGCAGGCAGCGCTTGTTATACAGCTTGCCGAATAGACCGTCGTCAGTTCAGGTTTTACGGTAACGGTCAGCCCCGTCTGGCCATCTGACCATTTCACCGTACCACCGGCGCAACCCGTCGCTTTCAGCACCGTTTCGTCACCTTTGCAGATGTCTGTTATCGCGCAGGTGATGAATGGCGGCTTCACGTCGCACGCCAGCGTCTGAATCGTTACCGACGAGGTATCGTCCTGAGCATAGTTCGGATCATTCTCCGGACTGCTCACCACCGCTGTATTCTTGATCGTACCGGCTGCATTGATCGTCGCCTGAACCAGCAGGTTCCGGTCGGAGCCAACCGTCAGGCTTCCAACCGACCACGCACCCGCGCCTGCACTGTATTCACCCGCCGGAGTGGCGCTGATGTAGGTCAGCGTAGGGGGCAGCAGTTCACTGACTTTTACGCTAGTAGCCGTCGTCTTCCCTTTATTGCTTACCGTGATGGCATACGTAATGGTTTGACCGACACTATACGGCCCCGGTGTTACAACTTTCTTCAGAACTGCCAGGTCAGCCAGGCACGTGCCGACCGTCAGCGTTACCGACGTACGCGTAGCACTGGTGCAGCCATCAGCATTAACGGCCTCCGCGTAATACGTGTTCATGCCCGCCTTTGATGGCTTCACCACCAGCTTGGAGCCACTTTCAACCGTACTGAGCAGTTTATTATCCTGATCATACCAGTTGATTTTTCCGCCCGGTGCAAAACCAATCAGCTTCGTGCTGTTACCCTGGCAAACAATCGTATCGTCGCAGGCTACGCCCACCGGCGCATCGGGCCGCTGATTGATCTTCAGAATCAGCGAGCTGGTTGCTGCGCTGCAGACGCCACCCGGTCCGTCCGGGTCATTAGTCGTGGCCGTAATCAGCGCCGAGCCGCTGGTAACCGCAGCCTCCGACGGTGTAAACGTAGTGGTAAGACTGTTCGGACTGCTGAACGTTCCGCCTGCACTCGACGACCAGATTACACTCGTTGCCGAACCGGTGAGCGTAGCTTTCAGGACGACAGCCTCCCCCGAACAGGCGGACAGGCCCGGACCAATGTTCACACCCGCTACGTTCTGGCAGTTGCAGTCTACAATCTCGACCGTTAGGACCGTTGGGCTGCTATAGCAACCTTCGGCCGAACGAGCAAACAGATAGAATTTTCCGGCCCCTACGGCAGTCAGGTTAGTTACCTTGGTCGCTTCCGAACGCAGCGCGCTGGTATACCACTCATAGGTCAGGCCCGGACTTTTGTTTTCAATCGCAATCTTCGTCAGATCGACTGTTCGCTCGGGGCAGGTATTCTTGATATTGCCCAGGCAGATCGGGGTCTGTACGACTGTAACCGTCACGACAACCGGCTTGCGGGCGCTCCGGCAGCCATCGTCCGTAGTTGCTTCTGCGTAATAAACCGTGGTCGTCGTTGGCTTCACCGTAATGGCTTCGCCACTATTAACCGTGGCAAAAGCAGTTCCATCATAGGGCGTCAGATACCAGCAGACTTTAGCACCAGCCACCGTTGTGGAAGCGACCAGTTTGATTGAATCGCCGTAACAGAGTCCGGCGTCATTCGAGGCAACGAGGTTAAAGTTGGTCGGGCACAGTAATTTCAGGCCAGCATCGACGGTCAAATTTACCAGACCCGGCGAGAGCGTATAGCTGCCGGTCCTGCCTGTAACGCCATCCGCATCACTATCAGTGGCGTCATCGCCCTGATTAGCGCCCGTTAGTGCATAGCCCCGGCCGCGCAGACCGGTTGTATCAAAGACCACATAGTAGCCAACGCCCGGCGTCAGGTTCGTGAAGAGATAGCCACCATTGCTGTTGGTCGTCTGACTGTCCACCGGCGAAGTTTGCCCTTCTTTATATAAAGTGACCTTTACGCCCGCCACACCGACTTCACCAGCTCCGCCCTGCTGGCCGTTACCATCGTTATCCAGGAAGACCAGATCACCCAGCGATGCGCTCAGTAGTTTCAGGCCGGCGTCGACGCTGGTGTTGTTCTCACCCGCACTTAAGCTATAGGTCTTCGTTGTTTTGCCATCTGCACCCGCGTCGCTGTCGAGTGCGGTGTTGGTCGTCGCGTTGGGCTGGGTCAGCACGTAGCCCCGGCTCTGCAGGCCGGTTGTGTCAAACACTACGTAATACCCATCGCCCGGCGTCAGACTGGTGAAGCTGTAAGCGCCCGTGGCTGAGGTCGTCGCTGAAGCGATCAGTGTCGGTGTACCACCCGCAACGGTGCTGCTCTGGTAGAGCGTTACTTTTACGCTCGCCACGCCCGTTTCCGAGCCGCCGTCCTGAATTCCATTGCCGTTAATATCCACAAATACCAGATCGCCCAGAGACGCGCGCGTATCCACAAAGCCTGCGTCAACATTCAGGTTGTTGCGGGCGGTGTCGCTTTCAGGTTTGCTGGTGTCTACCTGATAAACGCGAGTAAACCCATCGGGTCCGGCATCGCTATCCACAGCGTCGACGGGTGTAGATGCAGCATCCTTTTGGGTGATCGACAAGCTATCCGGTACGATGAACCGGACTTTATACTTACCGTCGGTCAGGCTATCAAATAAGAATTTACCGCCACCAGCGGTGAAGGTCGAATCCAGTTTGGTCGTGCCCGTTTCATCGTATAAATAAACCCTGACTCCGTTCAGACCCGTATTGCCATCATTCTGGATACCGTCTTTGTTTGTATCCAGGAAGACGTAATCGCCCAAGCTGCCGTAAAGTCCCCGGATTACTTCAATATCACAGCAGTTTAGGGCCGGACAACCGTTTCGGTAGGTTGTAAACCGGTAAACCCCCGGCGATTTAATGGTGAGCGACGAATCTGGGTTAATAAGGGCCGAGTCAGCCGAAACTGTCGTAACGTCTTTATTATTCCGGAACCAGATTATCTTATTATACCCGGTTGGAATGCTGACCAAGAACTCATCACCCGGATACCAGAAAATAGGTACCGAGAAACAGACGGCGTCATAGTCATCCTCTGCCAGACTCTGGTTGTTGGGCTGCGAATCCTTATCTGTCTGACTGGCTGATATTACCTCCGCCGTATTGAACCAGACTCCCCGCGCTAGAACCTTAGCATTCAGCGTCAAAACCGCCGAATCGCCCGGTGCAATGGCGCTCACGCTCCAGGTTCCGGACGTATAGGTTCCGGTGCCGCGCAGCGTAGCAGCCGATGCGGGCACATACTCGGCCCCTGCGGCTGGCAGTTCGTCTTTTATAATAACATTAGTGGCCGTAGCGGCTGCGCCAGCGTCATTTTTGACGATTACGGTGTACGAGATGACATCACCGATAGCTGGCTTCTGATTGCTGACCAGTTTGCGAACGCTCAGGTCAATCGTTGGCGTCGTTTGCGCCTGCGACGTACCAATCGTCAGTCCGGTGAGGAGAACGGTTAAGAGTGTCCAGGCAGCGATTATCGGTTTGCCTGCCGCCAACGCAGTCTGAGCAGACTCTACAGATGAACGTAACCGTTTCTCTGCCGAACCGGGCCAATGGCTGGTGCCGGATACCGCTGAAGCGGGAGTTTGTAGAGAAGGTTGACTCAGTAAAGTTTGCTCATCCATTGGGTATTCTACGTAAGAAGGTAAGGCTTGCTGCGGTGGGGTAATTCGATGTTCAGGAAAAGGTGGGGCCGGGACGTCCGGTGGCTCGCAGGTGACTCGCCGTGTACGTTTAACAAACGGCAACCGATGACCGGCACCGTTCATCAGAGGAGCCGACACAGGGGCCGGACGTAATAACCAGGATGAGAATCTGCTTTGCAGGAAATGCAGGTAGTAACCAATCAACCGACCACTTTGTCGGGTTAAGCGATGTGTTTCAACGGGAACCACCCCCAACAGAAGGTTGGTTAACGGTTGAGGGTATAGTTTACGTAGCGTAGAGGTTACTCCCATCTGCAACTTGATTTAGGGTGGTTTGCTAACAGCAAATACCCCTTCTGGTTTGCGTTATTCAGACCTCGAAACCGTGACTGAGTCACGACCTGCGAGGCTGCTGATTCACTAATCTATTTTGCTTTTAGCGAAGAACGAAAACTATGCCAAACAATATTGTTTTATAAAAAGGAGTATCGGTAACAAATAAATACATCTAATCTAAAATGTTGTTACCTAATTGCAGACCAAACCACCGCCTGGAACTGACCTTGCTTTTGTTCTTTCAGGAAAAGCCGAACCCTTTTTCTGGATGGCTGTAGTCAGCGAAAACTATGCCAACCACATGACAACCAGTCTTACGATGTTTCATGGAAACTTGCTTGTCGTGCAAACAGATAATACCCCATTTGTGGGGTATGAACGACAGACAAAAAGGAGAGAGAAAATGCCGAATGGCTGACCTGAGGCAAACTGCCAGGAAGGCAGATCTGTTATTCAGAGGAACAAATATACCAATGAATTAATAGTATAAAACTTTTTTAGCTGATAGGCCCCGGTGGTAACTTAGTTAAGTTACCACCGGGGCCTATCAGCTAAATTCTTTATTCGGGAAGCTGACCTAGAAATCGTATCCCAGCGTCAGGTACGCGATGGGTTTGCTGACAACTTTATTTTCGAGTCCCCAGCCGTAGTCAAACTTCACGAAGTAGCCAAACAGCATGGTCCGCGCACCGGCTCCGTAGCCAATCAGGAACGGATTTTTGAAGTTCGTAACGGTTGCCCGGAACGGCAGGTTGCCCCCGCCTACGGTTTCTGTGTTCAGGCTGTTTTGCTGACTAAACGGCCCTTTACCTGCCCAGGCCGTACCGATGTCGGTGAAAGCGACCAGCTGCAGATTCCGCAGGAAGTTCGACGTTACGTTACCCCGGTATAAGTACCGAACCAGCGGCAGCCGAAGTTCGGCGTTGAAGAGCATGTGGCTGGTACCGGTTAGTTTACCCTGCCGGAAACCACGCAGCGGAGCGGCAAAATCGGCAAAGAACACGCTCCGATAATCGTAAGGAATCTCCGTAGGAATTAGATTAGGAACCAGCAGCGGATTGGCCGCAATCTGCTCTTTGGTGTTCGACCCGATCCAGTTTTCCATTCCGCCCAGCGTGCTCTGCTTGGGCGATGGCCCACCCGACTGACTAAAGGAGAACCGGGCGGCCAGCACCAGATCGCGGTGAATTTTCTGATAGTGGCGTAAATCGATTGTGAACCGCCGGAACCCTTCCGACGCGGCTCGCAGACCGGCATACTCCTCGAAGCGAATTTTCATCTTCGTGCCGATCGACATATTCATACCATTGATGTTCGTGTTGTCGTAAACGAACTCCCCCCGCAGGCCGGCATAATCGGAGGTACGATCCGGCTCGGCATACGAGGAAATGTCGATCAATCGGGTGATGGCGTAGAAAGGCGACAGCGTAAACCGGCTGGCCACCGAAATTGGGTAGGAGGCCGAAACGGCGACCCGGTTGTACCGGTATTTCTGACTCAGTCCGCCGTTATCAACAAAAAGCGTTTGCCGGTCGACACGAGCGCCGTAATCAATGCGGTTTGTGAGGTTGTTGTATTCCGCAAACAAATTGCTGTTGCGGAGAGTGGTGGTAATGAATAGACCCGCCCGTAGTACGTGATTTTCCAGCAAATCGGTCAGGGTTACGTCCTGCGCGTAGCCAAAGCCCCGAATCGGATCAACCCGCCAGTTCGACGTAGCGTCGTTTACGCCGAATAGTCCTTTATAATCGAATGGCCCCCGAATAGTGATGTTCTCGCGACGCCGGTTTCGGGGCAATGTTGTCGACAGAATCGGTACGCTGCCCGGCGAACGACGCTGCCGGTATTCAGCCGCTTTCAGGACTTCCGAATCAAATTGATAATTGTCAGTATCAACCTCGCCCGGTTCCAGAGCGATGCGCTTCTCCGGGTCTGGCTGCAAACCGCCTGACTGCGCTCGTTGCGTAGCCGTCGAGTCAGGTTGCGCACCAGATTGGGCAGCCGGCGCATTGGTATCCGTCCGGGCTGTTCCGGAACGATTTACGTTGGCCCGGGCAGTGGGGCTGGCCATACCTGAACTGATGCTGCGTTGCGTCGGTGGTGCCTGAACCGTCTGGTTCAGGTTGAACTGCGAGCGGAAGCCAATGTATTCTTCCCCGTTTTTCAGGCTGCTGTACACAAATCCGCCATTAGCTGGGTTCAGGTCGTATAACCGGATACTTTGTGGGAAAGCAGTGATCTGTCCTATAGCACCCGACTCCCGATTCAGTCGGTACAGATTCCGGATTCCGCTGACATCGTTGAGGAAATAAATGGTTTCTTCACTAGCCGGAATAGGCTGCGTCGCATAGGACAGCGAATCGGTTAGCCGCACCAGCGACAGATCACGCGCACTCCCTTCGTGAGAAAACAGAAGCATCCGGTTCCGTATGGTCTTGTACGACCCTTTATCAACGCCCAGACTATCCAACTGCCGGTTTGAGGAGAAAACCACCTCCCGCGCTGTACGCCCAACGAACTGCGGATACAGATCATCGTACAGGTCGTTGGTCAGTTGCTGATACGACCCCCGGTTAATGCTATACAAAAACAGATCGTTCTGACCTTTCCGGTCGGCACTCAGGATCAGGCTTCCCCCATCCTCCGACGCATCGACCGAAACTACCTGCGACAACCCATTAATTGACCGCTTAAACTCCCGTTTCGGGCGCTTTTCAAAATTACTGTACTGATAAAGGTTGATTTTACCCAGTTCGTCGGTAATCACAATAAGATTGTTGCCGCGCTGCCAGGCGACTAAGGGCGTATTAGTCCGGGCTGCCTGACCGTCGAGCCGGTAACCGCCCTGCAATACCGTCGTTTTTTTTCGGTTGGTGGTATTAACCACCTCTACGGCAAACTTTCCGTCGCGAACAGTGGCATACGCGAAATACTGTTTGTCGGGGCTGAGTTTAAGGCTGTTCAGTGCCATCTCCCCATCGGCTGAGCTGAGTTTAATCTGAAAGTCGTCGGCGCTGGATCGGTACGCCTGCGTTACGCTATTGGCCATACCGGTATAAAACTCGCGCCAGTCGCGCAGAAACCGGTTGTAGGGAACCCCCAGCGTACTGGAGATACTGCTTTGTTCATTCCGGATTATTCGGGTCAGGTTCAGAATGTTCGACACATTGTCGCGGCCGTATTTCTGAACAATATAGTTCCAGATTGAGTGACCTACCCGCTCAGCCTCAGCCCCAGACAGTAAAGACGGTTTTTTGACGGGGCGCGTGAGCGAAACATCACGCATGTAATCGTCCAGTTCCAGGCTGTTGCCCTCGGCAATGTAGGCCGCAATACCGGGCATGAACCAGTCGGGCAGCGTGAGCAGCAGCGAACTTTGAAGAGCATCCTTGAGGCTACCGCCGTATAGCATGTCATACACGAACAGCATCGATACGTCGCGGATGATCTGCCGCCGGAAACTGATCTGATCGCCCGTAAAAGCCAGTTCCACGCGCGACTTCGACAGGTCCAGTTCACGGCTGCTCAGCCCCCCCTGCGTGTTGAGGCCGATGTTACTCTGGGCCAGTTCCTGCGGGGAGTTGAACAGAAAGATTTTGACCCGGTTATAGGGCGTATAACCCAGCAGTTCGGTAATTCGGTCAAATTCCGATTCGGCATATTGCGCCGTGAGGTTGGCAATCTGGCTGCCATCCTGGTAATAATAAATCTCAAAATTGGCGGTTCGGATAATCTTCCAGTCAAAATTCTGGTATTGAATCCGGTTCTTCCCGAAACGCTCCAGCGACGGGTAGTTTTGCGCTGTGGCTGCACTCATCATCCCTAACCACAGGCCCACCAGCAGAATGTATTGATTTCGCATACTGATCAGAAAGACGTTCGACGCTGAATTCTAGGCATACCAGCGAAGAAATTTATTGCTGGTTAACGGGTGAAATTCAGTTCCTCAATTAACGTAACTATAACGAAACACAGCGGCTAATATTCGCTTCCGGCTCTAATTCTTCACCGTCCAGCAGGTGCCGGGCGAACTGCTCGGCCAGGTAGGGCGCCAGCGAAACGCCTTTGGTACCCATACCCCCAAAAATACCCACGGCCGGATGCGACGGATGCAGACCAATAAAAGGCCGGCGGTCTTTGGTCGATGGTCGAATTCCAGCCTGCTGCGCAACGATCTGATACGGAACTTTCAGAACAGCACGCACTTTCGAATGTAAAAACTCGCGACCCTCGTCGGTTGTTTGCCAATCCAGATCGTGCCAGGAATAGGTAGCGCCAATCCGGACCAATCCGCGCCGAATGGGCAAAATAAATACGCCCTGATTCACGATTGCCGTAATCGGATACTGGTCGACCAAGGCCGTCAGAATCTGGCCTTTCACCGGATTGTAAGGGAGCCAGTCGAATAATGGATTCTGGCGGGCCTGCACCCCATCGCAAAATATGACTTTATTAATCGTCAGGCCGTTCCACGTTACGTTATGGGCCTTTATTGTCAGCTCATCAGGCGTTATAATTCCTTCGTAGTATTGATTTTTTTTAATGAAATAGCCTTTGATTACCCGGACGTATTCGCCCAAATCGAGCCAGCCCGCCTGGGTTACTTCGATGCCGCCGAACGAATTGTTGATAAAGTCTTTATACAACTCATTATCAACTTCCTTCTGGATATACCGCTGAATATCGGGGTCGGCGGTCAGGGTTAGATAAGCCATTTTTTCGGCCTCAGAGCGAAAGGGCCGGTAGATGGTTCTGGGATGAAAAAACTGCACGCCCAGCGCCTGCTCGGTGTCGGTATAAAACTGGTGAAGAAACGGAAACAGTTCATCGGCTTTCCAGGTGCGAACCAGCTTCCGGCCCGTCAGCGGATTCACAATCCCAGCCGCCACCGACGACGCCGACGGTAAGCCTGGGGCGTCGGCCACGAGCAATGAACACCCCCGCTGGTCGAGTGTCCAGGCCAGGGCTGAACCGGCCACTCCCTGCCCTACGATTAGGAAATCGATCGTCATTGCTGAAGAGAGAAAAGCACGTGAAGCAGGAAAGCGGACCGAAACACCTTGTTTCGGTCCGTCAATTAACTATTGCGGTGAATTTCGGCCAGCCGACGGTCGGCCAGTTCAATCACCCAGTCCACCTGTTCTTCAATGGTCATAAAGGACGTATCCAGCAGCGTAGCGTCGGGGGCCTGTACGAGCGGACTTTCGGAACGGGTGGTATCAATCAAGTCCCGCTTCTCGAGATTACGAATAATCTCTTCCAGATTGATCATTTCACCTTTTTCGAGCAGTTCCTGCTGCCGGCGTTTGGCGCGGGTAAACGTATCGGCCGTCATGAAGACTTTGACTTCGGCGTCGGGAAACACTTTCGTGCCAATATCACGTCCATCCATAACTACCCCCCGCCGGCGGCCCATCTTCTGCTGCTGCGCCACCATCGCCCAACGTACTTCTGGAATTGCACTGACCTCGCTGACGATGTTGGAGATATACATTTTGCGAATCTCCTCTTCAACGTTCAGGCCATTGAGACAGGTTTCGTTCTTACCCGTTCGGTTATTGTGATTGAACGTAATGTGAATGTGCTCCAGAGCCGCCTTAACTTCCCGGTGATTGGAAAAGGAGATTCGCTCCTGGATGAAAAACAAACTCACTGCGCGGTACATCGCGCCGGTATCAATATACCCATAGCCCATTCGGGCAGCCACGGCCTTTGCGGTAGTACTCTTTCCGCAACTTGAATATCCGTCTATTGCAATAACTATCTTCGGCATGAAAGCTCAGTCCGCCGAAGCGGTAATATTTCGGCAAAATAACCACAAAACAGAAGGATAATCAACCAGGCTAGTAGTCTTCTGAAGCCCGAACCAGCCAGCCACCCATCGAGACTGTCCTTTCACTGCGATACCGGCACCCTGAGCCGTTTTATTTACAAGCCCCTGAATTCGGAGCGCAGCAGGGCAAAAATATGTTCGTCCAGGTACTGATTATTTTTTACGGCGGCCTTCTTATGAATCGCTTCGTGACGAAATCCGGCCGACTCTAGCACTTTCATCGACCCAATGTTGCCTTCCAGTACGCAGGCAAATAACCGATTGACCTGGAAGTTGCCAAATATATAATCGGTCATTACCGGAACCGCTTCCGACATGATTCCGCGCCCCCAGTACGGTTCGCCAAGCCAGTAACCAATCTCCGCATTGTACCGGTATATATCGTCTTTAACCGTAAAGCCAATGTTGCCCACCGCCTGTCCGTCTACTTCAATAGCCAGGTTGTTAGGTTGTTGATACGACTTATTGGAACGTACCCACGAATGAGCATCACGGGGGGTGTATGGATACGGAAAAAAATCCCGGACATTGTTCCAGATAAGCCGATTGCTGGCATAACGGGCCAATGACTCTACGTCGCCCTCGCGCCAGGGACGAAGTCGGCACGTTTTGAGCTGAAAGGTTACCAATGTAGTCGTCAATGGGAGGCAGAGTTTATTACGTCTGTAACAAGTTATAACCGCAAATGTTGGCGAAATTCAACCGCCTGCTTTTATCCGCTAATTTTCCTGTTTTACCCTTCTCCTACCGGCGTTCGTCGGAAAAAACGGGGGATCGGCGTGTCAGTGCAATAGCTTTGACGCATCAAATTAATGACGCAAATCCGAATGAAAACGCGCTGCCTCTTTTTATTATCCCACTCGTGTGAAGCAAACAACTGAACCCACTCTTTTCGGCCTAAACCTGATTCCCCAAACGAAAATAAAGCCATGAAAATCCTTAGCCTTCTCTTCATTGCGGTTTTTGCCGCCTGTGTAACTGCCCAGGCTCAGTCCGATTCGTATAAACAGGCCATGAGCCAGGCTATCAGCACGATGCAAACGCATAATGAAAAATCATCCAAAACGGATATGCTGGCTTCGGCCAACCAGTTCGAACGTATCGCCAGCTCCGAGCCGAAAGAGTGGCTGCCACGCTACTACGCTGGCCTGAACTATGTGTATCTGGGCTTCATGGGGAAAGACGAAACCGAGAAGGATAAGTTTCTCGATCAGGCCGACATAAACCTGAAAGCCGCCGAAGCCCTCACCGGTTCGCCTAACAGTCCGGAAAATGACGAACTGGCCATTTTGAGAGCTTATATTGCCCAGGCACGAATGGTTGTCGATCCTATGAACCGCTGGCAGCAGTACGGGCCGCTCTTTCAGGCGGGTCTGGAAAAAGCCCGGAGCCTGAACGCCAGTAACCCGCGTATATACGCGCTTGAAGGTGCTTCGCTGATGTACACACCGGAGCAGTATGGCGGTGGTCCCAATGCGGCCTGTCCGGTGCTCAGGCAAGCCGCCGAAAAATTCGCTACTTTTAAACCTGCCAGCGAGTTACACCCGGTTTGGGGCCAGAAGCAGATCGAACCAATGCTGGCCAGGTGCCCCAAGTAAAATCGGCGGTCGGCTGACAGTTTTGCAAGAGAACAGATAGCCAGCAACACCGTAACGCTAAATAGAATAACGAAGCAATGACTCGTGAACAGTTAATTGGTACCATCGGGAAAAACGGCCGACGCCTTAAAATGCGGGCGTCGGAGCTGGCTGGTTTTGATTTTAGCGGCCTTGACCTGACCCAGGCCGATCTGCGTTTTTCGAACCTCGCCCGAGCCAACTTTCGAGGGGCCATTCTGCGGCAGGCCGACCTGAGTTTTTCGGATCTGAAAGGCGCCGACTTCACCAATGCCGACCTGTATGAAGCGAACCTAAGCTTTAGCGGTCTGGAAGGCATCGATCTGACAGGAGCGAACGTAGAGGGCGCTCAGTTCAACTTTTCGGGCCGCAGCAACTATCGGCCCGAACCAACCCGGCCGGAACCAATCTCCCTGACCAATCTGCTGCAAAAACCTGGCTGGGGTATCTTTATCGGGGCTGCACTGGGGGCGCTGCTGATTTATGGCTGTAATGCCGTTATTTATTTTACCCATTTAATCTGGACCGCCAAAGATCCAGTCATCGCGGGTCTGTACCGGTTTCTGATCATTCAGAATATTACAGACGGGGTGGTGGTCTTTCTGCTGACCTGGGCGTTATCGGGCTGGCTGTCGCGTCAGTTCCAGGCGGTCTGGAAGCGGCACGCCTTTATTACGTTTGTAATTATAATCAGCTTTTTTGTCTTGAACAACATTCTCTATTTGTGGTTGGGAAAAGCGTTTATTGACGAACTGGCAAAGCGCCCGAACGGCTTTCAGCAGAGCGCGCCCTGGTTTACCTATGTTGTAGGCGACCTGCTGATCGCCAACTTCTTTCTGTATGTTCTGCAGCAGGGCCGTCAGCTCACTCGAAAACTCTCCGATCAGGAATTTCAGATCCTGAACATGGAAAAGCTGAAAACCCGCGCGGAGTTAGATGCGTTGCAGGCTAAAATCAACCCGCATTTTCTTTACAATGCCCTGAACAGCATCGCCAGCCTGGTGCATGACGATCCTGAAAAAGCGGAGGAAATGACGTTGCTTCTGTCGAAACTGTTCCGCTATTCGACTGGCCGCGATGGTAATCTATTCGCGACGCTGGCCGACGAACTGGAAATGGTCCGAACGTATCTGCAGGTTGAACAGGTACGCTTTGGCAACCGCCTTACATTTAGTGTCGACGTAGCCGACTCAGGACTTAATGACCTGAAACTGCCTCAGTTTTTGCTTCAGCCAATCGTTGAGAATGCTATCAAGCACGGCATTGCCAAGCGCGCCGATTCCGGCCGGGTCGACGTCCGGATATATCAGAAAAACGATGAACTCCACCTATGTGTCCACGACAATGGCCCGGCCTTCCCCGACAACATGGACGGGGGCTACGGCCTGCGCAGCATTCAGGATAAACTCAAGTTGCTTTACGGCGACGACGCCCGCGTTGAACTTCAGAACTGGCCCATTAAGCAGGTCCTGATATCGATTAGCATGGCCAAAATCAAGGCTGGTTACACCACCGTAACCCCCGAGGCTTAAACCTTACATAGTATGAACTTCCCACTCAAAACATTGCTTATCGACGATGAGTCCTTAGCTGTCAACCGGCTCCGTCGTTTGCTGGACAAACACCGCGACACCTTTGAGGTCGCCGGTGAGGCTCCCAACGGCGCCGAAGGGCTGACGCTCGTTGAATCCACCCGCCCCGACGTCATTTTTCTGGACATTGAAATGCCGTTGCTGAATGGGTTTGAGATGCTTTCGCGGCTGACGTTCATGCCGATGGTCGTCTTTGCAACCGCCTTCGATCAATACGCCATCCGGGCTTTTGAAGAAAACTCGGTCGACTACCTGCTCAAACCGATCGAAGCCGAGCGTCTGGCGCGCACCGCCCAGAAAATCCGAATGCTGGTTGAACGTACCAAACTCAGCGAACCCATCAGTAACCCCATGACCGAGAACGTCATGCGACTGCTGGCGCAGATGCAGCCTAAAAAAGAAATCTACTCCATCTCCGTCAAGTCTGGCGACAAAATCCGGCTCATTCCCCTATCCGACATTGCGTATTTTGAGGCCGAGGATAAATACGTGTTTCTGGCGACGATGGACGGTCAGAAGTTTCTGACGACCTATACCCTCACCACGCTCACCGAAAAACTACCCGATACGTTCGTGCGGGTGAGCCGGTCGGTGCTCGTCAACCGGCATAAAATCGCCGAAGTCCACCGGCATTTCGACGGTAAGTTCATGCTGGCCATGACCGACAAAAAAGCCACGAAACTCACCACGGGCAGCACCTACGGCGAGGCCGTCCGGCAAATGCTGGAATTATGAGAGCCGCGACTGAACGTAAAATCATCCGCTGGTTTCACATCCTGGCCAGCATACCCATTCTGGGGTATATCTACGGGCCGGTTGCTACGTTACCCGAACCAGCCGTTGCCGTGAAGTTCGTTATCCTGCCCGCCGTCGTGCTATCCGGTTTCTGGCTCTGGCTGGGGCACCACGTCCGAAAATGGTGGCGCACCCGCTGATCCGGTAAAAGCCGCTATTTTTGTGGGGTAATCGCTAGCCTTTATGAGTAAGAAAAACCGTTCCGGCGTGGTGTACTCCACCAATCCGGACTTCCAATACCAATCCGACGATCAGCCCGGGGCTCAGACCCTGCCTCCTGCGCAGCAGAACCTAAAAATCTGGCTTGTCAAGCTGGGCGGCAGTAAAGTCGTTACGGCCGTTCGGGGGTTTATCGGCACCGATGCCGATCTGAGCGAACTGGGTAAACAGCTAAAAGCCGCCTGTGGGGCAGGCGGCTCAAGCAAGGACGACGAAATTCTGATTCAGGGCGACCACCGCGACAAAGTGCTGACGTGGCTTACCAGCAAAGGTTATAAAGCCAAAAAAGCGGGCGGCTGAGTCTTATTGAATACCGCCCATCCACTTCCGGAGCGGTTTGGCAAACAGCAGCAGTAGAAAGCCAAACCCCAGACTGAAATACACGACGTTCTGGAACATCATTGGCATCTGCTGCACGTTTTTCTCGTCGAAACCACCCGCAAACAAACCCGCAATAAGGTTACCCAGCGACGCTCCTACGAACCAGATACCCATAAGCTGGCTAGCGAAACGTTTGGGGGCCAGCTTGGTGAACGCGCTTAGCCCTACCGGACTCAGGCAGAGTTCGCCCAAAGTGTGGAATAAATACGTAAACGTCAGAAAGATAGGCGAGGTAATCTGCCCCGTTACGGCTATGCGCGAGGCAAATACCATGACCAGATACCCCAGGCCAAGCAGGATTAATCCAATGGCCAGCTTGGCAGGCGTCGGCAAATTGATATTCCGATTCGCCAGACCGATCCAGAGCGAGGCCATGACAGGCGAAAAAATCAGGATAAAGGCCGGATTGAAATTCTGAAACCAGCTCGACGGAATCTGCCAGCCAAAAACGTTCAGATCCGTGTACCGATCGGCAAAAATCTGGAGCGATGAACCCTGTTGTTCGAAACCTGCCCAGAACAGGGCAGCCGCCAGAAAGAATACAAACAAAACAACCACCCGTTTCTTCTCTACGGTATCAAGACCGCCCGCCAGCAGGATATACACGAAATAACTGACCGCTACCAACGAGATGATGGTGCCCATGGCCTGCGCCAGCCCCTGAGCGGTAGTCAGATCAATAACACCGGTCAGGTTCAGCACGAACAGAACCGCAGCCAGCCCAACCAGAAAGCCAATCAATGATTTATTTCCGTTCGAACTCCCTGCCTGAGCCGCTGCCGATTTTTCAGCGGGCGTAGGCTCATTCCCGTACTGACCCAAATAGCGCTGCCCCAGCGTACGAAACGTCAGCATACCCAGACCCATGCCAACCGCGGCCGCGCCAAAGCCGTAATGCCAGCCAACCTTCTGCCCCAGGTAGCCAACGATCGTGATGCCCAGAAACGAGCCGAGGTTGATCCCCATATAGAAGATCGAAAAAGCCGCATCCCGACGCGCCCCGCCTTCCGGATACAGCTCGCCAACAATCGTGCTGATGTTAGGCTTGAGCAACCCCGTACCCAGCGCTACTACGCACAAACCAGCATAAAACATGCCCTGACCCGATGGAATAGCCAGAATGATATGCCCAAGCATAATAACCAGGCCGCCATACCAGATGGATTTACGCTGTCCGAGAATGTTATCGGCAATCCAGCCGCCCGGCAGCGAAAGCAGATAAACAGAAGCAGTATAGATACCGTAGATAGCCGCGCCCTCTGTTTCATTCAGCCCCATCCCGCCCCGAATATTATCAATCAGGAACAGTAGCAGAATGGCCCGCATCCCGTAGTAGCTGAACCGTTCCCACATCTCGGTGAAAAACAGGACGTAAAGACCTGTCGGGTGACCGGTTCGGGCGACAGGCTTTTTAATAGTAGCTTCCATGCAGTTAGGTTAATTAGTCAGTTGACCGAAGAATGTTAATAAATACCGCAAAAAATAGGGGTAAATATACCGACAGCAGACTAAACCGCCAACTAACTTGCGCCCTCAACCTGAACTGATAATGCTGCTCTCTTTCGATTTCAAGCGTGACCCATACCTGATCCTGGATTTCTCAGCGAGCAACCCTGAGCTAACCAGCCTCAACCTTACCAACACCGCCCGCTTTACGGATTATGTCTTCGGCAAACTAAAGGCCGCCGGGGCGAAAATTGGCGTAGGCGGCTATAACGAACACCGGGTCATTTACCGACGCAGCCAACATTTTCAGCAAACCAGCGAACAGCCCCGCGAGATACACCTCGGTATCGACCTGTGGGCCGACGCCGAGACACCAGTATTCGCCCCGCTCGCCGGGGTTGTCCATAGTTTTCAGGATAACGCCAACTTTGGCGACTACGGCCCAACAATTATTCTGGAGCATCTCGTTGCCGGTAAGCCCCTGTATAGTCTCTACGGACACCTAACCCGCTCATCGCTGGATGGTTTGTCGGAGGGTAAAGAAATTAAGACTGGCGAGCCATTCGCGGCCATTGGCCCCTACCCCGAAAACGGCGACTGGCCTCCGCACCTGCATTTTCAGCTCATGAACGACCTGCTGGGTATGAAAGGTGATTTTCCCGGCGTCTGTTCCCTGGCCGACCGCGCTAAATTTCTTACTATTTGCCCCAACCCGAACGATTTGCTGCAAATACCGGGTCTTTGATGAGGCCGATTTGGGCAGGCGGACAGGCATCGGGCCAAAAAATTTGTGTATATTTGAGTAGTGTATTCATTCAAAAATGACCCCGACTGACGCTCTCAACACCGCGCAGCCGCGTTTGAAAGAACCGGCCGATTACCTCAAACGCTACTATGGGTATGACCGCTTCCGGCCCATGCAGGAAGACATCATCCAGTCTGTGGTCAGCGGGCGCGATACGGTTGTGCTCATGCCAACGGGTGGCGGCAAGTCAGTATGCTTCCAGATTCCGGCATTAATGCTGCCGGGTGTAACGGTGGTGGTATCGCCCCTGATTGCGCTCATGAAAGATCAGGTCGAAGCCCTGCATCTGAACGGAATTTCCGCTGCTTACTACAACAGCACCCAGACCAGCCGCGCGCAGCGCGACATTGAGGATGACTGCATCAGTGGTAAACTCAAATTACTGTATGTATCGCCCGAGAAGCTGCTGTCCGAGTCCTTTTTTACCTTCCTGAAACGAGCCAGGGTTTCGCTGTTCGCCATTGACGAAGCGCACTGTATTTCGTCGTGGGGCCATGATTTCCGGCCGGAATACACGCAGTTGAACGTTCTTAAGCAACACTTTCCGAACGTCCCAACTGTTGCCCTGACGGCCACGGCCGATAAACTCACCCGCCAGGATATTGCCCAGCGGCTCGGCATGAACGATCCGGCCGTTTTTATTGCCTCTTTCAACCGCACCAACCTCAGCCTGCAGGTCCTGCCGGGTCAGAACCGCCTTGGCCAGATCGCTCGCTTATTACAGCAGAAGCCCGACACATCGGGGATTATTTACTGCCTGAGCCGCAAATCGACCGAATCAATAGCGGCTAAACTTCAGGAAAAAGGGTTCAGCGCGGCCTTCTACCACGCAGGCATGGACCCCGCCGACCGCGCCCGCACTCAGGAAGCGTTCCTGCGCGACGACGTTCGGATTATTTGTGCCACCATCGCCTTTGGGATGGGCATCGACAAGTCGAACGTCCGCTGGGTAATTCACTACAACATGCCCAAAAACATTGAAGGCTTTTACCAGGAAATTGGTCGGGCGGGCCGCGACGGCGCTGCTGCACAAACCGTCCTGTTTTACAGCTTCAGCGACGTAAAGACGTACAAAGAGATGCTGGCCGAGAACAATCCGGCTAACCTGGGTCTGCAACTGGCCAAGCTCGAACGGATGCAGCAGTACGCCGATGCACACACCTGCCGCCGTCAGATTCTCCTCTCCTATTTTTCGGAAGATCTGCCCGAACCCTGCGGCAACTGCGACGTCTGCCGCGACCCGCGGGTAACCTTCGACGGTACGGTGCTCGCTCAGAAAGCTCTTTCGGCCATGGTTCGCACGGGCGAACGGGTTCCCATGAATCTGCTCATCGACATTTTGCGCGGCTCCCGCAGTCAGGCGGTTATGCAGGGTGGCTACGACCAGATTAAAACCTACGGCGCCGGACGTGACCTGCGCTTTGAGGACTGGCGGAATTACCTGCACCAGCTTATCAATATTGGCGTTATCGAAATTGCTTATGATCAGCATTACGCCCTGCGCCGGGGTATTCTGGCCGATCAGGTGCTTTACGGTGGCCGGAAGATTGAACTGGTCCGACCCGACGACGCTCCGAAGTCAATCGTTGAAAAACCAAAAACCAAAGCCGAGACCAGTCGCGACGATCTGTTTGAGCAGCTGCGTTCCCTGCGTAAGCAACTAGCCGACGAGCAGAACGTACCGCCTTACGTCATCTTCACGGACACTACCCTGGAAGACATGGCCCGGCAGCGACCCATAACCCCGGATGCCCTGCGTAACGTCAGCGGGGTGGGCGAACGTAAACTTCAACTATTCGGCCGGAAGTTTCTCGATGTTATACTCGACTATGTACGGGGTCGGGTGCAGGCGGGCGAAAAGCCTAAAGGTTCGACCCAGCTGATTACCTTCGATCTATACAATCGGGGTATGAGTCTGGACGAGATTGCGACTGAGCGTCAGCTCACTATCGGCTCTATTGCGAACCATCTGGTGCAGTTGGCAAAAGCCGGTTACGACATTAGTCTGGAAGAAATTTTAGCCTCCCTCCTTACCCCGTTTGAGCGGGTTGAAATTGAGCGGGCCATTGCTGCGGTTGGCATGCCTGAGGGGCGTTTAAAGGCCGTTTTTGATCACCTTGGCGGACGTTATGATTATGCCCGATTAACCCTGGTTGCGGGTCTGCTGGACGAATAAAATCCAAATTTCAAGGGTACCGTTGGATAATTCTTAGAAATCTAATTTGGTAATGTGCGGATTGTCAGGTAAATTCGTTTCTCTTCGATTTTCAAACCCGTTACTTAGGTACGGGTTTTGTCGTCTTATGTGCCACAACAAATACCGTTATTTTGATCAAAGAAGTCAGTTTTTCCCTGTTACTGGCCACCGTAAAACCAGCCCTTGCGCTGCCGTTTTTCGGGGCCGACACGAGCCAAACGCTTCGGTCGTCGAACGGCTTGAATAACCCATCGCTCCTGGTTGTTGACTCTTCCAGTCGTGTGTTTCCCATCTATTTTTGTGGAGAAGAGGTGCCTGTTTTTGAGCCGCGTGTGTCGCGCCGGTGGGTACAGACCCTCCGAACTTACGGGGCACAGCCGGAATGCCTGTTCGACCTTCGTCGTCGGGCCTCAACCTTCTTTCCCATCATCGACCCTATCCTGCGGAAATACAAAATTCCGCGCGATTTTCGGTTCATGCCTCTTGCCGAAAGCGCTCTGGTCAATGACTGCGTATCACCCAAAGGAGCGTCGGGTTACTGGCAGCTTATGCCCGAAACAGCCCGCGAACTGGGTCTCACAGTTGACGATAAGGTAGACGAACGTTACAACCTGCAAAAGGCGACTGTCGCTGTCTGCCGGTACCTTCACCAGCTTTACCGGCAACTAGGGTCCTGGACACTTGTTGCGGCTGCTTATAACGGTGGCGTAACGCATGTGCAGAATAAAATGCAGCAGCAGGGCCATTCAAATTATTACCGGCTGCGGCTCCACCGCGAAACGAGCCATTACCTGTTCCGGATTCTGGCCTACAAAGAACTGCTCAGTAACCCCCGGCAGTATACTCTCTGGCTTCGTAGCTCAACCCTTGCTCAGCTAACCAAGCCGTTGCCCAGCTGGCACAAACCCCTGGCTCTGCCCAGGAAAATTAAGGACGCCCCAACTGTTGAGCTGGTCGATGCAGAAAGCCCCGACCCAACCTGGGGACCCCGCCCGAATACCTCCCTGACCAAGATGCCTTCGGATACGGAGCAGTTTATTGCTATGGCTGCTTCGACCAAAGCAACCCCAAATGCGCCCGATGCGGATTTGACAAAGCAGGGACCCCATTTTCCAATCAAAAAACTGATGATGGGTTTGATGGTGCTGCGGTTCCGTCGCCCCCGATTTTTGAAGCGGAATAAAAGCGAAGGAATTCGCCCGCTGCACTTCTGGGATTGGCTTTAAGCTACTCGTATTACGCTTACCTCACTCATCTATACAAATAGTCTGAGTGAGGTAATTTTATTACTATATCTTTGCAAACAAAAAATACTAACGCGATAGTGTTACCATAGAATTAATTTCGCGTCCTAATACTGCAACCGTAACTCTACTTTTTCCTTCTGATGAATTTGCTAGTATCGCTTTCGCTGGCGGCCGGATTGGTCGTTGCGAGTGCTCTGTCTACAGTTGTTTCTACGGCCTCGTTCCTGTCCATCAACTTTTTAACTAAGCCTGCTTCAACAAACGCTGCTTTATCCTTTACGCCGGATCTGACTACGCTTCCTCCCGTATATTTCTGCGGGGAGTCGGTACCGCTGCACGAAGAAGTGGTTGCCCGCCGGCTGGTGTCGGCGCTGGTTCGCAACACCGCCCAGAATCAGACGTTATATCGCATCCGGCAGCGGGCCGCTTCGTTTTTTCCAGTTATTGAGCCTATTCTGGCCCGCCACCGTGTTCCTCTGGATTTCAAGTACCTGCCCCTGGTTGAGAGCGCGCTTCGGGGGTTTGCCGTATCGCCAAGGGGCGCCGTCGGGTATTGGCAGTTTATGCCCGAGACGGCCCGCGAACTGGGCCTATCGGTGCGCTCGGGCTACGATGAGCGCCGGAACCTGGTTAAATCGACCGAGGCAGCCTGTCGTTACCTGAGTTACCTGCACAACCGACTTGGTTCGTGGACGCTGGCTGCGGCTGCTTATAACAATGGCATTGGCGCGATGCTGAGCAATATCCGCCGGCAACAGCAGCGCGATTATTATTACCTGCGCCTGAATGCCGAAACGGGCAAATACCTCTACCGAATTCTGGCGTTTAAAGAGATATTCTCTAATTATCGCTGCTACCAGGATATTATTCCGAACCGGATTATGGCGTATCTAAGCCAGCCGCTTACGCCCGAAGTCAACAGCGCTGACGACGAGATACTGCTGCCGGAAACGCTCGTTGATCAGGCAACGCACATGGCCCTCAATACACCTGTTGAACCAGCGATGACCCGTCTTACCGGACGAGCTGACGATATTCCACTGCCTAATGCGGCCGATGTATTCCGGGGTGGTATCAAAGCAAAATTAACCGAGTCGGCAGGCTTACAGCGCGGCCAGGTATGGGTGTTTCATCTCACCCGCGACGGGATGGCCGATGGGCGCCAGGTTGAAGAAGGCGACGTTTTGTATGCCATCGTCGAAGATATTGACCAGAAAACGAACAAAGTGTATCTACGCGCCGATAAACTATACTCGACGACCGAGAAACAGACGTATAACCTGGCCCTGGCGGCTGTCGACGCGTCTACGGGTCGTATCGGTATACGCCTGCCGGACGTAGATCAGGTTCGGTCTGGCTGGATTTTGACCTGGAAAACCTTGTAGAGGATTTATCCGGTAAACTTTCAGGCTGATTGCCAGTCGCTAACGTTTTCGAACTAAACCCTCTGATAGCCGCGTTGTCTATGTGTTGAACCAATCGCTGTTTATTTTGAGGTTTATCATACGATGCGCTGTTTCGTTGCTTGCTGTAGGTCTGCTCATTCCGGGGGTTTCAGCACAGCGGAAAAAAGCCTCTGAAAAACCGGGATTTACTCGTTCGGCAATACCCGCCCCCCGGCTGGTAGGTGGGCCGGGGCGGCTGCATTTCAGCGGAGAATTAGTCCCAACCCAACAAAGCGACGTATCGGCCAAGCTAGCTTTTGCATTGGCCAGCAGCTCAGGCTACAGCCGGCATCTGAACGCGCTAAAAGCGCGTTCGGCTCCCTTCTTTGCCGTTATCGAGCCAATCCTGCGTAAGCATAATATCCCCAACGATTTCAAATACCTGCCGCTCATTGAAAGCGCCTGGCAGGCTAACGCCGTATCGTCGGCGGGAGCCATTGGCTACTGGCAATTTATGGACGAGACGGCGCAGGATATGGGCCTGTCAATTACGCCGGGTAATGATGAACGTACCGATCTGCGCAAGTCGACCGAAGCCGCGTGTCGGTACCTGGCCTTTCTCCACCGTAAACTGGGCTCCTGGACGCTTGTAGCGGCTGCCTATAATGGGGGCATCGGTATGGTACAGCGAAAAATTGTACGGTCGGGCCATCGCGACTACTACGCCATGGCCATGAATCCTGAAACAGGTTATTACCTCTACCGGATACTGGCCATGAAAGAGTTATTCACCAATCCGGTATATGGCGCTGGCCCGACGGGTCCATTAATGGCCTCGGCCGGCAACTGGTATGAGCAGGAGCGCGAACAGGCCCGGCGTATGGGTTGGCTCCACGACGAAGAACCCGATCCGGTAGGTGTTCCAGTTGAATCTCTGGAAACGAGTAACGACCTGTCAGTACATGCTGAAACTGCCGTTATGGATAGCGTATTGGCTGAATTGCTCAAAACGCAGGCTGCAGCGACACCCGTTTACACAGGTGACGTAACGGCCAAACTTGTTCGGGCGGGCCAGTTGAAAATTGGCCAAAGCTGGACGTTCAAACTGACCGAAGACATTCTGATTGGCGAGGATGAGCTCAAAGCGGGCGATGTATTATATGCCCTGGTCGACGATATTGACAGCCGTGGCCAGCTGTTTCTGCGAGCGACAAAAGCAGTTTCAGCGCAAACCAACACGGTTATCCCCTTAACGCTGTTGGCTATCAACCCCAAAACGGGTCTGGCGGGTGTTTCCAGGCCTAAACCAGTTAAACCCGGCTGGGTAGTGCAGTGGAAACTCTAAACTATAGTCAGCAAAAAGGCGCTCAACGGGTTACGTTGAGCGCCTTTTTGCTGACTATATTAATACTTATTCTGGCCGGAAGCGCAGCCGAACGGTATGCAGTTCGCCGGCATCGCCCCCGTATCCATTGAGCCGCTTGCCAGTCAACTGACGTATCAGCGTGTTGTTGATCTGCTCGTTCTGACTAAAAACTTCCAGCTGGCATAATTCATTATCCGCATTTATCCGAAACTGAATTACGACGACCCCCGCCTGCTGAGCAGGTTTCAGCGCGTCAGGATACGAAATATATTTAGATAGCTGCTGCTCTAGGTTAGCTTTAGGCGCTTTGGTCTTGCGAATTTTTGCTGGCGTAGCATAAGCCTGCGTCATCAGGAAACCTACCAAGGCTATGAAAAACAAAACTTTTTTCATGACATCTACGATTGAATGAGTGAACGATATCTCCCGGGCGAACCTCTTAATTACTCGCACGGACTTATATTACTGTAATATTAACCCAATGTTACGTAAATGTTAAGTATTCATCAAATAATTTTTTTACGGTAATCTTCTAGTATAATACCTACACACTGAATCAGGCCTTTATTTGGCTTATACTGGGTGGATTAACAAAAAAAGATCGCCCTGGGGCGATCTCTCCAATAATCATTCTGCGGTTACTATTAAGCGAATGTTAAGAAACCAATCAATTTCTTAACACAGAGAATTCAATAACCGACGGATGCGCTGCGTCATGATAAAGACGCATAGTGGCTTTTTGAAAATCGTTCGTATCAGCATCAGCAAGGTTTATAAACTTCTGTGGGTTACGATCAACCAGCGGAAACCAGGAATGCTGCACCTGAACCATCAGCCGGTGTCCTTTCCGGAACGTATGCATTACGTCGGGGAGTTGTAGCTTGACCTCGGTCACCACGCCGGGCGTAAACGGCTCGGGGGTGGTAAAACTATTCCGGAATTTACCCCGCAGCACGTCGGCCCGCACCAGCCGCTGATACCCTGCCATTTGCAACCCTTTTGGATTAGGACTAGGATTTTTCGTGCTATCGGGCAAAACATCGATAATCTTGACAATAAAGTCGGCATCGGTACCCATTGTCGAGGCAAACAGCCGGGCGTTGATCGGTCCGGCAATGACCATGTCTTCGGTCAGCGGCTCGGTTTGGAAAACAACTACGTCCGGGCGACGGGCGGCAAAGCGCTGGTCTTCGATCATGTACTGATTATTTCGTCGCGCCTGAATACCGTCCGTATAAGGCACGGGCTTCGCCGGGTCGCTGATGTATTCCTCGAATGAGTTCGTTTGGACGGGTGGCTGACGGGTTAACTGGCCCTGCGGCTGGAAGTACAGTGATTGCGACTGCACCGTTTTGGGTGGCCAGGCATCAAAAGTCTTCCAGGTGTTCAGGCCCGTATCGAACACAGTTGCTTCGGGCGCCTTGAAACTGCCCTTGTCTTTCAGATAATAGGCGAAAAAGGCGGTTTCGATACTGTCGCGGTAAAACTTAGCGGTATTGTGCCCAAACGAAAACGGGCCAAACTCGCTCCAGTCCGGGCGCGCCCAGGCTCCGTGCGTCCAGGGTCCCATCACGAGTTTATTGGTGTTGCCGGTTGATTGCTTCTCGATGGCTTCATACGTCCGCAGGGCACCAAACAGGTCCTCAGCGTCGAACCACCCGCCAACAACCAGCGTAGCGGGCTTTACATTTTTCAGATGTGGCCGGATATTACGACTTTGCCAGTACGCGTCGTAGGTGTCATGCTCCAGATATTCATTCCAGATTTTACCCTGCCGGTTAAAGTACTTTGCTGAGTTGGCGTTTTTGATCGGCCCTAAATCCAGAAAGAACTGATAGGCGTCTTTAGGCTGGTACGCAAACACGTTTTCATAGTCCTGCGTCGGGCCAGTGCGCGGTTTGTCGAAATAATTCAGGAATGAAAAATTGTCGAGCAGGAAAAAAGCGCCGTTATGCCGGGCATCGTCGCCAATAAACTCATCCGTTACGGGGGCCTGGGGCGATACCGCCTTCAGAGCCGGGTGCGGATCGGGCAAGGCAGCCGATGCGTAAAAACCGGGATAGGATATACCCATTAAGCCTACCCGACCGTTATTGGCCGGCAGGTTTTTGAGCAGCCACTCGATGGTGTCGTACGTATCCGAACTTTCGTCGAGGGAGGTTGTTGCGGCCTGCCCACGACTCTGGCGGCCCTTCACCAGCCCGGAGCCGGGTCTGTTCGGGGTCATCTCCTCAAAGCTTCCCTCGCTCATATACCGTCCACGAACGTCCTGATACACGAAAATATATTTGTCCCGCGATAGGTCTTTATTCAGGCCAGGGCCTGTTTTAGGATAATTCGCTTCGCCATACGGCGCGGCCGAATAGGGCGTTCGCTCCATTAGAATTGGGTAGCGGTTATCCGCAGCGGCATCCTTGGGTACGTAAATGACGGTATATAACTTAACCCCGTCGCGCATCGGAATCTGGCGGTCGAGCTTAACGTAATTCTGCCGGACAAACAGTGAGTCGGCCGACGTCAGCTGGGCAAAGCCGGGTATTCCAGCCAGGAGCACTGCCAGGGCAGCGAGTAACGAAATCTTATGAGTCATAAAGGGATACTAAACGAGTCAACGTAATAATAAACAATTGGCCTCAGGCCGGCAAAAAGGGGCGACTCGGCACAGCATATTGCCGCCTGGCCGGAACGCTGATCAGTTCACGTTCGGGATAACGCAAAGCGGTCAGTTTACCGCCAAACGCGCAGCCGGTGTCAATATCAATCGTATTGTTTTGCCAGATGGCATCGGCTACGGGCGTGTGCCCATAAACAATCGTTGGTTTTCCCCGGTAGTCGGCGGCCCAATTTAGCCGGACGGGCAGGCCATAATCATCGTTTTTACCGGTAGTGGCGCCGAATAAGCAGAATGACCGCACAACTTCTCCGCTACGTCCGTGCAGGTCTTCGCGCAGGCCCGCATGCGCTACCAGCAACTGTCCGTTATCTAGCTGGATGTAATGCGGCAGACCTTCCAGAAACTGACGAACCTGCTCCCTAAACGCGGGCGGCTCCGCATTTAACTGGGCTACGGTTTCGGCCAATCCGTGCATGAGCTGTACGTTGTTACCACGTAGTTTCCGGCGAAGCTTATCATCATGGTTCCCGATCACGCACAGGGCCGTACCATTCTGTACTAGTTGCATCACCAACCGCAATACGCCAACTGAGTTGGGCCCGCGATCGATTAGATCGCCCACGAACACGAGAGTTCGGTTGATTAGCGGAGCAGAAGGGTCTTGTACATAACCCAGTTTAGTCAGCAATTCAACTAGTTCGTCATAGCACCCGTGCACGTCGCCAACAATGTCGAACGGTCCCGTTTGCAGACGAGCGCCTGATGGCTGGCCCCGGCGACTCACCACAGCTTCGGCCACTTCATCGGGCGAGTTGAATGTATAGATAGCCTGAAAACCTTCGAAGGGTAAATCATGCATAGTCGTTTGCAATCGATGAATCTGACGCTCCAGAACTGATTCCGAAAAGAAGCGATCCGGCCGGGCGTAATGACGATCCATCAGCACACGGGTTGGCAGATTAAAAACCAGGGCGACGGCTTCAGTGCCGTATTGACGGGCCATATTCAGGTAATCCCGCCGGTCAATAGCCTGCAGGTTCGTCGCGTCAATAACGGTCAACAATCCGCGCCGAAGCCGCTTCTCGACCACCAGATGCACCAGTTCAAAGGCATCTTTGGTTGCGCTTTGGTCGTTATCGTCGTCGGCTACTACTGCCCGGTAGTGATCAGATGAGACAACTTCCGTTGGTTGAAAGTGTTGTCGGGCAAAGGTCGATTTGCCCGAACTGCTTACGCCAATCAGCAGCACAAGGGCGCGTTCGGGGAGTTCAATGTCCATGTACTCAAGTCAGGAAACCAGTTAACAGGCGTTGCCAAACTCAACAACAAAAAACCTCCCGACTTGTCAGCGAGAGGTTTTCAATGAATAGTTTATAAAAGAGCTTAAACCGTCTCCAGTTCCCGCACCGGCTTACGGGTACGTGCCCGGTCATGAACGTGCAGACGCAGTAGAATACGTTCTTTGATCCGCATCCAGCGCTCATAGAGTTTTGACTCCTTCAGGAAATTCCACTTGTCTTCCTTCTGCTCCTTTTTGTGCTCTTCAGGATCGTACAGCATCCCCGTGCACAGGCAGTGCTTGCGGTTGGTACGCGTCAGAATGTCGAAATTAGCACAGGTCTGACACCCCTTCCAGAACGCATCGTCACCCGGCAGCTCGCTCAACGTAACCGGCTGATAGCCAAGATCGGAATTAATCTTCATAACGGCCAGACTTGTCGTAATCCCGATGATCTTAGCCTCAGGAAAACGTGCCCGCGACAGCTCAAACGCTTTCGCTTTGATCCGCGTGGCAATACCGCTTTTGCGGTGATCGGGATGCACGATCAGGCCGGAGTTAGCCACAAACTTGCCGTGCTCCCAGGTCTCGATGTAACAGAAACCCACCCATTCGCCCGACAGGGTCATGGCGATAATGGCTTTCCCTTCGAGCATTTTTTCCATCACGTAAATAGGCGATCGCTTGGCAATACCGGTCCCCCGGGCCTTTGCGCTTTCCTCCATTTGGTGGCAGATGGTTTCAGCTAGCCGCAGGTGGTTTTCACTGGCTACCTGAACAATATACTGGTCGTTAACTACTTCGGGCGTTATCATCGTCGTTTATTGGGCGGTTGTGAAGCCGCAAAACGGAGACGGTGTGATCCGTGCTGTTTGGTTAGAGTAAAATGAACGTGAAAAAGGCGGAAATGATCTGCCACGTAGGCAAATAAGATTATATGGTCCTGACGGACCTAAACCGAAATGGCGTAGTATGAAAGAAGGTCGGTAGAAAAACGAGCTTTGCCATTGGTTTGTGCGTGAAAACGCGGACAATGTTAGATACTTTATCCGGGTCTTGCAATAGGAATAACGGTTTTTTTTCAGGATAGTTCGGTAACGGTAAAAACATATTTCTTTATCAATCTGTCATAGCGTATCGATAGTTGTTTATCCGCTATCCGTTGACTTGCGGCTCTTCATGCTTACAGCGTCACCCTCATCCTCTTACCCGCTGACACTCAGCCAGAACCGTCCGTTACGTTACGGGGTTTTCTTCTATCTGTACGTCATGCAGGGGATTCCATCCGGGTTTTACCTGACGGCGCTGACTAATTATTTTACGGCAGAGGGCGTCGGGCCGGACGTGGTAGGTTCGTTTATTGCCATTATTGGTTTGCCCTGGGCTTTTCAGTTTATCTGGGGGCCGCTGATTGACCGGTTTCAACACTCATCAATGGGTCGGCGCAAACCGTGGGTCGTGGGTTCGCAGCTTATGACAGTGCTGGCCTCCTGTATCCTGCTGTTTGTGGACAACCCGGTTAAGCAACTCAGCACGCTGGCGTGGCTATTTTGCCTACGCAGCGTTTTTGCGGCTATTCAGGATGCCAGCGTGGATGCAATGGCCATTAGCATCATTCCGGAAGATGAACGGGGGCGGGTAAACGCCTTTATGCGGGCGGGTTTTTTAATTGGCACCGGCATAGGCGCGGCCGTGTTCGCGCAGTTACTTCGCCAGTATGGCTTTCAAGGGGCGGCCCTCGCTCAGGCAGGCTGTCTGCTGACGGGCGTATTCCTGATGCTGTTTATCCGTGAACAGCCCGGCGACCGCCTGCTGCCATCATTCGGCGTAACGGCCAAAGCTACCCAGAATCTAATGCCTCCTTTAACCTCATCCGGCGCATCGGAAAGTGAACGACTATCAAGCCCACGACACCCGGATTATACGTTCCGCTGGCTATTTACCCAACTCTTCCGGGGCTTGTTTGCCCGGATAAGCCTCCTGCTTTTCGGTGCGATTCTGTTGACTTATCTCAGCAACTCCCTGTTTATACGAGCCTATAACCATCACCTGATTGACGAAATTGGCTGGTCTGATACCGATCTGTCGGTGCTGACGGGTACGTACGGCATGGTAGCCGCTACAGTCATTGCGCTAACGGGCGGCTATCTGGCCGATCGGCTCGGTGCCCGTCGGCTGCTCGTCATCATGATGGCGATCGTGGCGGTTTACCTCATCGGATTCAATCTGCTGTCGGCCAGTTGGGTCCGGCGCGACGTAGCGCAGGCGGGTTTGGTGGCGCTTTACTTCATGGACCCTGCCGTCAGTGCTGCAGCCATGCCAGCCCTGATGGGCATCTGCCGTAAAGGCGTTGAAGGGTCGCAGTTTACGACCTATATGGCCCTGGTAAATCTCTGCGACATTGCGGGTACGTTTGTCTCTGGCCATGCTTTACTGGTACTGACGGCCCCTAGGATTGGTCTGATCGCCGGCGGACTGGCCGTTATTGCCATGGGCATTACGCTGGCTACGCTGCGCCATTACCGGAACCTGAGCCGTCAGGCTGCTTAAGATGCAGGTATCCGAGCCGGTTTGTCTCTGATTCGGATACCCAAATTCGCGTCAACTGTGTAGCTTGCAGCGCCACCGCTTAGTCTGACCATGCCGCACATTCGCAAAACCATTTACCGGATTCTGGAAACTTCGGCTGGCCGACGCCGAGGGCTCAGTCTGCTCTTCAACATCACGCTGATTACGATTATTACGCTGAATGCCGTGGCCATTATTCTGCATACGGTACCGGAGTATAATCAGCGTTATGCGCAGTTATTCTATGATTTTGAGCTATTCTCGGTTATTTTTTTCACCATCGAATACCTGCTTCGGCTCTGGGTATGCGTCGAGAACGATAAGTACTCTCACTGGTTCTGGGGGCGACTGCGCTATTTGTTTTCAGCTACCGCTATCATCGACTTCCTCGCTATTTTTCCGTTCTATTTTTCGCTCTTCGCCACTGATCTGGCCATTGTCCGGATTCTGCGGCTATTTCGGATTTTCCGGCTGTTCCGCATCTCCCGTTACGACCGCGCCGGACGCATGATTCAGCAGGTTGTTAGTGACAAAAAGGAAGAATTAATCCTGAGCACCGCTTTCGTAGTCTTTATGCTCATTATCGTATCGAGCATCATGTATTACGTAGAGCATCCGGCCCAACCCCAAAAATTTAACAGCATTCCGGCGACCATGTGGTGGGGCGTCAGCGCCATGACAACCGTTGGATACGGTGATATTCACCCCATTACGCCATTAGGTAAGTTGTTGGGCGGTATTGCGGCCATCATGGGCATTGGTCTGTTCGCCCTGCCAACCGGTATTCTGGTATCCGGTTTTACAGAGCATATCCGGAATCAGAAAGGATCTGTCCGCCCGCGTTGTCCGCACTGCGGACGGGAGATTTAAGGTTTGAAATCCGCCCTGGTCATGCTAACTTGCGGTATGGAAAATTTCGTGGTTTCGGCCCGCAAGTACCGCCCCGCTACCTTCGACACTGTCGTGGGTCAGGAGCACATTACCACTACGCTTAAGAACGCCATCCGTACCAATCACTTAGCCTCGGCGTTTCTATTCTGCGGCCCGCGCGGGGTTGGTAAGACGACCTGCGCCCGTATTCTTGCCAAAACCATTAACTGTCAAAACTTAACGCCCGAGGGCGAAGCCTGCGACCACTGTGAATCGTGCGTGAGCTTCAACCAGAACGCGTCGTTTAATATTCACGAACTGGATGCGGCCTCCAACAACTCGGTGGAGGACATCCGGAATCTGATTGATCAGGTCCGCTACCCACCCCAGTCGGGCAAGTACAAGATCTATATCATTGACGAGGTGCATATGCTCTCGTCGGCGGCTTTCAACGCATTCCTGAAAACGCTGGAAGAGCCACCCTCCTACGCCATTTTTATCCTGGCAACGACCGAAAAACACAAGATTCTGCCGACGATTCTGTCGCGCTGCCAGATTTTTGATTTTAACCGGATTCAGCCGCAACACATCGCCGATCATCTGGCCACGATTGCCGGGAAAGAAGGTATTACGGCCGAATCCGAAGCACTCGATCTGATTGCCCAGAAAGCCGACGGTGGTTTGCGCGATGCCCTGTCGATGTTTGACCTGAACGTAACGTTCGCAGCCGACCGGGTCATTCGTTACAAGGAAGTGCTGGATAACCTGCACATTCTGGACTACGACTATTATTTCAAACTAACGGATCAGCTTCTGGCGGGCAACCTTGCCCCCAGCCTGATGACGTTGGATGAGATTTTACGCAAAGGCTTCGACGGACACCAGTTTGTCGTGGGTTTGTGCCGCCATTTCCGCGATTTACTGGTCTGCAAAGATGCCGCTACGGTGCAGTTGCTGCAGGTAACTGAAAATGTCCGTCGGCAATACCTCGATCAGTCGACGCGCGCGCCCATGTCGTTTTTACTATCGGCCCTGAGCCTGGGCGGACAGTGCGACATGAATTATAAGCAGGCTAAAGACCAGCGGCTGCACACCGAGTTGTGGCTGATGAAGCTGGCGAACCTGCGGAACCTGCTCAACTGGGAGGCTCTTCCGGAGTTACCGCCGAACGGATCCCATAGCCTGAACGGCAGCGGTGACTTTCCCGAAAAAAAAAACGGCATTCCACAGCTCACGCCTGAGCCCACCCATGATTCGGCCAGCAGCCAGGCCCTGACCGAAAGCCATCCGATTACGAGTGAACCCGTTAACGGCTACCGACCGGCGGTTCCGGCCAACGGAGTTAACGGGCTATCGTCCACTGGAAATGGGCAGAACAGTCACGCCCCCAAGACCAACGGGGCAGCAACGGCCGTTACGTCCAAACCGCAGATAGCCCCGCCGACCCGGCCCGCCAGCAGCCGCCTGCGTTCGACGGTATCGCTGACGGCGGGCCCCGTTCAGGCAACAGCCGATGAAGGTGATGTTGTGGTTGCGGCTCCAACTCGCCCGGATAGACCATTTATCTTCGAGCAACTGCAGGCCGCGTGGCTCGCGTTTGCGCAGCTTCGCCGTCAGCAGAACGATTCGGCCACCGAGCAGCTGGTGCTGAACCGGGAGCTGGTCCTCGACGGCACCACAATTCACCTGACGCTCGACAATACCTTGCAGGTTGGCTACCTGACCGAGTTGAAACCCGATTTGCTCGGCTATCTGCGCGACAAACTACAGAACAGCCAGATTCAACTGGAGCACAAAGTCGTGGTGCAGGAAGTCAAAAAGATGATTTACAGTTCGCTGGACAAATTCAACTTCATGGCCGAGAAAAACCCGACCCTGCACGATCTACGCAAAGTGCTGAATCTGGAAGTGGATTATTAAAACCTGTACAGGGTAGACGTAAAACAACTCGTGAGCCGGTCAAACTGATTTGATCGAAAACGCTTCGACTGGGTTTTTAACCAGAATCTGTTTCCAGTCCCTGGCCGTAAATCCTCGCTGGTTCAGGCGGGGCATAAGCCGTTTGAACAGCACGGTGTAATCCCGGCTGACGGTGCCCCCGTTGGGTTTGGCGGGGTCATACCAGCCGGCGTCATGTGACAGGAGCGTCCGATGCAGCAACCGGTTCTCTTTCATCAGCAGAAGCGTTTCGGTGTAGCCATCAACGTTATTGTTGTCGAGTCCGTCAAGGCTTACCCAGGCTCCTTCCCGCACCGCGCGGGCGTAATGCACCATATTGCTGCCCTGCGCATGCACCCAGACAAACGCATCGGGCCGGACACCTTCTTGTTTGAGAATATCGATCTGCTCGAAGGCTGGCACGTAAGGACCGGTATGGGAGCAAATTGTCAGGCCGGTTCGCTTATGCGTACGCGCGGCTGCCGTTACCAGTTTACGATGCAGATCAGACAGTGGCCCCGGATTAACGCTGATTTTAATGAATCCCGGCCGAACGCCAGTCTGGTCAATCCCGCTTTCAAAATCGGCTACCCAGCGGTCGGCCAGTTGATCGGCGGTCTCCGTCAAGGCATGAGCGGGCAGGTATTTATTGTCTACCGCGCCGTAGTAGCCCGTATTGGTCAGGATGCGAATACCCGAACGCTCCGACAACTCACGTAACAGCATCGGGTCTTTTCCCAGATAAGACGGTGTGCATTCTAGCAGTGTTCGGCAACCCAGTTGCCGGAGTTCCTGGAGATGAGGCAGCATCTTCGTTACAACATTGGCCCGGTTCCAGCGGTCAGGGGTTATTTTATCCGCTCCAATAAAGTCGACGAGAATGTGCTCATGAATGAGCGTCAGCCCCATCTCCTTTGCAGCCATCGGACCCGTAACCGTAAACACCTTATGGCCAGGCTTCCGAACCAGACAGAAACCCGCCAGCGAACTACGCAGAAATGAACGTCGGGAGAGGGTAACCATACCGGGGTCTGACCACTACTTATACGCTTTGGCCTCCCGGATCAGCGACTTGTAACCGCCAACGCCAAGCGCCTTTCTGTAATACACTCTAGCCTGGTTACGGTCGCTGGTGCGGGCAGCAATGCGGGCCAGGCCGGCATAGGCAAAGGCGTGATACTCCTTTGTATAAGCCTCATCAAACGGTAGTTTCAGGGCGGCCTGGTAATTATCGGCAGCGGAACGGTCGTTCTTATCCGCCAGTTCATCCAGCATTCCATCGAATACATACACTGCCATCGGGACCAGCGTGCTGTTCATCTGCTTCAGCCGCTGCACGTATGGCCTGGCTTCGGCGTAACGCCCGGCCAGCAGCAGCGCTTCGGCATGACTCATGTTGAACAACGGATTGTTCGGATACTTATCCGCGAGGTACTTTGTATAGATAGCGGCCCGCGCTGGCTGCATTTCGTGTTTCAGCAGGACATGGGCTAAATAATAATTGGCGCCCACACGCATAAACAACCCTTTTTTAGTAGCCATCTCCATTTGCTTCAGCCCCTGCGCCATATCGCCGTTGTCGAAGAAAAACATAAATGGCCGCACAATCGGGTGATCCATCGGATAGCGCTCAACGTAATAGTTATACAGTCCCGTCGTGAAATAAAAGTCCGGGAATTTGGTCGTCATGTTAAAGCCGTCCTTCAGATAGGTATACGACTTTTTCGATTCGCTAACCGCCTTTATAGCCTCGCTCTGGTTGTTATACAGCGAAGCCAGATAGCTATGAGCCGTAAGGGCAAAGAAAACCGCTTCGGGATCATTGGGGTTTTTATTGAGCACCTTCTTCGACAGTTCCAGCCCCTGACTGACGGCCTGGATGAACTGCGCGGTAGCTGCTTTATTTTCGTGCATCGGCAGGTACTGGAGCTCAAGCTGGGTAGCCCGCAGAATCGGCCCGATCGGATGCTGCGGATAACGCGCCCGGATTTGCCGAATCAGGCCGTCGGCTTCCGCAAACTCCATATTGTAAATGTTGTCCAGCGTTTTAAGTATAGTTTGCTGAATGCCGGGGTCGGTCATGACCTGCGCCCGGCCAAACAGCGGCAGCGCCAGTAAACAGAGAAAGAAAAGCTTATTTTTCAAGTGTATGAACGTTGGTATCAAGATGCTGCGTTTGATTCTATACGAGCCGGGCCGTACTTTTGTTAAGTGCGTATTATCTAACGAGAGCTATACGCAAAAGTTTTATCTATGATTCATTACGAACAGTTTGTTCTTGATAATGGGCTTCGGGTATTTGTTCATGAGGACGAATCGACGCCAATAGCCGCCGTCAATATTCTGTATAACGTTGGGTCGCGCGATGAAGACCCGAGCCGAACCGGCTTTGCGCATCTGTTCGAGCACCTGATGTTCGGCGGGTCGCAGCACATTCCGAGCTACGATGAGCCGCTACAAAAAGTAGGTGGCGAAAACAACGCCTTTACCAGCCCTGATATTACCAATTACTATATTACGCTGCCGGCGGCCAATCTGGAAACGGCGTTCTGGCTGGAATCCGACCGGATGCTAAGCCTGTCATTTGACCCGCAGGTGCTGGACGTTCAGCAGAAAGTGGTCATCGAAGAGTTCAAACAGCGATACCTTAACCAGCCTTACGGCGATGTCTGGCTCAAGCTCCGCCCGCTGGCTTACCAGCAACATCCGTACCGATGGGCCACGATTGGTAAAGATATCAGCCATATTGAAAACGCTACGCTCGACGACGTACGGTCGTTTTTCTTTAAGTATTATCTGCCCAACAACGCGGTTCTGGTGGTAGCCGGCAACGTAACGGTTGAACAGGTCAAGCAACTTTGCGCAAAGTGGTTTGCTCCCATCCCGGCCGGTGAACAATATATCCGTCAGTTACCGCAGGAGCCTATGCAGACCGAGGCCCGCCGACTGGAAGCGTCGGCTAAAGTCCCGTTGAATGGTTTGTATAAAGCCTACCACATGCCCGGTCGCTTCGAACCCGGTTTCCAGACGGCCGATTTACTGAGCGACATGCTGGGGCGGAGCAAATCATCGCGGCTCTATCAGCAGTTGCTGCGTACCAACCCGCTGTTCAGCAACGTCGGTGCTTACATCACCTCGTCTATCGACCCCGGCCTGCTGGTGGTGCAGGGTACGCTCAATGAAGGTGTATCGCTGGAAGAAGCGGATGCGGCCGTAGAAGCGGTGGTGCAGGAATTCATAGATAGGACAGTGTCGGAGGAAGAACTGTCGAAAGTCAAGAACCAGGCCGAAGCAACACTGGCTTTCTCAGAGGTTGAGCTGCTCAACCGCGCCATAAACCTCGCCTATGCGGCCAACGCAGGCGACCCGGAACTGGTCAACCAGGAGGCCGACCTGATTCAGGCCGTTACGCCCGATGCTATTCAGGATATGGCACGGCAGGTCCTGCGAAAGGAAAACTGTTCGACGCTGTACTACCGGCGCGCCGATGGCACAGTTGCGTAAGCTAGTCAACCCTGTTGAGACATGGAAACCGCCTATATCCCAAAAGCCCTGACAGCGAGCAAACTTCAATTGCTTTCGCGTGATTTGAAGCAATCACTCACTAATCAATACGGTGATCGATTCGATTGTCTGGTTCTATTTGGTTCATATGCCCGGGGCGACTTTAAGGCTGAGTCAGACGTTGACTATCTGGTTGTATTAACCGATGACATTGTGGAATCAGGTGCCGAAATCTGGGATATGGCCGGGGTTGTAAGTGACCTATCGGATAAATACGATGTGTTGATATCTGTCAAACCAACTTCACGCACGAAGTACCTAACCTCTGAACTGTTTCTTTATCAACAGGCACGTCAGGAAGGAATACAGATATGAATCCCAACGTATCTGCTTATATGCTCATGGCTGAAGAGTTTTTAAACGATGCCCGTATACTTTCCGTAGCCGGTAGTTACAGGAGCGCAGCCAGCCGGGCTTAGTACAGCTACTATGATGCTGTGAGGGCTTTATTGGCAACTAAATCCATTCTGTGCAAATCACATCAGGCAGCCCGAGCTTTGTTCGGCGAACATTTTATAAAAAGCGGACCGTTCGACAGCCAGGATACAAAGAACTTTCATGCTTTATTTAATCTCCGACAAAATAGTGATTACGATCCAGACGAGACTCTTTCTATGGCTGTTGTAGAGAAAGCAATCGAAACTGCTTCTGAATTTCTCTCACAAACTGAAGCGTATCTGCGCGAAAACGGCTTTATTGAATGAAAATTCGGGTAGGACAAGGTTACGACGTACATCGGCTGGAAGAAGGTCGGCCGTTCTGGCTGGGCGGTATTCAGATTCCCAGTACGTTCGGCCCGGTGGGCCATTCAGATGCCGACGTAGTTTGCCATGTACTCTGCGATGCGCTGCTGGGAGCCGCCAACATGCGTAACATCGGCTACCATTTCTCCGACAAGGACCCGCGCTGGAAAGGTGTAGACAGTAAGCTGCTGTTGGCCGAAGTCCTGCGCATGGTGCGGGGTGCCGGTTACGAAATTTCGAACGTCGACGTGACGGTCGTCCTGCAGGAGCCAAAGCTCAATCCGCATATTCCGGCTATGAAGACATGCCTCGCCGGGGTCATGAATCTACCAGAAGACGATATTTCCATCAAAGCCACCACCTCCGAACATATCGGGTTTGTGGGTCGGGGCGAAGGCATTGCGGCCCATTGCGTGGCGCTTATTTATCGATAGGCTTAACCCATAACTATACTTAATCGAATAAACAGGATGATTTTTATGCGCTTACCTTCTGCGTTCGCGGTCTGCGTTTGTTGCCTGGCTACCAGCCTGGCTGTTGCCCAGCCCAAAGTCTCGACGCCAGCCGGACCCATCGATTTTGAAGAATACGAACCGGTGTCGACGCTCAAAGTAGCCGAACATAAGCTGGGTCGGGCTAAATACCCGTTCATTGACGTTCATAACCACCAGTATCAGATGGACGGTGCCGATCTACGGAAACTTATCGGCCAGATGGACAGCCTAAACATGGGGCTGATGATTAACCTGAGCGGACGTGGCTTCAGCAGCAATACAGCCGAAAGCAGCAAGTTCTTCAGTGACGCCCTGGCGAATATTCAGAAGACAGACTCGAAGCGACTGGCGCTCTTTACCAACATTAACTTTGCCAATGTGAATGACAACGGCTGGACTGCGCAGGCCGTGAAAACGCTCGAAGAAGACGTAAAAAAAGGCGCTAAGGGCCTGAAAATCTATAAAAGTCTCGGCTTCAACGTCAAAGATGATAAAGGCAACCGGGTTCGGGTGGACGACCCGCGTCTGGACCCCGTCTGGGCTAAATGCGGGGAGCTGGGCGTTCCTGTGCTGATCCATACGGCCGACCCCAAGTCGTTCTGGGACCCGATGGACCGGTATAACGAGCGATGGCTCGAACTGAAACTTCATCCCGGTCGGAAACGCGCCGAAAATAATTCCATCCCCTGGGAACAGCTCATTGCCGAGCAGCACAACGTATTCCGGAAGCACCCCAAAACGACGTTCATTAACGCACACATGGGGTGGTTTCCTAACGACCTGACGAAGCTCGACAGCCTGATGCAGGCCTTCCCGAACATGAATCTGGAAATCGGGGCGGTCATCGCTGAACTGGGTCGGCAGCCACGGGCCGCGCGGAAGTTTTTCGAGAAATACCAGGACCGGATTCTGTTCGGCAAAGACAGTTGGGTACCGTCGGAGTACGCTACGTACTTCCGGGTCCTCGAAACCGACGACGAATATTTTCCCTATCACAAAAAATACCATGCGTTCTGGCGCATGTATGGCCTGGCCCTACCCGACGAGGTGCTTAAGAAAGTTTATTACAAGAACGCCCTGCGCATCATTCCGGGCCTGGATAAGAGTCAGTTCCCGCAGTAACTCCGCACCCGCCAGCGAAGGCTGGCGGGTATCTGTATGATCATCACCCGCATCCGTCTCTATCGCTACGACATCCCGCTCAAAGCGCCTGTTGCTATCTCTCTGGGCACGATTGAACACGCCCGTAACCTGCTGGTCGAAATACAAACCAGCGAAAATATTACGGGCTGGGGCGAAGGCTCGCCTTTTTGGATGATTGTCGGCGAGACCCAGGCGTCGGGACTGGCGGCTGCTGAAGACATGGCCCGCCTGCTGATCGGCCGAAATCCGCTCGATATTGAAGGCTGTCTGAACGCCCTGACGCGCTACCTACCGGGCCACCCTACGACCCGCTCGGCCTTTGACATGGCGCTGTACGATATCGCTGCCAAAGCCGCTCGAATGCCGCTCTATGCCTTTCTGGGCGGGGACAGACGACCGCTTGTCACCGACGAGACCATTTATCTCAATACGCCCGAACGCATGGTTGAAGATGCCCTGCGGATTCAGGCCAACGGCGCCGAAGCCATCAAGGTAAAGCTCGGCACGAACCTTCGCGACGACGTTCAGCGTATTGAAGCGATCCGGCGGGCCATCGGCGACATTACGCCCATTCGAACCGACGCGAATCAAGGCTGGAGCGTCGTAACGGCGCAGGCCGTGCTGCGCGCCATTGGCAGTTCAAACGTGCAGTATTGCGAACAGCCGATCAAACGGCAGGATATTGCTGGTCTGCGGCAAATCCGTCGAAACTCGTCCGTGCCCATCATGGCCGATGAAAGCCTGTTCGATGCGACCGACGCCATCCGGCTCGTGCGGGAAGAAGCCGTGGATTACTTCAACATCAAGCTATCCAAGAGCGGAGGCATCTTTGAAGCGCTTAAGATCAATGCCATTGCCGAAGCGGCCGGCATTCCCTGCATGATTGGCTGTATGTCGGAATCCCGACTAGCGCTGACAGCCAACGCGCATTTTGCGGCTGCCCGCCAGAACGTACAGTTCTGCGATCTGGATGGTTGTTTTGAACATGCCGACGACCCGGTGCATGGTGGCATTACGTATACCGGCTACCAGATTAACCTGCCCGAGACGCCTGGCATTGGCGCTGAAATTGATTCGGCCTTCTTGGCAAAACTTCCTGTAAACACTATTGCTTAACGGTATGTCCGTCATTATTACAACCGCTCAATCGGATGCCGACGTGCTGGGCATTTTGGCTCTGCAGCGGGCTAATCTGCGCAAAAATCTATTAGCTGACGTGCAGACGGCTCAAGGCTTTCTCACCGTTGAACACAACCCGGCCGTACTAACCCGCATGAACCAGGCTGCGCCGAGCATCATCGCCAAAGATGGTGATTGTGTAGTTGGCTATGCCCTAACCATGCTGTCCGACTTCCGAAACGACGTACCGGAGCTAACCCCGCTGTTCAGCTTCATCGATACGCTGACCTATCAGGGAAATGCCCTAAGTACGTATGACTACTACGTGATGGGGCAGGTCTGCGTGGCGGATGGCTACCGGGGCCAGCAGCTTTTCGACCGCATGTATGAGCGTCACCGCGAACTGTATGCCCGTCAATACCGGTTGCTGGTCACCGATATTTCCCAGCGAAACACGCGTTCATTACGTGCGCACAGCCGCGTTGGTTTCGAGCCGTTGCACGCCTTTCACGATCCCACCCTCGGCGAAACCTGGGTCGTGGTGGTCTGGGACTGGCAAAAATAGCCGCGTCGTGTCCGATAGCCCATCCTGCAAGCTCTCTAACTCTTTTGGCCTCAATGCCTTACCTTTCTATGCGCTTAACACTCTTTCTTCTGTTTGTTACCTCGTCGCTGCTGGCTCAGCCTTCGGCACCGCAAACGTTCTCTACGGCTAAATCCCCGGCCGACGCCGGATTTTCCGCCGATCGGCTGAAACGGCTCGATACGTTCCTGCAGGGATTGATTGACCAGGGTATTGCGCCGAATGCCGTAACGTTCGTTGCCCACCGGGGCAAGGTCGTTCATTATAAGGCATTTGGCTACAGCAACCTGGAAAAGAAAACGCCCCTCCGGCGCGACGCCATCTACCGCATTGCTTCGCAGTCGAAAGCGATTACTACCGTAACGCTAATGACGTTTTTCGAAGAAGAGAAATTTCTGCTGGACGATCCCATCGCCAAATACATTCCAGCCTTTAAAAACCCGACCGTGCTGATTAAATACGACCGGAACAACCCAACCGGCGGTACTTATGAGACCCGCCCGGCAAAAGGTGAAATCACGATCCGGCAGTTACTGAGTCACAACGCCGGGATTCCCTATGAGCATCCTCTCGACAAACGGCCCGAATTTGATATACCGTTCTTTAACTCAACAAAACCCGACAAACTGGAAGATGTGGTGAACAAACTGGCCAGACGACCGCTCCTACGCGATCCGGGCACCGATTCTACCGGCGCGGGCTTTATGTATGGGCTGAACAGCGACATCATCGGGCGGCTGGTCGAAGTCTTGTCGGGTAAGTCGCTGGATGTAGCCATCCACGAACGGGTTCTGGAGCCGCTTGGTATGACTGATACAGATTTTTATCTGCCTGCCAACAAAGCCAGCCGACTGGTTGAACTTTATTCAAAGACAGATGGGCCGCTGACCCTGCATACCAACGAAACCTACCGGAACTATGCCATATCGGGCGCGAGAACGTATTTCTCGGGTGGAGCCGGCCTGGTGAGCACGGTTGAAGATTACGCTAAATTCTGCCAGATGCTGCTGAACGGCGGCTCGTTCAACAACCACCGGATTCTGGGCCGTAAAACGGTTGAACTGATGCTTCGTAACCAGATTGGCGCGGCTGAAGTATGGGACCGGAAGGATAAGTTCGGGCTGGGTTTTCAGCTCATTACCGAAAACTCGCGCTATGGCGATCAGGCTTCGCCAGGGTCGTTTACGTGGGGCGGTATGTACTGCTCCGAATTCACCATCGACCCTAAAGAAGAGCTAATCTTGCTCGTTTTTACTAACGTACAGCCCTACTCCTACTACAGCGACTTTGTCAAGAAATTCCGCATCGCTGTCTATCAGGCGCTGGAATAATTATCGCCCGCTCAGGGGCTTGCTCATTTACGTAAAAAGCCCGGCAAACGTAGAGATTTGTTTGCCGGGCTTCGTTCTGTTTGCCTGCTCAGTTAACTGTACCGGCCTTCAGATTATTCTCCAGATAGTTCGTGTATTGCTGGTAGAGAAGCACGTAACTCGTCGGGTTATAGGATACGCCATGCGCACCGGGCGGATAAATGCGGAGGTCGGCATCTTTGCCGGCATCTTCCAGGGCATTCATTAACTGGAACGTATTACGCACGTGAACGTTTTCGTCCATCGTCGAGTGAGCGATGAACATCTTTCCAGCGAGGTTTTTAGCGTACGTTGTGACGGCACTAGCTTTATATTTCTCCTCGTTTTCGGGCAGTAGACCCATGTAGCGCTCCGTATAGATGCTGTCGTATAACCGCCAGTCGGTTACGGGTGCGCCAACAATCGACACTTTGAACACGCCGGGGTGAGTCAGCATCGTGTAGCTGCTCATATAGCCGCCGTAGCTATGTCCCCGAATAGCCATGCGGTTGCCATCTACCCATGGCTGTTTGGCCAGATAAGCAGCCGTTTCGGCGAAATCCTGACTTTCATACTTACCCAGCTGCTCATAAACGACCTTTTCAAAATCGCGGCCGTACCCCCCGCTCCCCCGGTTGTTTACGCCAACGATTACGTATCCCGTCTGAGCCAGCCACTGATGCCAGCCAGTTGTTGCGAAATCGTTGTACACCGACTGTGCGCCGGGTCCACCGTAAATATCGACCACAACCGGATATTTTTTGGCCGGGTCAAAATCGAGCGGTTTAATGATCGAGATATCGATTCGCTGACCATCGGAGGTCGTAAAGCTTGTCAACTCCTTGGGCGCATAGGCGTGGCTGGCTACGTACTCCTTTACTTTCGGGTTCGTTTCCAGTGCCTTGATTAACTGGCCTTTCGTATCGCGCAGCTCAACCTGCGTAGGTGTCTGTACGTTTGAGTAGCGATCAATGAAGTACTGGCCATTCGGCGAAAAATTGACCAGGTGCCGCCCGGCCACCGAGGTCAGCCGACGTTTGTTTTTCCCGTCCAGATCAGCTACGAACAGGTGCCGTTCCATCGGCGAAACCTCCGTAGAGGTGAAATAAACTTTCTTCGCCTTCGGGTCGATATGGTGTACGTACGTTACCTCCCATTTTCCACTCGTAACGGGGTTGAGCAGCTTGCCGGAATAGTCATATCGGTATAGATGCGCAAAGCCGTCGCGGTCCGATACCCAGTAAAATTCCTGTACACCCGCCGGGAAATAGAACAAATGGTTGATGCCCGCGAAAAAATCGAAGATATCTACCCAGGTAGTCGATTTCTCTTCCATAATCTGTCTGGCGTCGCCGGTGCGGGCGTTGGCCATAAACAGCCGCAGGTGGTTCTGTTTACGATTCAGGTGAACCAGCGCGAGCTGCCCTTCCTGCGAGGTCCAGTAGATACGCGGGATATAGCCATCGCCCAGATCAACGTTCATCCACTGCTTGGCTTTGCTGCCAATTTCAATTACGCCGATGCGAACGGTTGGATTCTGATCGCCAACGCGTGGATAAGGGAGTGAATCAAATTTTTCGTCGAAGCCTTTATAGTCCGTCAGTTTATAAATTGGAACCTGTCGCTCGTCAGACTGCCAGAAGGCAATGAACTTACTGTCGGGCGACCACTCCCAGGCCTGCGCCAGACCAAACTCTTCTTCGTAGGCCCAGCCGAAGCGCCCGTTGTAAAAGGCGGGTTTGGCATCGTCGGTCAGTTGGGTTTCTTTCTGCGTCGCAAAATCAAACACGAACAGATTACCCCCCCGTTCATAGCCTACGCGGCTGCCGTCAGGAGCGAGTTCGGCAGTCTGCGCATCTTTAGCAACAAGTTTGAGGCTTTTATCAGCCACCGAATACACGTAATAATCCGACACGCCTGACCGGCGGTAAACCGGCCGAAAATTCGTCTGGAACAGAATGTTCTTCGAATCCTTCGACCACTGGAACGAACCGTACGTAAAGGGTTTGTCGGTACCGGGGAACTTCAGCTGACTACCGTCGAACACAACGATCTCCTGTTGGTCTTTGGGTGAAAAAGACTTGATCGTGCTCTGCCCGTCGATAAACGAAAACTTAGTGCCGCCTTCAATCCAGTTTACGCTGCGTGGACCCGACGACCCGGCTAGCTGACCGGCCGAAAACAGCGCCTGCTGCAGATTAGGATAGCGTTGTTTGGATGAAGTGGCGGCCGTTTGGGCGGTCGCGAGGTGAACAGTCAGGAGGGCGATACCGAGAAGCCATCCGAACGGATTGCGGTTGATCATGAAGTGAAAGACTTGTCTGAAAAATCAAAATTACTAAAAAATCAGCGTTTTAGCTTTCAAACAAATCCCCCGCTCAACGGTCGTCGGGCGGGGGGATCAGGCTTTTCACCTTAATCAATTTATGGCTTATCCGGCACGTTTACTGGCCGGATACCTTCATCAGTCGCTGGCGTGCGGTAGCCTCTCCGGCCTGTACGTCGATTACGTAGGTCCCGGCAGGTAGCAGACTCAGATTCAGCGTCAGGTTATGCGACTTGGCTTTCGTCGGCGCACCCAGCGTTCGCACGGCCCGGCCCATCAGGTCATAAACGGTTACCACAACGGCCGATGGTTTTGTGACCTGAACAGCCACTTCACAAGTGCTCTCAACTGGATTCGGGTAAACCTCGAAGCTTACCGGCGCAGCAATCGGCTCAATTGCCAGCGGGCTCTGCACGCTAACGGCCACAGCCGGAGATGCAAGCGTACAGCCATCTTTCGACACTTTAACGATGTAGCTGCCCGTCTGCGTGGTGCTGAAGGTTGTCGTGGTTGCACCCGCGATGTCCTGCCCGTCTTTCTGCCACTGGTAGGTGAGGCTCGTACCCGCGTTGGCCGTAAGCGTAACGCTGGCAGGCAGGAAGACGTCTGTTGGGCCGCTGGGGGTAATCTTCGCGTCGAGATCGCTGGCTCGCTGGGTTACGACCAGATTGGCCGATGGATTGTCGCAGCCGTTGGCGTCCTTCACCAGAACCATGTAGGTGCCGGGTGTAGTGGCGTTCAGGGTACCGCCCGTTGTACTAACCGATTTGTTATCCAGACGCCAGTCGTAGGTGTACGGCGCTTTACCTCCAGCTATAACCGCCGACAGGTTCGTGCTGCTGCCCTTACAGAATTCGGTTGTTCCGCTGATCGTCGCGGTTGGACGAGTTGCCTCCGTAACCACTACACTTTTCGCCTTTACGGTGCAGCCTTTAGCATCCGTTACGTCGGCGGTCAGTGTCGCTGGCGACTGATAGTTCTGCGTGTAGGTATTTGTGTTCAGGAGCATCTCGGTACCCTGCCAAACCGTGCGATAGGGGCCGTTACCATTGGTGATAACCAGACTTAACGACGTTGCGGTACCCGTGCAGTAATAGTTCTGACCGCTAATAACCGCTTCAATCGTACAAGGCTTATACGTTACCGTCGACAGGGCGGTCAGACTGCATCCCTTCGAGTCGGTGGCCGTAAGCAGAATGTCTGTGTTTTTATTGAAGGGCCCGAAAGTCGGCTGAGCAGCCGTTGAGCCATTACCAGCTACTTCGGCCGGGTTAGTGGTCCACTGATACGTATAAGGTCCAACTCCGCCTTTAACCGTCGTCACGCCCGCCAGACTAAACACTTCGGTTCCCGTTAGCGTCGTATTGGTTCCGGCCGACAGGGTCAGGGATGGGTTCTGCGTAACAACGAGCGTTTTGGACTCAACGGCACAGTTCCGACTGTCAACCACTTCGACACTATACGTGCCGATCTGGTCGGCGGTGAAGTTTACGTTGCGAGCTGCCAACGCTTCGCCACCGCGCTTCCATTGGTACCGGAAGCCCGGCGTGCCGCCCGTAACGGCTGCCGACAAGCGCGTCGACTGACCGGGGCAGAAATAATCTGAGCCGGTGATTCCAACTGTAATAACCGGATTGACCGTTACGTTCTGAACAGCAGGCTGACTAAAACAACCGCCGTCGTCACCAGCCATAACGCTATACACGCCTTCCTCGGTAACGGTTACCGTGGCGCTGGTACTGAATGGCCTACCGTTACGAGTCCACTGGTAGCGATATTCGCCGGTACCATTGCTGGCGGTAGCGGTGAGTATTGCTGACGAACCCGCGCAGAAGTAATTGCTGCCGGCCAGAACGACCCTCGGAGCGGGACTTTGCGAAATGGTCGTGGCCGGTGATGTGGCTCTGACACCGCAGGCAGTATCGGCGGCTTCGACAACATACGTGCCGGGGTCTTTTACCCGAAATATTCCCTTTGGCGTACTGGCGACATTCGAACCGTTTTGTTTCCACTGGAACAGCAGACCCGGAATCTGATTCTCTTCGGTAAAGCCGAGTATAAGCGAGTCGCCCCGACAGACAGTAAAGCTGGTATCTTTTCGAATAGGCCTGGCGCCAGACGCCATTCCTGCCACAACGCGCAGCGGCAGAATATCCCGGCAGAAGCGACTGATGATCAGGTTACTGGTAAAGGCGTTGCCCGTATTGGTCTCTGTAACAAACCAGTAATCGCCCTGCTGCGACTGGAATGCACCAGCCTGCCCGCGCTGGTTAGCCAGGTCGGCGTCAATCTGTCCGCTGATGTAGCGCTGCCAGGCCGTTGTGCCATCGGCCGTCAGCTTGCTCATGGTGTAGCCAGTTGTATTGACTTCACTGGCGGGCCGATCGCGCTGAAGAGTCAGGAAACCTCCATCGAGGGTTTGCTGCACGACACCCGGCACCTGGCTCTGCCACTGTACAGCGCCGGCCGCATCGAGTTTAACGGTTTGATTCGTTGAATAAGCCAGACCGCCATCAGCTGCTACAACGACCCGGGTAACAGCCCCGGCATCACCTGCAATGGTATGACTGAACTTAACGGCCCCGGCGTTATCAGTCTTGATTAACTTCGTAGCCGCCCGATATACGATACCATCTTTCGTAGCTTGTGCAAATGCCGCCGACTCCGGGCTTTGCCACGTTGACTGACGCTGAGCATCAAGCTTATTTAATTTGCCGCTGCCATCATAGCTTACGTAACCACCGTCGCTGGTTGGAATGAGGTTTTTGGCACCCAAATCCCACTGCTTCTCTCCCTTTGCCGACAGCTTGGTTGCTACGTTATTATCCGTATCGTTCAGAAGGATGCCCCCGTCGGCGGTCGCATACATGACTGTAGCGCGGGCGGCTGTCTTCCATTTCAGCTTGGCCGTATTACCGATTTCAAAGCTGTATGTCACGCCATTACCACTCACAATGAGTGAATGGTCGGCTGTTTCAGCTAAAACTACGTTGCCGCTAATCCCCGGATAAGTAGCCAACGGCAATGGGCTATAAGCGACTTTACCCGTTGGCAGATACTTGGTCAGTTGCAGATTCCAGTCTTTTACGGATGCCCCAACGCCGTTGGCATAGAAAAAGGCAACAACCAGATTACCATCACTGGTGGGTAAATACGTCGTTCCGGATCGCTGCAGTTTATTAACGTTGTTTGCGAAGGTAAGCGACGGCCCGGTTCCGGTTTGAGCCATAACCGGAACGAACAAAAGGGTAGCCAGAAGGCAAAGGATAAAGCGTATAGTTTGTTTCATAATAAAACGCTGTCCGACTTTTACGGTAGGTAAGTACAAAGCCGGTTAATAACAAAACTATAGGTTTCAGGGCTATACAATAAGGTTATTTACTAAAAGGCCGTCCCAAAAAAAGACTTCGTCTGTCCGCTCCAGTTAGGGTTTCGACTGCGCCAGAATTGGTTTTTCGCTTAATTGGAAGCTGGCTACTTACGGGTTATTTGACGTATGAAGACTCTGAGCAGACTACCCAGACGGGTAGTCTGCTTTTTATTGCCTAAAACTACCCGTTTGGGTGGCTATTTCCTGGGCTTTTACAGTCTACATTTGATGCTCATACAACCCACGTTATTCTAATCTTTATTGTCTATCAGCGATGAGCCGGAAACATTACAATGACACTAAAGCCAGGGCCGCTGATAGCAATCCTATAGCTCATGACTTGACTTATCTGAAGTTCAGAAGTTTGGTGGCTCAGTATAAACGAGCGGTGTACAGCAACTGGTTTCGGGAAATGTCGACCCAGGACGGACAGGAAAACCAATCTATTTTACCTGTTTTCCACAACTGACCAATTCTGCCGTACGTAGTAGTTAATGCCAGCCTATCTGGCATAACTGAAGCACCACTTTAATTTAGTCCGGTAACGACCTCTCGTTTTCTGATGATTATAATACCTGATTGCAGTACTTCGTTTGCGGGCCTGTTAAACGCTATAAACCAGAAGGTTATCAACTTCGACTTTGTTCCTTCTTTATATTGCTAAGCGTAACCAGCAAGTCTTTCCGGTCTTTCAGCTCCAGGATTTGATAGATATTCTTGATGTGGTATTTTACGGTATTCTCCGAGATAAAAAGCTTATCGGCTATTTCCTTGTTCGTTAAGCCGGCGGCCATATAAGTCAACACCTCTCGTTGCCGGTCAGAGAGCGGAACGTTTTTGTTGGCTATGGTTGAAACTGACTCCTGAGATTTCTCCTGCTGATGCAGCATATAAGTTTTCAACTCGGCTCTCTTCGGGTTATTATCCACCACTATAACCGGTTGCTGCTTACGGTAAGCTTTTAACAGAAAAATCAAAACGGCCACCAATAAAATCAGCCCCAATACAATTGTAAGCAGCACAATGTTGAACTGTTGCTTTTCAGCTAACCGCTGGTCTTTAGCCTTCAGTAATATTTTTTCTTTTTGAGTATGGAGCTTTGCAACGTTTTCTGACTGAGCATATAATGTATTCAATGAATCTAACCGTTTGGCCGCAAAGGCGATCCCGACGATGTCATCACGCTGCTCATAAATGGCCAGGAGTTCGCTATACGCATAAATATGGTACTTGATAATCTTGCAGGAATCAGCGTATAATGAAGAAAGACGTAAAGCTTCAAGCATTTTAGCTTTATTGTTCAGAGCTGAATAAAGCTGCATTTTCTTTACGTAAATCATGGGCAAGTCACAAGGCGAAGAAGCCTTTAATAAGCTAATCGCCTGGTCGTAGGTTTTCTCGGCTTGCAGATAGCGCTTTCTCCTGTAGAGTAAATATCCCTGCTGCATGACCAATTTAGCCCTGTTCTCCATATCGATATAGCGGAAACCTGTTTTTTCAATTGCCTTCATCAGGCGCTCCGACTTCGTATAGTTATGGATGTCAAAATAAAGAAGCGCTTCCTGAGCCGAAATAAAAGCCTGGTATTCAGGCCCCTTTGACGTAGCCTGAGCGTATTGACGGGCCGTATCCAGAAACTGAAAGGTTGAGGAATAATCCATCAGCCGTTTATAGGTGTACGAGAGCAGAATGGATGCCTGATATTTTTCTTCGGCACTCATCGACGGGTCTTCCAGCACAGGTAACAGGAGGCCCTGCGCTTTTCGATACTCAAGTGCGTTATTCAGACGGTAGACTTGTTCCTCAAGCTGTTTAAAGGTAGATGACTGACTATAAGCACAGTAATGAAAAATCAGCAGTACAACTAGCTTGAACAAGCTCCTTTGTCGAAAACAAATCACGATAGGGTAAGGCTTTATTCAGTAAAATGGTCTTTTAATTTAGCCAAATATACTTAGTTCACTAGTAAATAACGATACAATTAACGCATGAACGATGAAACTCACTTCCAGACTATTAGCAGACAAACAACCGGATAAATAGTTACATAGATATTTGTAGTCCGATAAGCCACTCTAAGCTCAATTCTGATTGATGTACAAATTATATGGACGCCTACTACGTAACGTAAGGAAAGATCATATAATAATCGGGGGACAGATGGCTATCTGTCCCCCGATTAATTTCTAGTCTCTGCCAATCAGTTTTTTCCTGAACACAATGATTGAAATCGAATAGGGCAACTTACAGTTTGACCGGCAATCCGGTTCGTGTTGATTCGTAGATGGCCTGGAATAGGGCCACCACTTTACGGCCGTCCTCACCGGTTACGGCAGGAGGCCGATTTTCCCGGATAGCGTCGCGGAACTCAGCAATTTGCAGCCCGAAATAGTAAACCGTCGCGTCGATGGTATTAAAAAAGGCGGTATCGTCGGCCACGAATTGAGACAACAGGTTCTCTTCACCGGGTACGGTCCAAAGATCGTTGACCGGCGGGTCGGTAATGCTCGACATACCGGCAATGAACAGGGCTCCACCGTCGGTCTGAACGCCAACCGACGCGCCGTTTTCGCCGTGAACGTGGACCTTACCGAAAATGCCCGGCTTCTGCGAGTTGCTGACGATGATATTTCCCAAGCCCCCGTTTTTGAACTTAATAATTGCGAGCGCCGTATCGTCGACTTCGATGTAGGGGTGGTTCAGATTCCGCCAGACGCCGTAGACTGCCTCAATTTCACCCATGTACCACAGCAGTAAATCCAGTTGATGGGGCGACTGATTCACCAATACCCCGCCCCCTTCTTCGGCCCAGGTACCGCGCCAGGCATCGCTTTTATAATAGGCTTCATCGCGCCAGCCGAGCATCTGCACAGTTCCCAGCACGGGCTTGCCGATTTTTCCTTCATCAATCGCCCGCCGAATGCGCTGGCTCGGTTCATAGAATCGTCGCTGACTGATGGTGCCCAGATAACGGCCATTCCGCCGGGCGGCTTCGATCATGGCATCGCAGTCTTCGAGCGATGACGCCAGCGGCTTCTCGACCAGAACATGAGAGCCAGCATCCAGAGCCGCAACGGTAGGATCGCGGTGCGCGGGGTGCGTCGTGCAGACGAGACAAAGGTCCACGGCCTCGCGAGCGACCATATCGGCGATATTGTCATAGGCCGGAATACCATACTGCCGGGCAAAATCATCAGCTTTTTGATACGTGCGACCGTAAACAGCTACCAGCTGGGTATCGGGTGTTTGAAGAACGGCTTTGGCATGGAGGTGGGCTACTTTGCCAGGGCCAATAACGGCAATACGAAGTGGTGCAGGCATAAAGTCGGTAAAATGTATTCCAATAAAACAACTCGTCCGGAGCCATCTACTCAAAATAGAGCTCACGGTTTCAGTACGACCTTGATCAAGCCTTTCTCTTTATCGTAAAGCCGCTTGAACCAGTTCGCGCCTTCGGCCAACGGGACTTCAGCGCTGAGAATAGCCTCAACGTTCATCCGGCCGGACGAGATTAGCGACAGCGCGGCTTCGTACTCCCCGTTGATGGCGCAGGAGCCCTGCAGCCGCAGTTGGCGCGTCACTACAGCCTGCAAGGGAATCTCAACCGTTGGTGCCAGATTCCCCACCAGCGTAACCGTCGCGCCTTTTCGAACGCAGTCAATAGCGGTCTTAACGGTCGGCCCGGCGCCGACCACTTCAAACGAAACGTCGGCCCCGCGTCCCTGCGTCAGGGCCTGCACCTGTTTAATTACGTCGGGCTGACGGGCATTAATACAATGCGTCGCGCCAAGTTTCTGCGCCAGTGCCAGTCGGTCGTCGTCCAGATCAATAGCAATGATAGCCCCGCAGCCCGCCAGTTTCAGCGCCTGAATGACGAACAGACCGATCATACCCGCCCCAACCACCACCGCTGAATCATTCACCTGAATGGGCGTCAGGCTAAGCGCGTGCAGCGCCACCGCGACCGGCTCAACCAGCGCAGCCTGGGTAAACGTTACGTTATCAGGAATGGCGTACAGAATATGCTGCGGCACTGCCACGTACTCGGCAAAAGCACCCTGCCGTTTAAAGTCCGGCGTCGAAACGCCCACTACTTCGCGGCCGTCGCTGAGATTATACATACCCCGGCGGCTGTACCAGTCGTCGAGCGCATACACCGTCGAATCGAAGGTTACGCGGTCGCCGGTAGCCCAGTCCTTTACATCGGCACCAACTTCGGCAATAATACCGCTGGCTTCGTGGCCCATGACAATCGGCGGAATACGCCGGCCGCTGCTGCCGTCCATGCCGTGAACGTCGGAGCCGCAGATACCCACCGCCTGTACCCGAACCAGCACCTCGTTCGGGCGGATGGTGGGTTTGGGCAGGTCCTGCAGATCAAAATGATTGTATTCGGTAAGAACGAGCGCTTTCATACTTGAGAGAGTAAAACTGTATGATTCAGGCTGGTAGTAGAGCCTGTTAAATGAAAGTCAGCAAAGCCGTGGTCCTAATGTATCCAGAGCTGGTTTGCGGCCCAAAACAGCCGCTATGCGTTTGGTCGCTGATAAATATGCCGAAATGCGTCAACCGGTACCTGCTCGTAATCACCTGCCTGTAAATGCGGATTGATGTCATACGTAACGACGTCCTCATAACTCTCGGGCAACTCGCCGAATAGTTTACCCGCAGTTGACGCTGTGTACTTTTTCTTAATCCAGACGAGCCGCTGTTCTGGCTCTTTCCCCCAGGCCGGATTGTCGCCCAGGACTAGCTGAATTTTGGCCCAGTCGTTGAAAAAGTATTCCTGTAACAGAGGAATAATCCGGTTACGGAAAGCCTCGCAGAGGTCGGCATGCGTTTCGAGATTGGTCAGGTAGGCGTGACCAATCTGGTGATCCCGATCCAGCAGGTACTCAATTCGTTCGTTCATGGTCCGCAGAAGTTGCAGCAGGTCAACTTCATCGACTGTACCCAGTACGGATGGATCAGGCATGACTTCCCGGAAAGCAAACCGCCGACGTAACGCCAGGTCCAGCAGGGCAATGGAACGGTCGGTAGTATTCATCGTACCGACCACGTAGAGGTTCATCGGCACGCCAAACCGCTCCTGTGAATAGGGCAATGTAAGCCAGAGTTCGTGTTCTGCACCGAGCCGTTTATCGGTCTCCAGCAACGTAATTAAATCGCCGAAAACGCTGGCCACGTTGGCGCGGTTCACCTCGTCAATCAGCAGATAATGCGCCGGAGCCTGCCGCAGCCGACGGCTGCGATTGTCGGACTGGTCGTTCAGGCAGTCGGCCAGCGTGGCGTAACCCGCCTGTTGAATTGCCGACAGACAGGCTTTATAGAAAATACCTTTACGTACCCGGTAGCTAATCTGATTGCCGATCACCTCTGGCCGGATGCCCTCCACGAACTCCTCATAACTATAGGACGGATGGAACGTAATCAGACTGGCGTTTTTGTCGCGCAGATAGGGTTGCAGCGCGAATGTCTTGCCGGTGCCGGGCGGTCCAAACAGGATCAGGTTATGAGGCTGAGCGGGAAGCGTGGGGGTTGTTTCATACCCCGCTGCCGGCTCTTCAACCGCGTGACCGTTTAAGCTTTGCGCTCCGTTATTCTGACCGAGCGTAGGGTCGTCGGCTAACCGGACGAGATCGCTGAGCCGGGCCTCATTTTCGGCAGCTTCGTAAATGTCACGGTTATGTCGGGCTAAGTGTGGCCCACGCTTATTACTTTCAACTAATTCGAGCAGACAATCCTCCCAGCAAGTCCGCAGCGTTGGCTGATAAAGCAGGTGGACATTCGACTGACCTATAACTACGGCCACATAATCCGATTTCTCCGTTATAGGCTCGAACACCAGTTCCTCAACAGCAGCAAGCCGATCCCGACAGGTCTTCTTTACCGTCAGATGATATTCAACCTCGCCCCGACGTGGTTTTTGAATACGTAACGCCTGATAAAAGTTAATATCGGCCGAAATTGCTGATTTCTCCCGGCGCACTGAAAACGCCAGCCGGGCGTCGCCATTGGGCAGGTTGACAATATCAATCAACTCCTTCAGCAAGCCAAAGAACCGCCGAACGGCCTCAGGGTGGCCAATGTCGCGGATGCGTTCTACAAGGGATTGCTGCTGGGTTTCGGTTAGCACAGAGAAGCAACGGTTAAACAAGTCGGCCTGTCTTATCAGGCAGAAAACAGGATAAAATCAGACTTGCGAAACTACAAATTTTTGACCGTAAAGTGTAGGTTAGCCTAACCATAGACTATACATTTGCTTATACACGTTCACGATTTATGAAACCTAATTATTTACTGATTTTCCTATTTATTACTGCTTCCATAGCAGGATTGTATTCCTGCAAACAAGAATTCAAGTTGCAACCAACCACCTGCCGCTTAACCAGCACGACTGATCAGCTCCGCGAAACCAGTGGCAAACTAACGGATGAGATGCAGCGTACCTTTACGTACAACGGCGATGTAGTTACTTCAATCAGCGAACGATCTAAAAATGGGGAAGTCAGCTTTCAGCTTCAGTACACCGATAAACAGGCTGTTCAGGCTACGAGTGAGCTGGATAAGATCCGCGTAACGTATGCTACCTCCACAACAGCCCCAATTAGCGCTACCGTCAGCCGAAACGGAAAAATTCAGTCGGTGTTCAGCATGGAATACGGAGTGTTGGGGCAGATGAGCCGCATTATCGAGAGTCGTCAGGTACTTCCTGCCAACGCCCTGACGACCCAGCGGGATTATACGTTTATCTATGACAAGGCGGGCAACCTGACGACGGAACGCGCCCGGTTTACGTTGCGCGACGGTTTGGTACTGGAACAGGAAACGGAATATACCGTAGCGGGTAAGCCCTCCCCCTACGCCCGCTTTCCGGCACGTAGCCTGCTGACCGTGATTGCTCTAAGCCAGGCGGTCGAAACGATGCCGGGGCGGTTCTGGCATATAAACGCGCCCACTGCCCACAAAACATATGATCTGAACGCGAACGGAAACCGGGGAACGCTGCGCGAATCATCAACCTTTACGCCAGTTTACGACGCGGAGAACAAATTAATGAGTCAAGAACAAAACGCGCTGCTCTACCAGTCGAGCGTTCCCGACCCCGTGACGAAGAAAAATCGGCAGGCGTTTATGTATGCCTGCGAGTAATTCTCTTCTACGCCAGATAACTACCGATACTCACTACGTCGGCAAAGACGCCCGAGGCTGTTACCTCAGCGCCCGCGCCGGGGCCTTTTACGACCAGCGGTCGGTCTTTGTAGCGTTCGGTGGTAAACGAAACGATGTTATCGGAGCCCGAGAGCATATAAAACGGGTGCTCCGGTCCAACCGAGCGCAGTTCAATAACGGCTTTGTTGTGTTCGAAACTGGCCACAAACCGCAGTTTTTCACCCTTCGCTTCGGCATCGGTGAGCAGACTCCCGAAGTAAGCATTGTTCTGCTCCAGTTCCTCAAAGAAGGCCGGAATTGTGGGTGCATTCAGGCAGGATTCGGGCAGTAGATTGTTGATCGTTACGTCCTCCGGCTCCAGCGCAAAACCGGCTTCACGAGCCAGGATCAGAATTTTCCGGGCTACGTCCTGGCCGCTGAGGTCATCGCGCGGATCGGGTTCGGTGTACCCTTTCGCTTTGGCTTCGCGGACAACATCGGCAAACGACACGCCGGGTCGGAAATTATTGAAAATATAGGACAGCGTCCCCGATAGAATTGCTTCAATTTTCAGGAAACGGTCGCCGGCCGTTATCAGCCCCTGTACGGTATTGATGATGGGCAGACCGGCGCCAACGTTGGTTTCGTAGAGAAACTTGACGCCCCGGTTCAGCGCCGTCCGTTGCAGACGCCGGTATTCGCTATAGGGCCCCGAATTGGCTACTTTGTTGGGCGTCACAACCGAGATGTTGGCATCGAGCAGCGATTCGTAGAACTGCACGATGTCCTTATCGGATGTGCAGTCAATGAACACCGAGTTCGGCAGGTTGTAATCTTTGATTTTCTCGACAAAGGCCGGCAGCGATGTCGTTACGCCTTCGGTCAGCAGGCGTTCGTGCCAGTCGTCCAGCGTAATCCCTTTGGGGTCGAGCAGCATCTTTTTCGTGTTCGACATCCCCACCACACAGACTTTCAGCAGCTTTTCGGCACGTAGAAACTCCGACTGGTCAAAAATCTGCTTCAGCAGCGTTTTACCGATCAGGCCCGTACCAACCAGATACAGATTCAGTACACGCGCTTCTGACTGGAAAAAGATGTTGTGCAAGGCGTTCAGCGCCTTCGACAGGTTGTTTTTGTTGATAACCACGGAGATGTTAATCTCCGACGAGCCCTGGGCAACGGCCACGATGTTGACCCCGTTCTTACCCAGTACAGAAAACAGCTTACCGGCAATACCCGACGACTTTTTCATACCCTCCCCGACCGTCGCAATGACCGACAGCTCGCGCTCAATAGCGATGTTGTCGATATGACCGTGCGCAATTTCGGTGGCAAATTCAGCGTCCAGAATTTCCTTCACGTTCTCGGCTCCGCGCGGGTCAATAGCAAAGCAGATCGAATGCTCCGACGAAGCCTGCGAGATGAGGATTACGCTGATTTTATGCGCAGCCAGCACGCCGAACAGCTTTGCCGATACCCCGGCTACCCCGATCATACCTGACCCCTGCACGTTGACCAGAGCAATGTCATCAATGCTTGAAATACCCGTGATGGTGTACTGGCGTCGCTCCGCAGTGCGGCTTACGACCGTACCCCCATGCGTCGGGTTGAACGTATTCAGCACCCGAATCGGAATGTTACGGGCGAAAGCAGGCTGCAGGCTGGGCGGATAAATAACCTTCGCGCCGAAGTGACTAAGCTCCATCGCTTCTGCGTAGGTAATGGTCGGAATATTAAACGCGTTCGGCACTTTACGTGGGTCGGCGGTCATCATCCCGTCTACATCAGTCCAGATGTCAATTATTTCGGCATTTAAAGCTGCGCCAATGATGCTGGCCGTATAGTCGGAGCCGCCCCGGCCCAGAGTTGTCGTTTCGTTCTTTTCGGTCGAGCCAATGAAGCCCGTAATCAACTGCAGATCATTCGTTTTGGCGAAATGTTCCTGAATGATCTGGTTCGTCAGCGGATAGTTCACCTCCGCCTGGCCGAACTGCGCATCCGTTTTTATCAGATGGCGCGCATCGCAGAACTGCGCCGGAATTCCCCGGCTTTTCACGCATTCCGTAATGACGGTTGTTGATAGTCGCTCGCCAAAACTGGTAATCAGGTCGTGCGTCCGGGGCGACAGCTCACGGATGAGCGAAACGCCCCGCAGCAGATCTTCCAGTTCGTTGATAATGCCCCGAATGTTGGCAAAGACCTTGCTCTGCTCCTTTACCGGAATCAGGGCCTTCACAACGTTGAAATGCCGGTCTTCAATACGCCGGACCAGTTCCATGTAATCAGTGCTACCCGTGGTAGCCATCCGTCCGATTTCAATGAGCTGGTTGGTAATCCCGCCCATCGCCGAAAACACCACGGCAATGGCATTTCCTTCCTGACGATGGTTTTCAATGATCTGGATAACCTTTCTGATGCTCTCAACCGAGCCAACTGACGTACCGCCGAACTTAAGGACCTGCATTACTGGATAAGCGAAAGAATGAATAAGCGAAAGAGCGATCCGTACTGTTAAGCGAATTCCGGTCGCTTTTCATGAATAATCAAGGAGCCGTTGATGAAGCTGATTCAGGCCGCAAAGATACAGGAAATAATCAGAGGGGGCCACCGTTGAGGCATATCCAATTTCTGGAAAGGGCTGGCTTCCAACCACGAATCCGCGGAAAAAGCCAGGGAGGTGGTACGGATCTCAGGCCCTAATTTTATCTGTTAATCAAGCGGTTATGACTTATAAATGAGACCGACAAATCCAGAGTTGAATTCCGCTCGTAGGTGTAGTCGAATCGCCCGCTGAACGCAGGGGCACATTACTAATACTTAATTACTTCTCGTTATGAGCAAGCAACAGAATGAATCGGGCCTGACCATGCTGCCGGGTCAGTTGGAGCCGGTTATGGTAGGTCGCCGGTTATTTCTACGCTACGCGGGCGCTTTTGCGGCCGGAGGTGCGCTCCTGGCTTCCTGCAAGGATGATAATGATAATCCCGTTACGGTTCCGTCGACCGTCGATCTGGGTTCAGGTGATGTCGGTATCCTGAACTACGCCTACGCGCTTGAACAACTGGAAGCGGCTTTTTACGAACAGGTTATTGCAACACCTTATGGCGGCATGACCGATGCAGAAAAAACGTTGCTGACCGATATCCGCGACCACGAGGTTATTCACCGCGACTTTTTCAAAGCGGCTCTGGGTGCCAACGCTATTTCGGCCCTGACGCCAAACTTCAGCGCGGTAAATTTCGCAGACCGGGCATCAGTACTGAACTCCGCCAAGGCTTTCGAAGATCTGGGTGTAGCGGCTTATAACGGAGCAGGCAACCTAATTAAAGACGCCAATTACCTGGTGCTGGCCGGTAAAATTGTATCGGTTGAAGCCCGGCACGCAGCCGCTATTCGCGACCTGCTGAGTCCTAAATCAGCTCTTTTTGCGGGTGACGATATTGTTAACCCAACAACCGGCCTCGACGGAGCTGCCAAGCCGGCCACCGTACTGCCAATTGCCCAGCCATTCGTTAAAACGCCATTGACCGGGGCTAATCTTCCAACCGCATAAATCTGATACGACATCATGAATCTGTTTAACATAATTTCCGAAATCGAACAAGTGGATGCTGAAGCCGCCGACCGGTACAGCTTCTATTCCCGCCGGAACCTGCTGCGGGTTGGCTCTAACCTGGCTGCAGCGGCTATCCCAACGTTTTTTGCCGCCACCGCTAACCAGGCCTTTGCGCAATCGGCAGGCCCGTCGCAGGCAGCCGTCGACGTTCTCAATTACGCCCTGACGCTGGAATACCTCGAAGATGAATTTTACCGTCTTGGCCGGAATGCCAGTGGACTGATTCCCACCACGGATCGGGCGATTATGGACCAGATCAGCAAACACGAGGCTGCTCACGTAGCCCTGCTGAAGGGTGCCCTGGGCTCGGTGGCGGTTGCTAAACCAACGTTTAAGTTTCCGGCGGATGCCTTCACCAACTACCAGACGTTTCTGACGCTTGCTCAGGCGTTTGAGGACACGGGCGTTCGGGCCTATAAGGGACAGGCAGGTGCACTCATCAACGACAAAGCTATTCTGCAGGTGGCTCTGCAAATCCACTCGGTCGAAGCCCGGCACGCGTCGGAAGTACGTCGGCTACGGGGTCAGAAGGGCTGGGTTTCCGATACGTCGGCCACAACAACCATGCAGGCAGGCGTCGATCTGAAAACCCTGACCGGCAAACCGGAAAGCGCGATTCGGGAGGCTTTCGACGAACCATTAACAAAAGACCAGGTGCTGGCTATTGTTAAGCCATATCTGGCCTAGGCTCTATCTGGTGCTGGCTAACGCACAGATAATTTAGGGAGGGTGATGAAAGGCATCGGGGTTTTCTCCGGTGCCTTTTTTGTTCCCAGTTTCGCAAACAAACCTTTTTTTGTTGTTTGCAGTCAGTTTCGCCCAGTGTGGCGGCTTAGCTGTATGAAATTCGTTCGTATTCTCTTAAAAGCCCTTCTTGGGCTTATTGTATTTATTCTGCTGTTTCTGGCCATTAGCCTGGCTCCCGTCGACGAAACTCCTTACCAGCAGATGCCTTACTACCGCCAGACGAAGCAACGCCTGGCGCAGCTTCGGGAACCTAAAGCCGGTCAGGCTCCGCTCCGGGCAGGCTGGGCAAAAACGAATATTACGCCCCCCTACACAACCCCTACGGGCGGCTACGGCGTCCGGCGCGGCAAGCACTGGCATATCGTCAGCGACTCTATTTACGCGCGGGCCATCGTGCTCAGCAATGGCACCACAACCGTCGCTGTGGTCGGGCTGGACCTGCTGATTACTCCGCCTACTGTCACTGAGGCTCTGAAGAAACGCCTGCCCGAAGTGGGTTTGCACTGGGAGAACATATACATGGGTGCCATTCATTCGCACAACAGCATAGGCGGCTGGGCGCCAGGACTGGTTGGTCAGTTAATTGCGGGCGGCTACGACGAAAAGATCGTTACGCGTATCACCGACGGGGTGCTGACGGCCATTCGTCAGGCGCAGCGTACAATGGCTCCAGTACAGATTGGTTTTAGTCAGACCGATGCCTCGGATCTGATCTATAACCGCATCGGCAACGCCGGCCCAACCGGGCCGCTGGACGGAGCGGTTCGCTTACTGAAACTACAGAAACCCACCGGCGAATCGGCTCTGCTTTGCTCGTTTGCGGGGCATGCCACTTTGTTCGACGGCAGCAACGGCGACTACCTCAGCCGCGACTATCCCGGCTCATTAGTCGACAGGCTAGAGAAAAAAAGCGCCAGCTTTGCGGTTTTCCTGGCGGGCGCAGTTGGCAGCACCGGCCCAAAAGCAACGGGCAGCACCGACTTTCAGGAAATCCGGAATTACGCCGGAGCGCTGGCTACCCGCATTGAGCGCACCGTTCCGCAGATACAGACCCACTCCGACAGTACGCTGGCCCTGCTGACGCTGCCGCTGGGACTGCGGGAACCACACCCCCGCGTCATTGGCAACTGGCGCGTGCGTCCGTGGCTGTTTTACGCGATCTACGGTGACTACCCTTCTGACCTGAAGGCCTTACGTATCGGCCAGACGGTGTTGCTGGGTACGCCCTGCGATTTCTCGGGCGAACTCGCGGCCGAGCTAAACCCGCTGGCCACCAAGAAAGGTGTAAATCTGATGGTTACCAGCTTCGACGGCGGCTATATTGGCTACGTAACGCCCGACCGCTACTACAACCGCCAGACCTACGAAACCCGCGACATGAACTGGTTTGGTCCTTATAACGGCGCTTATTTTCAGGAAATGATGGTGGGGTTGCTGAAGAAACTTTAGGCTGGCTTTCCGAAGAGATATAAAACAAAAGGAGCGAAGATCTGTCTTCGCTCCTTTTCAAGTAGTTTATCCAATTACGTTACACCTCTTCCGTTTGCAACTGTTTCTCGTAGAGTTCGCGGTAGGCACCGTTCAGTTCCATCAGGTCCTCGTGCGTGCCCTGCTCGACAATTTCGCCATCGTCCAGCATGATGATGTGATCGGCCAGCTTTGCCGAGGAAACGCGGTGCGAAATCACCACGGACGTACGGTCAGCCATGATGCGCCGGAGGTTATTCAGGATAATATTTTCGGTGTTGGTATCTACGGCCGAGAGGCAGTCGTCCAGAATCAGGATTTTTGGATTGCGGGCAATGGCGCGGGCAATGCTCAATCGCTGCTTCTGACCGCCCGAGAGCGTAACACCCCGTTCGCCCACCCGGGTTTCGAACTGCTCCGGGAAATCCATTACGTTCTGATACAGGTCGGCATCGCGAACGGCCTGCTCCACGCGACTCTGGGGTAGATCGGGCTTGCCGAAGCGAACGTTGTTGCTGATGGTATCCGAGAACAGAAACACATCCTGCGGAACGTAACCCATCTGCTCCCGCAAGGAGGTCAGATTATAATCTTTGATGGGGATTCCATCAATCCGGATTTCGCCCGAGCTAACGTCGTACATCCGCGTCAGCAGATTCGCCAGCGTACTCTTACCCGAACCGGTTGTTCCCAGAATGGCGACGGTTTCGCCCGCCCGGACGTGCATCGAGAAGTTCTTGATGGCAACAATACCCGAGTCCGGGTAAACGAAGCGAACGTTTTTAAACTCGATTTCGCCGTTAACTGTGTGCTTCAGGTTCTTTTGCGAAACAATGTCGGTTTTGATACGCAGAAACTCGTTGATGCGCTCCTGTGAGGCAGCTGCCCGCTGGGTCTGACTGGTGGTCCAGCCCAAGGCCATTACGGGCCACGTCAGCATGTTGACGTAGAGGATAAACTCCGTGATGTTGCCCGGTGTCAGGCGACCGGCCAGAATTTCCTGCCCCCCAACGTATACGACCAGAACGTTACTCAGGCCCACCAGAATGGCAACGATGGGAAAAAATAGCGAATCGACCCGGGTCAGTCCCAGCGACCTGGCGCGATATTCATCGCTTTCCAGCTCAAACTTGGCGGCTGAATTAGTTTCCTGCACGAACGCTTTCAGAACCCGAATTCCCGAAAAGGCTTCCTGTACATAGGTCGAAAGCCGCGACAGGCTCCGCTGAATTTCCTCCGAGCGCCGGATGATGATATTATTGACGAGATAAATCGCAACCGACAGAATGGGCAGCGGCAGCAAAACGTACAGCGAGAGTCGGGCATTGATGCTGACCATGTACGTAATGACCAGGATAAAAAGAACAATCAGGTTCAGGCCATACATGATGCTCGGCCCAATATACATTCTTACCTTGCTGACATCCTCTGAAATGCGGGCCATCAGATCGCCGGTGTTGTGCTGGCGGTAAAAGCTCAGCGGCAGCGTCTGATAATGGTCGTATATCTCGTTTTTCAGGTCGTACTCAACGTGCCGCGACATAACGATGAGCGTTTGCCGGACCAGAAATAAAAAGAATCCTTTCAGCAACGCCATCGCCAGCGTTCCACCCGCAAACAGCAACAGACTGAACGTAAAGACATTATACAGGGCCGACTGCAACGGCGACTGATCGTAGAGATAGTAGATGTCGAGCGTTTCGCGCACCAGATCCAGCGCATACCGAACGAGTTGCGCCGGGAAAATGCCGAACAGATTGGAAATGATTGTGAATACCGTTCCCCAGATCAGGTACCATTTGTATTTGAGGAGGTATTTATTCAGGTAGGAAAGTGCTTTCACCGGTGGCCGAACTGCTTTTTGTTCGTAACCCCGTGAGCCGCCGAAAAGTTGCAGAGAACGGATGCGGCATAGCCTGGGAAAGACCGACTTATTAACCGGCTTAAGCCCCCGGCAGCAGGTTATGTTCCAGCGCATACCGCACTAAAGCTGCCGTGTTGGAGCAATTAAGCTTGCTCATCATGTTGGCCCGGTGCGTTTTAACCGTTAGCGGACTCAGGAATAACTGCTGGCCAATCTGCTCATTCGTAAAACCATCGACAATGAGTCCCAGTACCTCGCGCTCGCGCTGGGTGAGCGTTTCACCGTAAGCCGATACCGGTGGTTTGCGGTTGGCCAGTCCATGAAACAGCACCGGGGCCAGTTCAGTGCTAACATAAATCTGCCCCCGGCTGATGCTTTCCATGGCTTTGACGAGTTCGGTTTTGCCCGTGTTTTTAACCAGATAGCCATCTGCCCCCGCCCGAAGCATCTGGCGAACGGTATCGTAATCATTAGCCATACTGACGGCCAGCACCCGCACGTTAGGAAACTGCTTTTTGATCCGCTTGGTGGTTTCTAGACCGTTCAGTTCGGGCATCTCAACGTCCAGCAGAATGCAGTCGACGGGCGTTGTGGACAGGAAAGTCAGAACCTCCAGACCGTTTCGCGCTTCGCCAACCACCTCGCATCCTTCGATTCGTTCCAGCAGGCTTCTTAGCCCATCTAAAAAAAGCTGATGGTCGTCGGCTAACAGGATGCGGGTGGGCATGGCTAAGCAGATGGTGCGGAGATTTTAAACAAATATAAAAAATGGTGTGGATAGATTAGCAAGTCAAAAGTACGTTCCTTATTAAGCGTATACATCCCCCGAAAAGAGTAGATTTTTATCTACTTCTTTTGGCGGTCAGGGTCTGCAAAATCCGGGCGAATATCGGCTCAGTCAGATTTTACGAACCGGCTCAAAAAGCCTTTCTCCTATCAGGGTGCGCCTTCTGCCCGGATTTGCCTAATATATATTACTTCACGGATTAACTAAACGGATGGCTACACTAAACGGAGTAGATGCCCTCCGAATCACCGTTTCGTAAAAACGCAGTAAACAATAGCAGGTCATTAATCGTCTTATTGCCATCCAGTTACCACACCATGCACGATGAACTACAGATTATGGCTCACGCTGTCCGCAGCGTGGCTGGCCCTTTCAACCCAGGCGCAGTATCGCGTCCGTCATTACACTTTACAGGATGGCTTAGGCAACGGGGGCGCTTACTACCTGCTGAAGGATTCAAAGCGCTATCTGTGGTTTCTTTCCCAGGATGGAATCACCCGGTTTGACGGAACACGATTTGTCAATTATGCGCCATCAACGGAGCCTCCGGACCAGAATCAATCGCGACCCGGCCCAACCGGCAATACAGGTAATGGACTAGCCGAAACGCCCAACGGCGACCTCTGGTTTGGCACGGAGCAATGCCTGAATCACTACGTTCGCGCAACAAATCGTTTCAAAACGGTTTTTGCCCGAGATCGTAACGGTAAACCTATCCGGACCATGACGCACGTTATTGACGCGGACAGTCAGGAGGTCTGGTATATTAACGAAGCTCAAGGTTTAATGAGCTTCAACTGGCGCACAGGCCGGTCTAAATTGCACTCGTCGTTGCTGCGCCACAATCCGGCGCACGACATTCAATACATTAAACACCGGCGCGAATCGGCCGAGATCTGGCTTCTGCTGCCCGACAACGGGGTTGTGTGCTATAATTACCGAACCAAGCAGAGCCGCTCGTTTTTCAGCAGTCGTACGGATAACCAGGCGGGAGCACCACGGCCTTTCTCTACGCTCTACCTGGCGTCCAACGGCCTTGTCTGGCTCGCTTATACCGACGTTTTAATCGCCCTGAACCCCGCTACCGGCGACAGTCAGACGTATCCTGTCCCGACTGCTATTGGGACGAGCATTCCCACGGCCATTGTACCCGATCAGCGGGGGCAGTTATGGGTCCCATCAGGTAATGCCGGGATTTATATTTTTGGCCTTGCACAACGAGGCTGGGTAGCTTCCCTGCACCATAATCCGTATGATCCAAACAGCATTGCCAGTGAGGCAATACCCGAGCTTCTCATTGATGAAGAGAACATTGTCTGGTGCAATGCCGATCCGGCGGGACTGGACCAGCTGATTCCGGATATACACGGCGTGCGCCACTATAACAACGATTCGCTGCGACAACCCACGTTAAGCGATCATACCGTGATGCAGATCGAGGAAGATCGGCATGGTCAGATCTGGATTGGTACTTACCTGAATGGAATTGATGTCCTGAACCCAAAAACCGACCAGATTCGGCACTACGCCGTGTCAAACGAGCCGGGCGCACTACCGTCCAAAGTAATTGAAACCTTGTATAAAGATCGTCAGAAGCGTATCTGGGTTGGCAGCGGACGTAATGATCTAAGTTGGTACGATGAGACTTCAGACCGGTTTGTTCGGGTTACCGGTGCCGGTTCTGACTCCCTGCCCGCCGGAGGCCGCATCTATCAACTGGCCGAACGGGATGACGGTCAATTCTTCGTCAGCACCCTAAAAGGTCTTTACCTGCTCAACCCAGCCACCAACCGGTTTCGACTGCTGGCCGACCAAGACGCATGGTTCACGCGGGCCCTGTACTACGACCAGAAGCGACGCTGGCTTTTTGCCGGCAGACGTCTGCACGATCTGGTCTGTTATGAAGATTTAGGCAACCAGATACGCGTACGGTATACTGCGCTGCCAGCAGTCAGTGTCTATGACATTTCGCCCGATACAGATACCAGTCGCCTTTGGGTAGCTACCTTGCAGGGGCTGTATTTGCTACAGGCTAAAGATGGAAAAATTCTGCGTCACTGGACTGAGCGGGATGGCCTCCCACACCATGTCGTTTATAGCTGCCTGCCCGACCAGGCCGGTAATCGCTGGATCAGTACGAACCGGGGCATTGCCGTGTTGAATCCGCATACGGGTCAAATCCGGCGCGTTCATTCCATACCGCCGACCGAATTCAACGGCAATTCATTTTTGAAGGCTCAGTCGGGCGAGTTCTATTTTGGCAGCACCATTGGTCTGTTCCGGTTTGACCCGCTGAAGCAAACGGCCCGGCCCCATGCCTTGTCCGTAGCGCTGACCGGTCTGCTCATCAATGACCAGCCCATACAGCCTGATTCGAACGTAACCGAGCTAAACACCCTGAAACTGTTGCCCCAGCAGTACACCGTAACGCTACAGTTTGGCGCAATTGATTACGTTAGTCAGGGAATGAACCGCTACCGGTATCGATTAACGGGCTATGATCAGGACTGGGTGGAAAGCGGAATCGTCAATACGGCACGTTACGTCAATCTGCCCGCCGGCCAATATACCTTCGAGGTGCTGGCGGCTGACGCCGAAGGACGCTGGACCCCTTCCGCGCGCCGGCTGGTCGTAACGGTTGTACCGCCTTTCTGGCAAAAAAGCTGGTTCGTAGCCTTGCTGGTGTTCTTAACCGGACTGATCGGCTATGTAAGTTTTCGCACATATCTGGTCGGGCAGTTACGTCGGCAGCGACGTGAGTTCAAACTTCAGGCAGTCTCGCAGGAAGCGGAACGCGAACGGATCGCCCGGGATCTGCACGACCACATCGGCCCCGATCTGGTGGCCTTAAAATTACAGTTGGAGGCCGCCAGCGAAGACGTAGAAACCGAACCTACGCGCCTGGTACTGGAACGCACTATCGAACAGGCTGATCGGATCATAACCGACCTTCGGCAGATATCACACGCACTCATGCCCACCGGCCTGCAACAGCAGGGATTGGCAATGACCCTGAGTAAGTTCGTTAGCCAGCTAAACGGCGGGTCCGGAAAACCCGAGATCAATTTCACGCACGCGCTCGACGAACCGTTGCCCGAATCGCATCAGCAGGCCCTGTTGCAGATTGCCAAAGAACTGATCAATAACGTTCTGAAGCATGCTCAGGCTACCGTAATCGACGTTGAACTGTATGAGCAGAATAACGAGGTTTTTCTGACGGTCTCTGATAATGGCCGGGGGTACGATCCCCGGGTCACTTCGCCAGCAACCGGTATCGGGCTGCGGAATGTCCGCAAAACGGTTAACCGTCTGCAGGGCCAGTTCACTATTTTAGCGAAACCAACCGGTGGGATGAGCCATCAGGTCGTGATTAAAAATAAGCTTATCGCTCCCAGACGATCTTCGAAATCGACAGGGCAGCCATAGCCACCAAAGCCAGACCAAGTACACCCGTTCCGAGGAGAATGGCGCCCATCGCCCAGCCCTTACCCCGGTAGTGCTCTTTGTTGCGGTTAATGGTTGTCAGGCTGGCTACACCCAGCAGAGTTGCCGAAAGCGGAACGCTGACGGCCAGCACCCAGGCCATTGTTGTGCCGCCCGGTACGAACAATAATCCAAAGGACAACACGGCCAGGCCCAGCGCAATCAGAGCCGGTTTGTAGGTTTTCCGGCTCGTACTGTGTCGGTCAATCTGGTGCGACTTAGGCGCGACGTGCGCGGCTGTTACGGCCCCCAGTAACCGGCTGAAGCGATGCCCCTGGTAGCTATCCGGATTCCGATGCCGGGAAGATTTCTCATCGGCTAAACCAGCTTTACTGGCTGACCGACTTACCGAGGGAATCGGCTCAGCTACGGCTCCGGGTTCATCAGACACGGGCCGGGCTAATGCTTCCGACAGGTCAGCGCTCCGGGGTAACGTGTCGGTCGAAGCCGTCAAAACGGCTAATCCTGGTTTTTGGTGTTCGAACGTAGTAGCCTGAGACTGGTAGTAGGCGTAACGGGCCGGGCCACAACCCGATACCAGAAGAACAATAGATAGAAGGAAGGCATGCCGACGGCCGCCAGATTGCGAACGAAGCAGGAACATGTAAGAGGCAGTAAAGGTTAAGTCATACGGTTCAGTTGGGAAAACTAGGGAATTGACCGTATTTTTGCAACCAATTCAGACAGTTCTTTTTTTATCGGTAGATTAAATAGTTTAGGCGGGATGCTCAACAGGCGACTACTCCGAATCAAGGTCATGCAGGCGTTATACGCTCTTCGGCAGGCCGAATTCTCTAACCAGCAACTGGCCCTCGACGGCATTGCTGATCTTTTCCAGCCCGACCTCAACTCGATGGTGCCGCAGGACAAACGGCAACTGGAAGGTTATCGACAGCTTGCGGGTCTGCTCTTTGAAGAAGCCATCAAAACCAATCAGCCCGCTCAGGACGAAGATGCGCCCCAGAAAGTGCTCAAGGCAGCGAACGACGGTCTGCTGTTTTACCAGATCCGGGGCAAGAAAGATCGCCAGCACCTGGCTCAGATGATGATCAAGCAGGTAAACGGCATTTATGAAGATTACCTCCGCGTTTTGCTATTACTCGTTGAACTGGGACAGGCCGCCCGCATTGATCGCCAGCGTCAGTACCGCGACGTTGACGAAACTCCATTCCCTTTCGAATCAGACCTCAATGACAACGGTGTTGTGCAGGCGCTGGCCGCGCATCAGCCGCTGCAGAACGAAGCTGTGCGGCATGGCATCTCGTGGGCCGATGATCTCGGCTTTGTGCGCAAGGCACTGCGCGAAGTCCTGAAAACCGACGAAACCTACCGCGCTTATTGCGAGAAAATAAAGCACACGTCCGATGAAGATCAGGCGCTGGTTCAGTACATTCTTCGGACGCTGATTTTCAAACATGAAGTTATCCGGGACCACCTGGCCGAGATTGACCTGAGCTGGATTGAAAACAGCGAGGTGGTGCGGGGACTGGCCATCCGTACGCTCAAATCGGCTCAGGGCCCGACCGGCCTGAAACTCGAACCCCTCACCGATGACTGGGAAGAAGACGAGCTTTTCCTGAATACCCTGTTTCAGAAGTCGCTCGAAAACGACGCCGAGTATGAGCAGTTGCTGGCCGATCAATTGAAAAACTGGGATGTGGAGCGCGTAGCCATTCTCGACAAGATTATCCTTAAACTGGCTGTCTGCGAGTTGCTTAACTTCCCCAACATTCCAATAAAGGTGACCATTAATGAATATATCGAACTGGCAAAGGCGTACAGTACGCCTAAAAGCGGTAAATTTGTCAATGGAATCCTCGACAACCTTTCCGAAAAGCTTCAGGCTACGGGGCGTTTACGTAAGAGTGGACGCGGGTTGTTAGACAATAAATAAGTTACGCAGTTATAGAGTATGACCGCTGGATAAACCCGGTAACTTTCGTTACTCATCAACTGTATAACAGAAAAACTCTTTTTGCAATGAGCAGAACTGGCCGCGATTTAACCTTTATTCTGACCGGAATTGCCACTGGCGCTATTATAGGCTTACTGTATGCCCCCGAACAGGGCAAGATTACGCGTGACCGATTGTCGTTTCGACTCTCGAAATACCGCGAACAGCTCGAACACATGATCAACGACCTGCTGAACTCAGCCGATCTGCCGGAGAACTTTTCGAAGAATGAAGGCCAGCGCGTGGTGAACGACGCCCGCGAGAAGGCCGAACGGCTCCTCGAGGACGTTGATCGGCTGATGGCGCAGATCAAGCAGCAGAACGCATAAATTACGTTAAAAAGGCTTTTACGGATTGTGGTTGGCTGACATAGCAGAAATCCTGTGGCTGCCAGCCACTAACTATAAACAGCCTATCACAATCTGGTTTTCACAGATGCACATCAGAAACTGGCTTCTCGTCGCGGCTCTGGCTGGTATTGGTCTCGGGCAGTTTAGCTGCGATAACCGGCAACAGGGCGAAACGGCAAAGGCGGCAGCGTCGGAGAAAATGCCGAGGATTACCTTCGCCGAGACAGGTGTCTTCGACTTTGGGCAATTGACCGAAGGTGATACGGTTGAGCATGTTTTCAAATTCACCAACACGGGCGAATTTCCGCTGATCATCAACAACATAACCGCTTCCTGTGGCTGCACAACGCCCGAATGGCCACGCGAACCGGTAGCCCCCGGCGCTACTTCCTCTATCCGGGTTCGGTTTAACAGCCGCGGCAAAAGCGGAGAGCAGAATAAGACCGTTACGGTCTTCGCCAATACGAACCCGTCGATGACGGACCTTCAGTTCAGAGCTATGGTGAAGCCGAAATCGGATTCAACAGGTTCTAATTCTTAACAGGCCAACCTTTTTATCACCCAGACTATGTACTCCATTCTTTTACAGGCTTCGGCCAGCTCCAACACATCAATGATCTCCAATGTGCTGTTATGGGTCGGTATCATTATCGTTTTTTACTTCTTCATGATTCGTCCGCAACAGAAAAAGCAGAAGGATCAGAAGAACTTTGTGGAAAACCTTAAAAAAGGAGATAATGTCGTAACCATCGGTGGCTTGCACGGCCGCATCGTATCCGTTGAAGGCACAACCGTAACTCTTGAAGTTGACCGGGGCGTAAAGATGGTCTTTGAAAAGTCGTCTATTTCGCGGGAAGCTACCATTACCAAACCCGAAGAAACCGAAAAGTAAGGCTTTAAACCAAGTTGCGCCTGTGCTGTTGATAGGTCAGCACACCAGCCCGGCTTCCTATACCCACGTTCAGCAACTGCCCTGTTTTATCTGTGATACCCGCTCAAAACGCCCGCCCATTCCAGCCAACAAAAGCATTGCTTTGTTTGGGCGCAGCCACGCTGTTCTGGTTTCTGAGCGCCTTAAACAGAAATGGCTACACCCTGAATGTAGAGTATCCGGTGCGGTTTGTGTATAACGACTCGCTATATGTGCCGACCACGCCCCTCCCCCGCACCGTGCGCGTAAACGTTTCGGGCGATGGCTGGGCGCTGCTACGTCATTCGTGGCTGCCGTTCCGGGTCGAGCCGGTCGATTACATGGTCAAAAACCCCTTGCAGGCATCGGTTATTAATACCTCCTCGCTGACCGCAGCGCTGGCTGAGCACATAAAAAAACTGCACGTAAATTACGTCGTGGCCGATACGCTCGAAATGGGCTTTGACCGGCGCATGATCAAAACGATCCGGCTCCTGCCCGATAGTCTGCACATTAATCTGGCCCCTCGTTTTATTGTGTCGAGCGTAATTAACCTAACCCCGCGTACCATTCAGGTTGAAGGTCCGGAACACCTCGTGCGCGGGCTGTCAGATACGGTGTTTGTGAAGATTCCCCGCAAACGTATTGTTGACAACTACGACGAAGAAGTCCCGCTGAACTATTTTCGCCATCCGCTCCTGCATACCAGCACCGACCGCGTTGCGGTGAGTTTTGAAGTTGGCGAACTCCTCTCTCCACCGGGTCAGTAACGGGTCTTCGCAACGCATGAAAGCTCCCCTGCAGATTGGCGTAACGGGCGGTATTGGGTCGGGCAAGAGCCTGGTATGCCGTGTATTCCGTGCCCTCGGTATTCCGGTTTATGAAGCCGATGAACGCGCGAAATGGCTTACGGAACACGACCCTATCCTGAAAGCAGACATAATCCGGGTGCTGGGACCCAATGCATATGACCCAATCGGGCGTTATGACCGGGCCTGGGTGGCGTCGCAGGTATTTTCTGATCCTGTCTTACTGTCCCGGCTCAATGCCGTTATTCACCCCCGCGTGGCCGCCGATACATTGGGCTGGACGAATGAGCACGCAGCCCAGCCTTACGTGATCAAGGAAGCCGCCCTGATGGGAGCCGCCGGCGCCAATAATACGCTGCACAAAGTGGTTGTTGTACAGGCCCCTGCAACATTGCGTATCGAGCGGATTCGCCTGCGCGACCCGTTCCGCTCCGATCAGGAAATTAGCAACATCATCAACCGCCAGGTCAGCGACGCTGAGCGGCTCAGTATCGCTGATTACGTACTCGAAAACGACGAAAGGCAGTTATTGCTTCCACAAATTATGGCGTTGCACCACGAATTTTTGCGACAGGCAGCCGAACAGCGCGTTACCAGACGGTAGTCAGAGAGGATACTTTCCACCCTATAATTCGATCAGATTTTCTGAAACCTTTCGATATATCTACCAGTTCCATAGGAAAAATCTAAGCAACAAATACGTTATGAAACAATTCCTGATGGTAGCTGGATTACTGACCGTAATCTATAGCTGTTCCCCCCGGGTAACTGTCGATAGCAACAGCCGGGTTAACTTTAACAAGTATAAAACATTTGCCTGGATGGATTCCGATGTTAAGGCAGGACAAAATCCATTGTACTACAACCAGCTGGCAACAGAGAGCGTCGAAAATACGATGGCAAAAGTTCTGCAGGATAAGGGCCTTCAACAAGTTGAATCGCGCCCGGATCTGCTGGTGGGTTATCACTTCTTTGTTGAAGACAAAACACGCACCGTCGCACAGCCTGTTTCGCCAATCTATGGTCCTTACTTAGGCTGGGGTCGATGGGGTTATGCGGGCTGGGGCCCCGGCTGGTGGGGCTGGGGCGGACAGCAGTACGTTCAGCAGGAGTATCAGTCCGGTACGTTGGTAGTTGATATGGTCGATGCCCGCACGCACCAGTTAGTGTGGCGGGGCTCTATTCAGAACGCCGTTGCTGATCCGGCCCGGATTACTGCGCAACTGACCCGCGAAGTGGAACGAATCACCGAGAAATTCCCCGATCGGAATAGCTAGGTAGTTGATGAGAATACAAAACGGCCCCGACCTAACAGTACGTCGGGGCCGTTTTGTATTCTGTGCATTAACTTTAGGGCCAGAGCGTTGTCGGATAAGTTCCTTCGTCATGCAGGTTCCGGAGCGCAGCCTGAACAGTTGGCTTATCTTCCGGGTAAGTGACGCCAAACCAGGCCGAGCGGCTACGAAACACCTTGCAGTTGCCCGTGTTGGTCTGAATCAGATTCGTCATCACGGTCGGAATATAAAACTCGGCCTTGGGCGCATTGATGTTGGCAATGGCGTAGCTTTCAAACTGGTGCTGAACCAGCGGAAAAACAGAGGGTTTGAAACCCCAGAAATTCATAGAAACTGGCGTGTCGGGTGCCAGTGGGGTTAATCCATCGGCTTCTTCGAAAACAATCTGCCCGTCTTTCTCGTAGATTTTTGTCCGCTCGATTACCGACGCCAGGTTACCATTTTCGCCTACGTCGCATACGCCCCGCGACACCGACCCATTCTCCGACAGGGTATTTTTTACTTCGTAGCCGACCATAGCGTGAAGCTGATCGTCGGTATTGGTCTTCAGGAAGTCGCTGATTAGCTGGAACGCTTCGAAACCATAAAAATCGTCGGCATTGATAACGGCAAACGGCGTGTCAACGTGGTTTTTGGCGCAGAGCATAGCATGGCCCGTTCCCCACGGTTTTGTCCGGACGACTTCTCCTACCTCAGCCGGTACATATGAATTCAATGCCTGAATGGCATAATCCACCTCGATTTTACCGGCCAACTTTTTACCAAATATTTCTTTAAAATCGGCGCGGAGTTCTTCCCGAATGATGAACACCACCTTGCCAAAACCGGCTCGGATAGCGTCAAATAACGAATAATCCATGATGGTTTCGCCGTTCGGCCCGAACTGGTCGAGCTGCTTGATACCACCATAACGGCTGCCCATACCGGCTGCCAGGATCAGAAGGGTAGGTTGCATTTTTAAGTCTGATAAAACAGTTGTCGATCGTCAAATAAGGCAAAGATTGCCCGGCACGTGTTGCCCGGCCAAAATTAGGAAAAACGCATCGGGCTACCTACCGAAAGCTACACTCCCTCCTCTATAACCGCTTTATCATTTATTTATAAAATTTTTTCTTAACAATATTCTATTTCTGGTAGTTGTCGTTATAATTGTGAGCAAAACAATAGTTGCTTTAACAAGTAATTATTTTTCATCACGCAGATGCCTTTTTATCATTCACTCGGTCAGATTCCAGCTAAGCGGCACACGCAGTTTGCCATGCCGAACAAGGCTGGATTGTATTACGAACAACTGTTCGGAACCATCGGCTTCGATGGCATGTCGTCGCTGCTGTATCATATTCACCGCCCGACCATGGTTCGCGAAGTTCTGGAAAGCGTGGACGTAACGCCAAAGCTGGCTGTGGCGAAGAATATGCTGGCGCGTAAGTTGATCGGCTTTAAGGTTGAGCCAATTATAACCACTGCGCCCGACGATTTTCTGGAGAGTCGGGTGCCGCTGCTGGTCAACAACGATCTCATCATCGGGCTGGCGGCTCCGCGCCGGGGCCTGACAACGTATTTCTATAAAAATGCCGATGCCGATGAGCTGCTATTTGTTCATCGCGGCTCAGGGCGGCTCCGGACGCTGTTTGGCTCACTCGACTTTGGTTATGGCGATTATCTGGTCATCCCGCGCGGCATGATCTATCAGATTGAGTTCGAGACTTCCGAGCAGCCGCGGTTATTATACGTGGAGTCGCACTCGCCTATCTATACGCCCAAACGGTACCGCAACCACTTCGGGCAGATGCTCGAACACGCGCCGTTCTGCGAACGCGATATTCGGCGGCCGCAGAGCCTCGAAACCCACGACGAAATCGGCGATTTTTTGATTAAAATCAAGAAACAGGGCGCCTTGCACTCGCTGGTTTACGCCAGCCACCCGTTTGATGTGGTTGGCTGGGATGGCTACAATTATCCGTATGCGTTCAACATCCAGAATTTTGAACCCATTACGGGTCGGGTGCATCAGCCGCCCCCAGTCCATCAGACCTTCCAGACCGATACGTTCGTGGTCTGTTCGTTCGTGCCGCGCCTGTTCGATTACCACCCCAAGGCGATTCCGGCGCCCTATAATCACTCGAACATCGACTCCGACGAGATGATCTATTACGTTGACGGCGATTTCATGAGCCGCAACGACATTGCGCCCGGTCACATTACACTGCATCCGGGCGGCATACCACACGGTCCGGCTCCCGGCGCCATGGAGCGCAGTATTGGCAAGAAAGAAACCGTTGAATATGCGGTCATGGTCGATACGTTCCGGCCGCTCATGATTACCGAGCAGGCCCTGGCCATTGACGATGGAACGTACTACAAATCGTGGCTGGAGTAACTGGAAAACCAGAATTACGCGCTGTTACCCAAACCTGAACAACCATCAACAAATCGTAATGGAAGCCTTAGATCTTTTAGAACCTCAGTTAACCGACGATTTTCTGCCGCTCAACGGCACGGATTATCTGGAACTTTACGTCGGCAATGCCCGGCAGGCAGCGCATTATTTTCAGACGGCATTTGGCTTTCAGCCCGTTGCCCACGCCGGACTGGCCACGGGTCTACGCGACCGCGAATCCTACGTTGTGCAGCAGGGCAAAATCCGGCTGGTCCTGACCTCGCCCCTGCATGGCGACTCAGCAATTGGTCGGCACTTGGATCAGCACGGCGACGGCGTTCGGGTGGTGGCTCTGTGGGTCGACAACGCTACCAAAGCGTTTGAGGAAACCACCAGCCGGGGTGCCAGGGCGTTTATGGAGCCAACCCGCGAGCAGGATGAACATGGTTACGTGGTCCGGTCGGGCATTCATACCTACGGCGATACAGTGCATGTATTCGTTGAGCGGAACGACTATAGCGGCCCTTTCCTGCCCGGTTATGAAGCCTGGAATCCAGCCTATCGCCCGACTGATGTGGGCCTGAAGTACGTCGATCACATGGTGGGTAACGTGGGCTGGAATGAAATGAACAAATGGATGCAGTTCTATCAGGACGTCATGGGGTTTCAGCAGCTCGTTTCGTTCGATGATAAAGACATCTCGACCGAATACACGGCCCTGATGAGCAAGGTCATGAGCAACGGCAATGGTCGGGTCAAATTCCCGATCAATGAACCTGCCGAGGGAAAGAAAAAGTCGCAGATTGAGGAATACCTCGATTTTTACGGTGGACCGGGCGTTCAGCACATTGCTGTTGCTACCGACAACATCGTTGAAACAGTGATGGCGCTGCGCGACCGGGGTGTTGAGTTCCTGACCGTGCCCGACACCTATTACGACGATCTGGCCAGCCGCGTCGGCCCCATTGACGAAGAGATTGCGACGCTCCGGCCGCTGGGCGTGCTGGTCGACCGGGACGACGAAGGCTATCTGCTTCAGATTTTCACCAAGCCGATCTGTCCACGTCCAACGCTGTTTTTTGAAATCATTCAGCGCAAGGGCGCCCGCTCGTTCGGAAAAGGCAACTTCAAAGCGCTTTTCGAAGCCATCGAACGCGAACAGGCCTTACGGGGAACATTATGATTTAGTGAATGAGCGATTGAGTGAATTAGGGTTAGCTCTTTTCACTCAATCACTAAATCGCCAACTCACTCAATATCATGATTCAGGATTATTCAAAATATACTGACGACGATCAGGCGGTCTGGAAACTCCTGTTCGAGCGGCAGATGGAGCGGTTACCCGGCCGGGCCAGTCAGGCGTATATGGACGGGATAATCGCGACGGGTTTTCCGAACGTGCGGATTCCGGACTTTGAACGGGATCTGAACCCGCGGCTGGCCCCGCTGACGGGCTGGCGCGTGGTAGCCGTGCCCGGACTGATTGGCAATCGCGAGTTCTTTGAACTCATGGCCGACCGCCGGTTTCCGGCAACGACCTGGCTACGCAGCCGCGATCAGCTCGATTACCTGCCCGAGCCCGATATGTTCCACGATACGTTCGGGCACGTGCCTGTGCTGACGAATCAGGCTTTCTGCGACTTTCTGGCGGCCCTGAGTCATATTGCTCTGCGGTTTGTCGATCACGAAGAAGCTATTGAGATGATTTCACGGCTCTACTGGTACACCGTCGAATTTGGGCTGATTCGGGAAGCCAATGGGCTGCGTATTTACGGCGGGGGCATCCTTTCATCGCCGGGTGAGACGATTTACAGCCTGGAAAGCGACGTCCCTAAACGAATACCGTATGACGTAGCTACGCTGCTTCAAACGCCCTATATCATTGATCATTTTCAGGAGCAGTATTTCGTGATCGATTCCTACGAGCAGTTGTACCACTCCGTGCCGGAGATCGAAGCGACGCTGGAGGGATTACTGGTTAGTTAACTAATTGGTCATTAGCTTCGCGGCAGTAAGTCGTCATTGGGTGTTGCATTACGTTTTACGTTGGCCACGATGACGACAACTGCCGTAATGATAACCTATGCGCTTTTAGTCGATGACCCATCCTTCTGATAACCGGGCTTATTTCTTCAAGATTGATACCACCATCAAGAAAATTCGTAATGCGCTGCAGAAGCAGTTCAACGATGCAGCCTTTGGTCTGACGGTCGATCAGTGGGTGGTTATCGATCACCTGTTTCGCAATCCGGGCATCAGTCAGAATACCCTCTCGGAACTGACGACCAAGGATGCACCTACGGTTACCCGCATTATTGACCTGCTCTGCCAGAAGGGTCTGACCGAACGGCGCATGGCCGACACCGACCGCCGAAAGTTTCTGGTGTATCTGACCGAAGCCGGCGAAGCAAAGCACGGCGAGGTGCTGCCGGTTGTATCGGCCATGCGCCGGAAGGGCTGGGGTAGTTTAAGCGATGAAGATTATCACCACCTCGTCCGGATTATGGATTCGATTTATCAGAATGTAAGCGAATGATTGCCAACCGGGGCTGGTTGTCAGCCCGGTTGACGTAAACACTAACTGACGGCCCGCGTTACTGACTCTATGTACGGAATCTTCAGTTACGACATTGCCAGCCCCCGCGTTGGCTTCAAACACCGCGATCATATTCTTGATCTGGAAGTGGTCGGCCTGTTAGGCTATTTCAGCGAGCTGAATCTCGATCCGGCCGTATTTGCCCGACCTACGCTGAACGACTTCATGAAGCTCGGTAAGCCTACCTGGCAGGCGGTGAACCACCGGATTAAAGACCTGCTTTCCAATGAAAACGTAGCGTTCGAGGGAGTTCACGACCAGGTGCTTATTCGTGAGTCGCGGGCGATGATGCACCTGCCGGTACGTATCGGTGATTACACCGATTTTTACGCGGGGATTCACCATGCCGAAAACGTCGGGCGGATGTTTCGGCCGGATGGCGAGCCGCTGCTGCCGAATTACAAACAGATGCCAGTAGCCTACCACGGTCGGGCGTCATCCATTGTTGTGTCAGGCACACCCATTCGTCGGCCGCAGGGCCAATTTATGCAGGGTGGCAAACTGACGTTCGGACCATCGCAGGCGCTTGATTTTGAGCTGGAGCTGGGACTCATTATTGGTAAAGAATCCAGGTTAGGCCAGCCCGTATCCATCGCCGACGCGGAAGACTATGTTTTCGGCCTTGTGCTGTTCAACGACTGGTCGGCGCGTGACATTCAGCGGTGGGAGTATCAGCCTTTGGGACCTTTTCTGGGTAAAAACTTTGGCTCATCCATGTCGGCCTGGGTGGTACCGTTTGAGGATTTACATCCGTTTCGCGTTGAAAGTCCGAGGCAAGAGCCAGCCCTGTTGCCCTACCTGCAATCGTCCCCAACGGAAGGCACTATCTCAAACCATTTTGATTTAACCCTCGAAGTGCTTCTGAATGATGTGGTTATCAGCCAGACGAATGCCCGGTATTTATATTGGAGCTTTGCGCAGATGATCGCCCACCATACCGTCAACGGCTGTAACCTGAACGTTGGCGATGTGCTGGCCTCCGGCACAATTTCAGGTACCGAACCCGGTTCGTATGGATCGCTGCTGGAGCTGAGCTGGAATGGCGAACGGCCGCTGGTGCTGCCGGGCGAGACTGCCGAGCCAGAGGGTAGAAAGCGAACATTTTTGCAGGACGGCGATACCGTTACGATGCGCGGCATTTCCATTAAACACGGCCATACCCTTAAGTTCGGCGAAGTAACCGGCACCATCCAGCCGTCAGCTCAATAAGTGATTTTTCGCCTTGACAACGTTCACTGGTGTCCGGGCGGCTCAATTTGTCGTTCACAATTATGAAAACCATTAACCCGGCCGACGTAACACAACTGGAATTTTATCGCTACCTGACCGGCGCCATTGGCCCGCGTCCGATAGCTTTCGCCAGCACGGTTGATGCCGTTGGGCGCGTGAATCTAAGTCCATTCAGCTTCTTTAACGTATTTGGGTCGAATCCGCCGACGCTGGTTTTTTCGCCGAACGTAAACCGGCTGGGGCAGCAGAAAAATACGCTCGATAACCTGCACGAAGTTGCCGAAGTGGTAATTAACATTGTCAGTTACGCAATGGTGGAGCAGGTTTCGCTCGCCAGCGCCGAATACGAAAAAGGCGTAAATGAATTTGTTAAAGCAGGGTTTACAGAGGCTCAGTCCGATCGGGTGCGACCACCGCGAGTAGCTGAATCGCCAGCCGCGTTTGAATGTATCGTCAAGCAGATCATCGCGACCGGCACGGGGCCGGGGGCCGCCAACCTGGTTATCTGTGAGGTAGTAACGGCCCACTTCCACGACGACATTTTCGGGGAAAACAACCTGATAGACCCCCGCAAGATTGACCTTATTGGCCGATTGGGCGCCGACTGGTACTGCCGGGCCAATGGCGATGCGCTGTTTGAAGTGGCCCGCCCGAAAGTAGGCATTGGCGTAGACGGCATTCCGGCCGACATTCGTAACAGCGCCATTTTGACGGGTAACGACTTGGGGAAATTAGGCAGCTTTCCCACCATGCCCACCCCTGAGGAAATCCGCCAGTATCAGGCGACGGGCATACTGAACGAGTTAGTTGACGAAGCCCATTACGGCTGCCAATACCTGCCCGATTTGCTGCATCTGCGAGCCAAACAACTGCTGACGGCCAACAACATTCGGGAAGCCTGGCTGACACTGCTCCAAACCAGCCTCATTGCCAATCCGGTTGAAGGTCATCGGCAATAAGGATTACGTTGAGCGCTCCCCTGTATTCGAACAAGCGTTACGTTTATCCGTTCTAAGGAGACAACAAACGCTACTCAAGAACATGAAATCCAACCGAGTAACCGCTCTCCTGCTCGTTGGCCTTATCCTAAATTACGGCTGCTCATCGCGTAACGACAGCACCGAAAAGGCAGAAAAAATCAATGCCGAACGTATTGATAAACAGGCCGTGGCCATCAGTAGCGATGCCAAAGATGAGGCCAAGGGCGTAACCAAAAACATGGTTGAACTGGCGAACAGCAGCCAGACCGAGTATGAACTGAGTAAACTAGCTGTTCAGAAGGCGAGTAATCCGCAGGTAAAGATTCTGGCCCGACAGATCATGACCGACCATCAGCAGGGAGACAGGGAACTCCAGAACCTGGCTAAGCTGATGAACGTGGTCTTGCCGGTTGGTTTATCGAATGACAGCAAAAATCAGGTGGGCCGATTAAGCGACATGCGCACCAGCACGGAGTTTGATCTCCAGTACCTCGACTACATGACCAGCGTGAACGACGACGCGCTCGATATTGCCGATGACCTCCGGGATGATGCCCCAACCGATGCCGTCAAGACCTACGCCAAAAAGGTGCTTAACAACGATAAGAAGCATAAAGAACAGGCAAAACAGCTCCGAAAGGCGCTGGATTAAGCAAAACAGAGCCAGTTCCGTTGTATGCATTTAGGTACTGGCTCTGCTAAAACCTAATAGCCACGAGCTGTATTGTCGGCCCTTGGATCAGAGGCTCCCTCGAAAGATCCGTCTGGCCGAACCAGCACGCAATCCATCCGACCCAGGGTATTGGTTAGCCGTTCCAGCACGTAACCGCGACTCTGCATGGCCTGAATCGTTGCGTCGGAGAAGGCTCCGTTCTCAAAAATCGTTTTATCAGGCAACCACTGGTGGTGAAACTTCAGCGCGTTGACCGCCTGCTGCATTGTCATCCCGTGCTCAATTACGTTTAGGATCGTCTGGTATACCGACGTAATAATCGTAGAGCCGCCCGGCGTTCCAACCACCATAAACAGCTTCCCATCCTTCTCCAGAATCGTCGGCGTCATGGACGACAGCATCCTCTTGTTGGGCGCGATGGCATTCGCCTGATTACCAATCAGTCCAAACATATTCGGTACGCCCGGCTTTACGCTGAAATCGTCCATCTCGTTGTTCATAAAGAACCCGGCTCCACCCACCACCACGCGGCTGCCGTAACCGCCGTTCAGCGTAGTGGTTATACTCACAGCGTTGCCTTCTTTGTCAACAACGGAGAAGTGGGTAGTTTCGAGACTCTCGTAGCCCGGAATCGTGCCACCCTTCACGGCCCGGCTGTCGGTGGCTTTGGCAAACGAAAAGTCGGTCCAGCGGGTGCGGAGGTAATCCGGGCTGATTAGTTTATCCACCGGCACATTCACAAAATCGGGATCACCCAGAAATTTGGCCCGGTCGGCATACACGCGCCGTTCGGCTTCAATCATGACCTGCGCGGTGCTGTCGCGGTTCCAGCCCCACCGACGTAATGGAAAGGGCTCGGTAAAGCGCATCAGCTGAATGAGCGCAACACCCCCGCTGGAGGTTGGCGGCATCGTAATGACGTTGTAATTTTTGTATTTCGCCTGAAGCGGATTACGCCAGACAGCGTGGTAATTTCGCAGATCCTCTTCGGTAATCAGTCCGCCCCCGCGCTGCATTTCTTCGGCTAACAGCCGCGCCGTTTCGCCTTCGTAGAAACCCGCCCGTCCCTGCGCCTGAATGCGCTGCAGCGTTTGGGCGAGATCGGCTTGCACTAGTATATCGCCTTTGTGCCAGGTTGTCGTATCGGTCGGGAGCAGGCTTTTCAGGAAATAAGGCTTGCCGGGATTAATGGTATTCAGGTCTGTTTTGATCCGGTTCAGGCCGAGGGCGTCGCGCACTGTCAGGGCAAATCCTTTCTGAGCCAGATCAACGGCCGGTTGCAGCACCTGCGCCCACGGCAGTTTCCCAAATCGTTTGTGCGCTTCAACCATCCCATCGACCGAGCCCGGTACGCCACTCGCCAGATGGCCGCTGATACTGAGGCCCGGCCGAACGTTACCCAGCGAGTCGAGATACATATTCTGCGTGGCCCGGCCGGGTGCTTTTTCGCGGTAGTCGAGCGTAAAAGCTTTTCCGGCATTGTCGCGGTAAACCATGAAACCGCCCCCGCCAATGTTGCCCGCGCCGGGATAGACCACCGCCAGAGCAAACTGAACCGCTACGGCCGCATCCACCGCATTACCACCGGCCTGCAGGATGGTCAGCCCGACCTGCGACGCTTCGGGATGCGCCGACGCCACCATGCCGTTCCGCCCGATTACGCCCTGCCGGTCGGAGAAGAACGGCTTTACGGTTGGGTCTTCGTCACGGTACTGATAAACCCCCTGACTTTGGCTGACTTTTGAATCGGCTGAGCCAGAGGGCGACTGTGTTTTACAGGACGCGATGGCTAGAGCGATGAAAAGAGAAGCCGAGTAAAGAGCAATGCGTTTTTCCATACGGACTTTCGGTTAGGCGGTTGTAATCCCCTAAACTACAAAATAGGTTTATCCGAACGACTCAGACAGTCAGAACATCGGAAGTATAGCTGCGGCACAGCCCATCTTTTATCGAAAAATGGTATTTTTCAACAAAAAAAGCCTATGCCTTATTTGACTACGAATGGCACTGAGTTGTACTACGAGTCAACCGGTACCGGGCCTGAAACAATTGTTTTCTCGCATGGGCTTCTCTGGAGCGGCCATATGTTTCACAGCCAGGTGGCCGCTCTGCGCAATCGCTACCGGGTTATTACGTATGACCATCGGGGACAGGGCCGCAGCCGCGTTACGCGGGAAGGCTACGACATGGATACGGTCTACGAGGATGTTGTCGGATTAATTGAGCAGTTAGGGGTTGGCCCGTGCCATTTTGCGGGGCTTTCGATGGGCGGCTTTATGGGCATGCGGCTGGCTGCCCGGCGACCCGACCTGATTAAATCACTCACATTGCTTGAAACCTCTGCCGATCCGGAACCGGCTGAAAATGTACCCAAATACCAGCGACTCTGTACGGTGGTAAAGTGGCTGGGGACCTGGCCGGTAGTAGACCCTGTGATGAAAATCATGTTTGGCAAAACCTTCCTGACCGACCCTAGCCGAGCCGCCGAACGCCAACACTGGATTGATCAGCTGAAACAGAACAAACGTACAATTGTCCGGGCGGTTCAGGGCGCCATTGATCGTAAGGGTGTGTTCGATGAGCTAAAAAACATTACAGCCCCTACGCTTGTCATTGTCGGCGACGAAGACGTAGCGACGGTACCAGCCAAAGCACAGCGGATTCACGACAACATTGCCGGTTCGCGGTTAGTGATTGTGCCGGGGGCCGGTCACTCGTCCAGCGTTGAGCAGCCAGAAGCCGTCAACGAGGCCATTACGTCGTTTCTGAAGTCAATTAACAGTTCGAACCGCTGACCAAACCAACCATTTATCCGGCCGTAGCCCATACTTGTCCGAAACTCTTTGGGGTTGGCCTTTGTAAATCGTTATTTTGTTAACCCTTTGTTTCTTCCATTCGACGGCTTTCGTAAGGTTGGTGAAAGCAAATCAGAACGCCATGCAATTTTTTCGTCAGGTCCTGGAGAGTTTTCGGTTCGCGTGGCAGGCCCTGCGTTCAAATCTGCTGCGTACGACGCTGTCGCTGCTGGGCGTAACGATCGGGATTTTTGCCATCATTGCCGTCTTCACCCTGGTCGATTCGCTGGAGCGAAATATCCGAACGAGTCTGTCGTTTATTGGCGACAAAGTAGTTTACCTCGACAAATGGCCCTGGACGTTCGGGACTGAATATCAATGGTGGAAATATTTTCAGCGGCCTGAGGTCAACTACACGGAGTATCGCTTCCTGAGCGAACGACTCGAAAATGCCCAGGCCGTAGTAGCCATGGACTTTAAAGGGCGGGTTACGGTCAAGCAGGGCAATAACAGCATGCTGGCCCTCATTCAGGGCACTACGTTCGATTACAATAAAATATCTGACGTACCCATTTCAGAAGGCCGGTACTTTACCCAGCAGGAAATTGATGTAGCCCGCAATGTCGCTATAATCGGGGCCGATGTAGTCGACAACCTGTTTCCCGGTCAGAATCCCATCGGCAAACCATTTAAGCTCAACGGCCTGAATTTCGTGGTTATTGGCGTTCAGGAGCGAAAAGGAGAAAGTCTGCTCAACGTGGGTGGTAATCCCGACGTTAAATGCCTGATTCCATACGGCGCGTTTGCCAAGATGTTCCATTCGCTAAACCCCAGTATAAACATCGCTATCAAGGGCTACAGCGATGACGAAGGCCTGCTCGAACTCGAAAGCGAGATTAGAGGACTGATGCGCACCCGGCGCGGATTACGGCCCACTCAGGACGACAATTTTGCCATTAACCGACCCGAAGCGGCCGCTAAAGCCATCAGCGGCATTTTCTCTGTATTGACAGTAGCAGGCTGGGTAATTGGTGGCTTTTCCATCCTGATCGGCGGTTTCGGGATAGCCAATATTATGTTCGTCAGCGTTAAGGAACGAACCAATATTATCGGTATTCAGAAATCGCTGGGCGCTAAAAATTATTTTATTCTTTTTCAGTTTCTGTTCGAAGCGGTTCTGCTAAGTCTGGTGGGTGGGCTGGCCGGTATTGTACTGGTCTATTTGCTGTCGTTCCTGCAGTTGGGCAGTTTGGAACTGCAGCTAACCGCCGATAATATTGCGCTTGGACTGGGCGTATCGAGCATTATCGGTATCCTGTCGGGTATTATTCCGGCCTTCTCGGCGGCCCGGCTCGACCCGGTCATTGCCATTCGGGCTAAATAATTCAGTTTCGGTAGTTGTCACGGGTCTGTTCTCCAGTGTCAGCGAACAATTCACGGGCCGCGCTGTTCCCTTTCTGGTTATATCTGAAAATTTTTGTCTATTTGAGCGTTCTTACCGCTACTAAACAACCAAGTTCCATGCGAGGGTTACTGTATTTCCTGTTGTTTTTATTAGTCGTTTTTGGCGTCTTATATATCCTGACCGGCTGGAGTTTCAGCGACGGCGAACGCGCCGGCACGGTTTCTAAATTCAGTCGCCGGGGGTATATTTTCAAAACTTACGAAGGCGTCCTGAACGTTGGTGGCTTCTCGGGCGAAACCGGTTCGCTGACGCCCCAGTACTTCGATTTCTCGGTGAAAGACGAGGCTGTTGCCAAACAAATTACCGAAGCCGTCAAAACCGGACAGCGGGTAACGCTCCATTATGAGGAGAAGATTCTGAAGTTACCCTGGAACGGCGAAACCAAATATTATATTACCAATGTCGAATTCATTGGCTCAACCCAGCGCCCTTATGGCGACGCTTCAGCTTACCCGGGGTATCAGCCCCAGGGCCAACCGCAGCAGGGTTACCAACAGCCCGGCTATCCACAACAGCAGAGTAATCCGCAGGGTGGATATCCCCAGCAGCCCGTTCAGCAACAGCCTATGACTGCCGATTCGACGTTATAGATCGCCTATATTAAACAATATGGTTGGCCATACGCTCCGGAGCGTATGGCCTTTTTATGGCCCGTCGAAATGAATGAATACCCGACCGTTTAGTTACTGATCCTTTGAGTTTTAGCTGTTGAATAGCAAACTTTATGCATCTCCTTGACCACTATTCATCATGCTTTCCGCCCTTCCCCAAAATTCACCGGAATCCAGCAGCGATTCCCATTTATCGCTCCGCATGGAGCAGTTCGCCAAACGATGGTACCGCTACCGTGTTCCTCTGCTACTGTTATCTATCCTGGTGGCCTCGGTTCTGCTTTTTCTGGAGTCTCCTTTCGGCGAGTACCATATCCATGCCTTAAGCCAAAAACTGGCCTTTAGCCATCAGTCACCTTTTCTTACTATTCAGTCCTGGAGCGCCAGCCAGCAGCAGCTGGCCCAGCTGGAGATTCTGATCGATAATGGATTCATCCTCATCTACGGTCTTACGCTGTTTACCTGGTGCGTTTTCTTTGCGCTTCACTCGCTGTTTGTTGTGGGTGCCGATGGCTCAGAGCTTCATACTCCAACCGCCCGGTTCATGAAGCGCATGGGGCTGATAATAGCCTTATTGGTACTAGTCGGAATGACCGCCGACTTCATCGAAAATATCATAATGAACACCTGGTTCTATAGCCAAGAGGATTCAGGTACGTCCGGGCTGCCCTGGCTCTGGACGATACTCATCATTCTAAAATTTTTTCCTGTCGTCGCGGCTGTCTGGTATATTCTGCTTCATCCGCTGGGTATACTCTACTCATTTATTGAGTTAGGTCCAGGCCAGAAAGAAGCTTATGCAATCAAACAGAATAGCATACAGACGTACGCCCAAACCCAGCAGCACTACATGGCGGAGGTTAAGCAGGCAACCCTGCTAAAGACGGCAAACCCCAATTTATCGCAACGCCTTAACGACCGGGGAAAGCCGCCCGGCGACCCGAAAAAACGACGATTTCATTGGCTCCTGGCCTTCTGGAGTAGTTTACTCGGGGTTCAGTTTCTGATTTACCTGCTCATTTTCATGGGCATCATCATCAATCTGGACCAGTTCGACGAAATCTTCTTTCTATGGCTGTCTACTAAGGGTAATTTGCAGATTGCAGGAACCGTGTTGTTTCTGCTTCTGACTCTGGTAGGCTTAGGCGCTATGCTTTACGTGACCAGCAAGATTTTACTGTACCTGAAACCGATCAAAGGCATAGCGCCCCCTACGCAATCGGTGAGTATATCGGCGAATACGCTGACCAACCACTTCTCCGACTACAGGTTTGTCCAGCTTTTACCCCTGGTTTTTGTCGCACTGCCTTTTGTGATTACGGGATGGGCGTTTGTTAGTAGTTATAGAGACCTGCCAGCCATCGAACGGGATACCCCATTGTATATTCTCCGATTTGTGCTGCTGATAATCGCGCTGATATTGACAGGTCTGGTTACGGTTTACCGCTTCTGGCGCAGTCACCGGCCGAACGAAGAAACCGAGATGCTGCTGTTCACTTCAACAACGCCTACCCGCGATTATGCCTTACTGGTACGTCTGATTCCCGGCAGCATGATCTTTGGCCAGGCCTTACTGAATATTCTGCTGCTCGTCTTCATTCCATCCGTAGGCCTGACGGTTGCGCAGCTTATTGGTTTACACGCCGTCTTGCTACTGTGGCTGTGTGCAGTAGCTTATCTGGGAACGCTCCTGATCCAGTTTAATAAACTCCCGCTTTATCCGCTTATTCTGATCGTAGTCCTGTATGCGCTGATAGTCTCTATGTTCAATGATAACAGCGCCATCCGGCAAACCCCTGATACAGCCGCCATCGTCAGCAGTCGCCCCACCTTTGAGAATTATTTCGATCGGTGGTATCGGGATCGAACAAAGAAACTGACAGACACATCCGAAATTCCGGTAGTGATCATTGCTGCGGAGGGAGGAGGTATCCGGGCTGCAGCCTGGACAGCCGCTTGTTTGTACCAGTTAGACAGTTTGATTCCGGATTTTAGCCGGTATGTTTTCGGCATTAGTGGCGTATCAGGTGGTAGTGTTGGCGCAGCGACCTATATTGCCCTACAGCGTGCCAATGCTGCCCGAGTTCATAATTTATCCTTGATAGGCGCTCAGTCAAGGGATATTGTGTCGCACGATCTGATTGCCCCTACGGTGGCTTCAATGCTGTTTCGGGGCGGTGTGCATAATCTTTCTCCTGCTCCTGTTTATGCACTGGACCGGAATCGGTGGCTCGAAGACGCCTGGGAGAAGGCGTTGTTTGATCATATACCAGACGAGAGGGAGGCAGTACGCCTGACACTGGAGAAGTCTTTTCTTACCTATTACGACTCACCGGCCGACAGTACCCGCTTTCCGCTTCTTTTTCTGAACTCGTCCGTCGCTGAAACCGGCCAGAAGGCTCTTTTATCACCGCTGAATTTGGGCAACCCGCCCCTGTCACCAACGAACAAACAGGCGTCCAACAGCCATTTTTACGATGTCGTTGATCTGTTCGCGGTCACCAGAGCCGACATACCGTTTAAAACCGCAACTTTCCTGTCTGCTCGTTTCCCATTCGTGACCAGCGGAGGACGGGTTGACGGTCAGTTGCCCAATATGAAATCAGTCTGCTTTCCGGCCTTTCACCTCATTGATGGCGGCTACGTTGAAAACACGGGTATCATGACTGCTATTCAGCTTATCCGGCGTCTGCAGCAGCTAAGCCAGCGGGACACGACCAGATACCGAGTCCGGTATTATCTGCTTTCATTGCACAACGGACAGGCTACTGATAATGCGGCAGCTAAATTAACCTTCCGGTTTCTGAGCGAACCACTAACCGGCTTCCTGAGCGCAGCCGGCCGACAGGGTTTCGCCCTGGATCAACTGGTTGCCTATACCCTCAAGAAACATTCCGATCCCTTAAACGACCAGCCAAATGACCTGCAGTTCACGTACATTAATTTTTCGCTCGACCGAACCAGAGGGCATCAATATCCCCTGGGCTGGTACTTATCACCAACGGCTGCCGATTCGTTGAACGCCACGGCCGCAAGGCAGTTGTGCTGTCTGTTAAACACACCACAAATGAAGTCCCTGGAGGCTTACATCGCCCGAAAATCGGGAACTGCGCAAACCCCACTTAACAGGTCTTGTAGCTGTAATTAAAAGTTGCATTTCTGCTCATTTCAGGCCGTTTTTTCAGACCCAAAAACCTCTTAACTATTTCCGGAAAGCGTTTGGTAATCCGAGCTTTTTTCGCTAATTTTATCTGTTTAAACAACCATCCTAACATGGCAAAATCAGATACGGCGCAAGCCACAGCATCTGCTAATGACAGCAAGTTAAAAGCCCTGCAAACCACCATTGAGAAACTAGATAAAGCGTTCGGTAAAGGTACCGTTATGCGCCTGAGCGAAAGCAAAGTTGTGGACGTTCCGGTTATCTCGACGGGTTCACTGGGGCTGGATCTCGCGCTGGGTATCGGCGGTATGCCACGCGGCCGCGTCGTCGAAATCTATGGTCCTGAATCATCGGGTAAAACCACGCTTACGATGCACTGCATCGCCGAAGCGCAGAAGGCGGGTGGTCTGGCAGCTTTTATTGATGCCGAGCACGCGTTTGACCGGGTGTACGCTGAAAAACTAGGTATTGATACCAAAAACCTGCTTATCTCGCAGCCCGATAACGGCGAGCAGGCTCTCGAAATCGCGGAGCACCTGATCAGCTCCGGCGCCATTGATATTATCGTTATTGACTCCGTGGCTGCTCTTGTGCCAAAAGCCGAGATTGAAGGCGAAATGGGCGAAAGCAAGATGGGTCTGCAGGCCCGTCTGATGTCGCAGGCTCTGCGGAAGCTGACCGGTACGATCAATAAAACCGGCTGCTGCTGCATTTTTATCAACCAGCTGCGCGAAAAGATCGGCGTCATGTTCGGTAACCCCGAAACGACGACGGGCGGTAACGCACTGAAGTTCTATTCGTCTGTTCGGTTAGACATCCGGCGCATTGGTCAGATTAAGGAAGGTGCCGACAACGTAGTAGGTAACCGCACAAAGGTGAAGGTTGTCAAGAACAAACTGGCGGCTCCCTTCAAAGTAGTTGAGTTTGACATCATGTATGGTCAGGGCATCTCAAAGGTAGGCGAAGTGCTTGATTTGGCCGTTGAGATGGACATCGTTAAGAAGTCGGGCTCCTGGTTCTCGTATGGTACCAGCCGTCTGGCGCAGGGCCGCGACGCTGTTAAAGAGCTGCTGCTCGATAATCCGGAACTGATGGCTGAGCTGGAAGGTAAAATCCGCGCGAAGATCAACGAAGACGAAAACGCCCTGCTCGATCCCATTGGTGCTACCGAAGATGACGACGAAGGCGAAATCGACGATTAATCAACAGTGCTGTTTCTTTCAGCATGAGAAGCGATGGCTGGTTTTCCGGTCATCGCTTTTTTATTTATACCAAAGCCAGACAGCCCCAACCTGCTCAGGTTGGGGCTGTCTGGCTTTGGTACAGAACAATGCTTACCGCTGTTCAATGGAAACAAACTCCCGCAGGGTCGGGCCGGTATAAATCTGGCGCGGACGACCAATCGGTTCTTTCTGCTCTCGCATCTCTTTCCACTGGGCAATCCAGCCCGGCAGACGGCCAATGGCAAACATCACCGTAAACATATTCGTTGGAATGCCCAGAGCTCGGTAGATGATACCCGAATAGAAATCAACGTTCGGGTAAAGCTTACGTTGCACGAAGTATTCGTCGTTCAGAGCGGCTTCTTCCAGTCCTTTCGCAATATCTAGCACCGGGTCGTTGACGCCCAGTTTTGCCAGTACGTCGTCGGCTGCTTTCTTGATAATCTTAGCGCGAGGGTCGAAGTTTTTATAGACCCGGTGCCCGAAGCCGAAAAGTCGGAAACCAGTTTGCTTCGCGTTTTTGGCCATATCAATATACTTCGAAACATCTCCGCCGTCGGCTTTTATATCTTCGAGCATCTCGATCACTTCCTGATTGGCGCCACCGTGCAGTGGGCCCCATAGGGCATTGATGCCTGCCGAAATCGACGAATAAATATTCGCGCGCGACGAGCCAACGAGCCGTACAGTCGAGGTCGAGCAGTTCTGCTCGTGATCGGCGTGCAGAATCAGGAGTACGTTCAGAGCCTCCGCCACAACCGGGTCCACCTGGTATTCGGCAACTGGCAGGGCAAACATCATATGCAGGAAGTTAGCCGTGTAGTTGAGGGTATTTTTCGGGTAATTGACCGGGTGACCCTGCGACTTTTTGAACGACCAGGTCGCTATTGTCGGTAGCTTGGCCAGAAGACGAATGATGTGCAGATCCGTTTTATCCTCAGCCCGTTCGTCATAGGAATCCGGGTAGAACGCGCTCATCGCACTTACCAGCGACGACAGAACGCCCATCGGATGCGCATTGACCGGGAAGCCTTCAAAAATCTTCCGCATGTCTTCGTTCACAATCGTATGGTGACGAATGGCATTCTCAAACTGGTCAAACTGACTTTTGGTGGGCAGTTCACCGTAAATGAGCAAATATGCCACTTCCAGAAACGACGCCTTAGCCGCTAAATCTTCGATGGAATAGCCCCGATAGCGCAGGATTCCTTCCTCGCCATCTAAAAAGGTGATGGCGCTCTGGGTTGCGCCGGTGTTTTTGTAGCCCCGGTCTAACGTAACATAGCCGGTTTGGTCACGGAGGTTAGAAATGTCGAAGGCTTTCTCATGTTCGCTTCCTTCAAGCGTTGGAAACGAAAACGATTTACCATCAACGGTTAGTTCAGCAGCGTTTGCCATACAAAAAATCAGGGTAGAGTATTCAGAAATAAGGAATTAGCGGCTTGTCGAGCGTCGGGGCGAAATTAGCCCAAAATCCCAAACGACGGGTGAAAACGAAAGAAAAAAGCCGCCTTACTTATGGATTAGGTTGTAACCCTTAGAAGACGCAATAAGTTTTATCCTACTGCCGGTAAAGAATTCCGCCCTTCAGCACTAGGCGAATACGCCGTATATCAGCTATTTCACGGACTGGATTGCCTTCAACCGCTACCAGATCGGCCAGTAAACCGGGCCGGATACGCCCCCGGTCGTTCAGATGAAAAACATCGGCGTTTACCGACGTAGCCGAACGCAGCACATCGAGCGGCTTCATACCGTAATCCACCATCATTTCCAGCTCGCGGGCGTTATCGCCGTGGGAAAATACCCCAACATCGCCCCCGGCGCAGATCGTTACGCCCGCGTCCAGCGCCTGTTTGAACGTAACCCGTTTTTGCCGAAGTCGTTCCGGCTCGGGCTCCTGTCCTTTTTTCCAGCCCCGGTACTGACTGACGGCGTCGCCAGCAGCCAGCGTTGGGCACAGGACAGTGCCGTGCTGCTTCATAAGTGCAAACACGTCGGGCGTTCCGGCATCGCCATGCTCAATGGTTTCGCAGCCGCCCAGTATTGCCCGACGCATACCTTCGGCCGTGCCCGCATGCGCTACCACGCCCCGTCCACTGCTGCGGGCCGTTTCGACAATCAGTCTGATTTCGTCAATAGAGAATGTCGGCCGGGCCTCGGCCATCAATCCCCAGCGGTAATCAGCGTAAATTTTTATGGCGTCGGCGCCTTTACCAATCTGCGTTCGAACGGCCCGAATGAGGGCGTCGTGCCCATCGGCCTCCTCGGCACCTTGCGGCACATTAATATCGGGACTGAATCCCTTGGGTGCATAGCTGCCGGTTGCAATCAGCGCCTTGGTCACGACGATCATGCGTGGTCCGGGAATGATGCCTTGATTAATGGCCTGCTTTAGTCCTACGTCGTCATATTCGGCTCCTTCCGTACCAAGGTCGCGAACGGTCGTAAAACCAGCCATCAGCGTTTTCTTCGCATGGACCGTAGCGCGCGCAACCCGTAACGACCGGGCTTCTTTCAGCACCTGATCATCCCAGGGTGTTTCGTTATAGGGATGTAGTAGCAGATGCGAGTGACCTTCGATCAGACCTGGCAGTAAGGTTGTGCCTTTCAGGTCTATCACTTCCGCTCCGTTTCCCGAAACGCTGGTCGCCGGACCGGCAGCTTCAATCCTCTCGCCTTTTACCCGTACAACCCAGCCTTCATGCACGGCTTCGCCATCAAATACGCGGTCGGGTTTAAGCAAATACGTGGTTTGTGCCATAACCGTACTTACCCAAAAAACCGCCCATAACGCTATCAAGTATCTCATCGGCGATTGGCTTTGGTTTGAAGAAGATCGAACAGACGCATACCAAAGACAAGCACCAGTAAGCCCGGAAGCAGGATAGCCCCAGCCCGGAAGCCCGCGCCGGTGAGTTTATAGACACCGCTATTGTATTGCGTAAAACTTTGAAACAGATAAAAAGCCGAAGCCGCTAGTAGGGCAACCGAACCGACAATGGCTACCGGCCGCCCAAGCCGACCTACGAGCCACGCAATCAACAGGCCAATACCCACCACAATTGCCACCGTACCCAAGGCTTTGGGGAACGTTTCGAGGTAGTCGTACTCAAAAAAGAACACCCCAGCCTGACCAATCAGATTGGGGTGCGCCAGCAGCCAGCCGTCCAGAACGACCAGCACGAGCAATAAAATATAAAAGAAAGGATTCCGCATAAATCAGTTTTCGCAGGTTGTGTTGAGACCGGCGAAGATAACGGATTTTGCGGCTTGCTACCCGTTCAGCTCCATTTTCAAAAACTTACCGGTATAGCTTCCCTTCACCTCAGCGACCTTTTCGGGCGTTCCTTCGGCAATGATCTGGCCCCCTTTATTGCCGCCTTCGGGACCGAGATCAATCAGATGGTCCGAAACTTTAATAACGTCCAGGTTATGTTCGATGATCAGAACGGTGTTACCTTTATTGGCCAGTTTGTTCAGAACATCCAGCAGGTGCGAAATATCCTGAAAATGCAGACCCGTTGTGGGCTCATCGAGAATGTACAGCGTCTTGCCCGTGTCTTTCTTCGACAACTCTTCGGCTAATTTAACCCGCTGCGCTTCGCCACCCGACAACGTGGTGGCGTGCTGACCAAGCGTAATGTAACCCAGACCGACATCATTGAGCGTCGTTACCTTCCGCAGAATCTTCGGCTGACTGGCAAAGAACTCCAGCGCCTGCTCAACGGTCATGTCCAGTACATCGGCGATGGATTTGCCTTTGAATCGCACTTCCAGCGTTTCGCGGTTGAAGCGTTTACCTTTACAGGTTTCGCACATAACGTGTACGTCCGGCAAAAACTCCATCTCAATTTTCTTCATGCCCGCGCCTTCGCAGTCTTCGCAGCGGCCACCCTTTACATTGAACGAGAACCGACCGGGTTTGTAGCCCCGGATTTTGGCTTCGGGCAGTTCGGCAAACAAGGTCCGGATTTCAGAAAACATACCCGTGTAGGTAGCCGGATTCGAGCGGGGTGTCCGGCCAATGGGCGACTGATCGACCTCAATTACTTTGTCCAGATGCTCCAGCCCGTCGACGGTCTTGAACGGTAGCGGCTCGCGCTTTGACTTATAGAAATGCCGGTTCAGCACCGGGAACAGGGTTTCGTGGATCAGCGACGATTTGCCGCTGCCCGACACGCCCGTAATGGTCACCATTTTGCCAAGCGGCAATTTCAGCGTTACGTTCTTGAGGTTATGACCGGTGGCGTTTTTAATAATCAGGAATTTGCCGTTGCCTTTACGTCGTTCGGCTGGCACTTCGATGTTCCGGCGACCGCTCAGATAGTCGGCAGTGGTGCTGCCGTTCCGCAGAAATTCTTCGGGGGTACCGATGCCGACCACCTGACCACCATGCCGACCCGCGCCGGGACCGATGTCGAGGATAAAGTCTGATTCGAGCATCATGTCTTTGTCGTGCTCGACCACCAGAACCGTATTCCCAAGGTCACGTAGATTTTTCAGCGAATCGATCAGCTTGACGTTATCACGCTGATGCAGACCAATGCTCGGCTCGTCCATGATATACAGCACACCGACCAGTTGCGTGCCAATCTGCGTAGCCAGCCGGATACGCTGCGCTTCGCCACCCGACAGCGTCCGCAGAGGGCGGTCGAGCGTCAGATAATCCAGGCCAATATCCAGCAGGAAGCCAATCCGTTTACGGATTTCCTTAAGGATTTCCTTAGCTATGGTATTCTGGCGGTCGGTCAGGCGGCTTTCCAGCCCGTTAAACCAGTCGGTCAGCTCCGAAATGTCCATGCGGGCCAGTTCGGAGATGTTTTTCTGATCAATCTTGAAGTAGAGCGATTCTTTCTTCAGGCGGGCGCCCTCGCATTCAGGACAGGTCTTGACGACCATAAAGTCCTTGAGCCATTCCTGAATCTTGTCGGTGCTGTTTTCCTGCTGCCGTTTCAGAAAATTGACAATTCCCTCAAATTTGAAGCTGTAGTAGTCCTGACCGGGGTATTTCTTCGAAGGAACTGCAGCTTCCTCTTCCGTGCCATACATCAGGGCGTGCAGCAGTTCGTCAGGGTATTTGGTAACCGGAGTGCTAAGGTTCAGCTTGTATTTTTTGAGAATAACCTCAATCTCCTTAAAAATCCACAACTCCCGGAACTCGCCCAAAGGCGCAATGGCACCGCGACTAATACTCAACGACTTGTCGGGGATGACTGATTCTTCCGTGATTTCTTCGACGACGCCCAGCCCATTACAGACCGCACAGGCACCGTAGGGCGAGTTAAACGAGAACGAGTTGGGCGAGGGTTCGTCGTAGCTAATGCCCGATTCCGGGTCCATCAGGTTCTGCGAAAAGTAAATAAGCTGCCCCGCCCCGTCGAGCATCTGCATGGCACCTTTGCCCTGTTTCAACGCCGTCTGCACCGATTGGCTAAGCCGGTACCGGTCTTCGGCTTTGGGAACGAGCCGGTCAATGACAATCTCGATGTCGTGAATCTTATACCGATCCAGCTGCATCTTGGGAACAATATCCTGCACAACGCCATCGACCCGCACTTTGGTGTAGCCGGTTTTGGCAATCTGGACAAACAATTCGCGGTAATGGCCTTTACGTCCTCGAATAACGGGAGCCAGCAGGGTGGTCTTCTGACCAGCGTATTGACTCAAAATCGTGTCAATAATCTGGTCCTGCGACTGGCGTTCCATCTTCCGACCCGTTACGTACGAAAATGCTTCGCCAGCGCGGGCATAGAGCAATCGTAGAAAGTCATAGATTTCGGTTGTAGTGCCGACTGTTGAGCGGGGATTTTTAGAGGTTGTCTTCTGCTCAATGGAAATTACCGGACTCAGCCCGTTGATTTTGTCTACATCGGGCCGTTCCATATCGCCGATAAACGAGCGGGCATAGGCCGAAAAGCTCTCCATGTAGCGCCGTTGGCCCTCGGCGTAGATTGTATCAAACGCCAGCGACGACTTGCCACTGCCACTAATACCCGTCACCACCACCAGCTTATTGCGGGGAATCGTGACGTCAATGTTCTTCAGATTATGTTCACGGGCACCCAGAACTTCAATCTGGTCGTAACCCGTCAGGTCAATATCGGTAAGTGCTGCTTTCTCTTCAGTCGTCACGTTGCGTCGGACCGCCGATGCGGTTGGCTTATTCCAAAGAACAACGTAAAGCAGGCAAGTGAAGTTTCCTTCTGTTTCGACTTACGGCCTACTTTAAGCCTATGAAATAGAGTATGCACCGTTCCATGTCAAAGAGCGCTGTTCAAATTCGGAACAAATCAGATGCTCACAAGGATTACCAAGCTTACACACCCATTAGCGATACTACATATCGGCTTATAAGTATGTCGATGAGGTTATCAATGTGTATCTTTGATACAAACAATTTAGTTATGCTAACCGCAGTAAAAGGCACTTACGAAAATGGTCAGATCATCTGGCATGAAGCGCCCCCTGTTCAGGAGCGGACAGAAGTGATTGTTACGTTCCTGGAAAGCGAACCTTCTGCCGAACATAGTTCACGTAAAACTGGCCTACCTAATCAATCGGGGATTCGTTTTGGCTCCCTAACCGGAAAAATTCGCGTACCAGCTGATTTTAACGAACCGCTTGACGACCTTAGTGAGTATATGTAGCTGGCATGAACGTACTCATTGACACCCAGATTCTTATCTGGATTCAGGAAAATAATTCAGCTGTCTCAGCTACGGCCCGCGCCGTTCTTACGAATCCAGAGAACCGTATTTATATTTCCAAAATCAGTTTCTTTGAGTTAGCTATAAAACTCAAGATAGGTAAACTCCCCGGCTTTCAGATTACAATCGACGAATTGATTAGGCAAACCGTTCAGGATGGTATTAATGTAATTGAATTGAGTAATCGCCATATTGCTGCCTACAATCAGATTCCACTTTACGCTGACCATCGCGATCCGTTTGACCGACTTCTCCTGGCTACTGCTTTAGTTGAGAAGATGCCGGTTATTTCCGCAGACGAGAAGTTTAACCGCTATCAGGACCAGTTAGAGATAATCTGGTAATGTTTGTAGCATTCCATAAAAAACAGGGGCCAGCTACTGCGCATGACAGTAGCTGGCCCCTGATAATAAAATTTGGCTCTTACTTGCCCTTGTTGGCAGCACCTTCCTGCGCCAGAGCCAGCTTTACGGCTTCGTACAGGTTGACAATCCCGCCCGTTTTCGAAAGGCTCGCAAACTCAACGGTGTCGTTGCTTTCGGGTTTGCGGACTTTGGTTTTATAAGGCGTTGCCGACTGAAGGATGATACGTTTGATGTCGGCATACGTCAGTTTTGGGAAGTACGACTTCAGAACAGCCGCAACACCCGCTACCACCGGCGAGGCCATGCTCGTACCACTGTTGTTTTCGTACTTACTACCAGGCACGGTCGAATAAATATCCTTACCCGGTGCAAATACATCTACGTTCTGCTTCCCGTAGTTCGAGAAACTCGCTACGAGATCATTGGTGTTCGGTTCGGCACTGGCCCCGACCGTAATGACGTTCGGGATAGCCGAACCATCCATGAAGCGGGGAGCGGGGTAGTTCGCTGCCGTATCGATGTCTTTTCCGTCGTTACCGGCGGCATGAATTAAGAGAACGCCTTTTGACAGCGCATACCGCTCTGCATCTTCAACAACTTTACGTTGGGGCGAATAGTCCTTTCCAAAACTCATGTTGATGATCTGAGCGCCGTTATCCACTGCATAACGAATGGCATTGGCTACGTCCTTATCGCGCTCGTCGCCATCCGGTACCGCCCGCACGCCCATAATCTGGACCGCATCGGCAATACCCTGTATACCGAGATTATTGGTCCGGTCGGCCGCGATAATGCCCGCTACGTGCGTACCATGATCGGCGCGAGGGCCCATAATGTCGGCGTTACCATAGTCGCGCTGGTTCAGGTCGTCCGGATTATCGCCTACGATACTACGGCTGTCAAAATCCGGATTATAGTTATACTCAGCACGTCCCTTGAGCTGCTCATTATACTTTTCCAGCTCACCCATCAACGCATCGGCATCGGCCGCATTCTGCTGGCGTAAGACCTGCAAAATGCCCAGTGCCGGCCGCTTCAGCGTTGCGCTCGTCAGCGTGTCGGCGGCCCGGCGCAGCGTAGTCGTATCGAGCTTCGTTACGTTCAGCGCCTGTTTCAGCATGCTGACCGCCGTTGTGTATTGCGTATAGAACTGGTTAATACCCCGGTATTGAGCCTTATACTGCGCCTGGTTCTTTTCGACTTCGGCTTTCGTTTTCTGGTAAAGATCGTATTCCTTCTGTTGGTCGGGCTTCAGCGCCTTCCGGTCTTTGCCTTCGTACTTAGGCTTTAGCTGAGCATAAAGTCGGGTAACTTCAGCCGTTTCGTAGCTGACGTTACGGCCATCCTTGCCACCAATGAAGTTCCAGCCATGGATATCATCCACATAGCCGTTCCTATCATCGTCCTTACCGTTTCCGGGAATCTCCTTTGGATTGACCCAGAGTACCCGACGGAGATCTTCATGGGTTGTGTCGATACCACCGTCAATAACGGCCACCAATACAGGGGTTGGCTTCCGGTCTTTAAGTAGTTCGCGGTAGGTCCGGTCAACACTGATACCAGCCGTACCATCAGTCTTATCGTGGAGATACCACTGTGAGTCCTGCGCCGAAGCCGCCACCGATAGCAGACAGACCGACGCACTAATGAGGAGTTTCTTCATGAATTGAGAACAAATAATCTTCACAAATTACGAAGAAACGGTTAATTAATAGGCTTAAAAGTTGTTAAAATGAGCGTCCGTCAACCTGACAATAACCCTAGGCTAATCCAAAACAGCGTTTTTTAGTGCTTGGTTGCCTGGTAGTGCTCGCGCAGCAAATCTTCGCCCCAGTCATTCGTTAGGTCACGCACAACCGTATGAACGTGATTGGCGTTAGTCTGGGTGTTGTCGTATTCAATCAGGATGGTGGGACCGTGAATCCGGTAATACCAGCCTTTCCCCTCGCCAAGCTGTGGCGTCAGATCGCCCGCCCAGGCAAAGCGTAAATTTTCAAGATTATTTTTTTCCAGTTTATCCAGTTGCTGTTTTGCCAGCGTAACCCGGTAGTTATTCAGATAAACCTGCAGCAAATCCATAAACAGTTTCCGCTGCTCGGCGGTCATCTCAGACATTTTCAGTCCGTCCATTCGCTCCAGCGAGGCTGTGCGTTTGTTACTGGTAACGATTTCAGGATAGGCTACAGCGGCTATGATGGTCTGTTTTCGCTGGTCGGCAGTGAGGGTGTTCAGCAGCGCAAAGGCACGTTCGCTTTCCTGTTTTAAAATCTGTTTGCCCCGTTGCGGCAAATCAGCCACCTTCGGGTTCGCCATTCGTTTATCGGCCATGGTAGAGTCAAACTGCACAATGGCCGGATTACTACCAAAGAAGGTGGGTGTCTGGGCAATTATTTTCCCGTTTAACGATAGGAACTGTACGGACAGATGATGCCCTTCTACCCGCCAGCTCCAGGGCTCGGTTTTGGTTGGGTCGCCAAAGACCGTGAACGAATAGTTTTCAGGATCGCGGTAGGTATCATTGGGCGGCCGGTTATCCACAACCCGTAAGACGTTTTCCCAATCCATGATAGACGTTGCTTTGCCGTATCCCTGATCGCTCAGCCCGGTCCGGAGCAGACTCATTGCCAGCTTCCGCTGATTCGGATTCATTTGCTTTAGCGGCAACCCTTTACGTTCGCGGGGCACAAAATGCCAGTTAAACCGCTCGGGGTCTTCAAAGGAAAAGGCCACCTGTTGCCGCTGCTCGGCTGTTAACGATTGCAAAAACGTCTGGGCAGCCTCGCGCATCTCATCGCGAACACGTTGTGAGGTTGCTTTAGGCGCGCTTGGCGCAACGGTCTGTGCCAGCGTCTGCCCAACCAGCAGGCATCCAAACAGAATACGAATCATAGCGATCTAAATGGTTAGTCCCTTGGTAAAGCCCCCGTTTTATTGAATTTACTGAATTGGCAGACAGACTTTATCCAGTTAGCAGGCTTTACGTAGCTGTTTGTGGTTTTTTACCGTTTAATCAATCCAGATTTGTCAAATCTGGCATTCCCGCTAACAACCCGACCCGTTCTGTAGTTGTAGAAATAAATCCACTGTTACACACGTAAATCATGTCAACCCGGCCTCCGAATAACAGCCCTGGTCCCCTCGACCATCTGGCAATGCGCTACATACGGCAGGCACTCGATACAGTTCATCCTACCGATGAACCTTACGTCCTGAATCCCGTTGAGAGTCGTGTTATCCGGCGTACAAAGGTTCTTACTCTTAGCTTTGCGGCTCTGCTGGGCGTTCTGGGGGTATTACTATTGTACATTCCTCAGTATAGCTGGCCGCATATTTTCCAGAATACGACTGTAACGGTATTCAGTACAGTTTACGATCTTCCCATTGTTACGACCCTCTATGGGCTGCTGCTGGTCTATGTGGAAGTTAATCTTTTGCTTGCGCTGAATGGCTTCGGTGTCAAGACAATTATGGAAGTCTGTCAGTTTCCGCGGGCTCATGATGCGCAGTATGATCGTCACCTGCAGGCCCTGGCAGATGCCGCTTTTGAAATACCCAATCAAAGACTCTTACGCTTTGGTATAGATCCTTACCTCAATCTGCCGCGTTGGGGGCTAATGATTTTCTTTCTCATCAATATCGCCAAAGCAGCATTGAGCCATATCTTTTTAAAATTGGTGGCTAAACGGCTGGTCGGACGATACGCTCTGCGTCAGGTAACGGATCTGGCCGCTATGCCTTTCTACGCTGCCTGGAACGCTTATGCGTCCTGGCAGGTGTTGCGCGAGGCTCAGGTTCGGGTTATGGCCCCGTTGACCATTCGTGAGTTTGTCAATGAGCTTTATGACGAATGGGGTAGTAATGAGCAGCTTCGGCCGCTCATCCTGGAAGCGCTGCAGTACGTAGCAATTCTAAAGCGCCAGTACAACTACGCTCACTTTCTGCTTACTGAGACGCTGGTAGACCGCTTTAAACTGCGAACCGACGCTACTCTGACCGGCCATTTTGCAGAACAGGCCATGCATGCACCACTTGAAGTTCGGCAAAGTCTGGAACGGCTGATTGTGTTTGGTGTACTGGTTGACGGTAGGCTTTCGTGGTTTGAAAAACGGCGCTTACGCCAACTCCGGAAGAAAGGCTTGCTGACGTATTCCCCCGACGAAATTCAACGGATTGGCGCTGAGTATAATCAAGGGCGGGGTCTGTGGGTTTGAATCCGGAACAGAAACTCCGTATAGAGGCTACCGTGTAGTGAACCGTAGCCTCTATACGGAGTTTTTATTTTAAATAATTTTCTGGCTGCGAAACTGTTCTTCAGGTGTGTAGCCAGAACGGGCTAAAACCCGATTGCCGTAGTTACAGACTTGGTACCGGTTCATCCTGTGTATTCCGGGTAACCCGTACTTCATTAATCCGCTTGTCGTCGGCCGATAGAATATCAAAGGTAAAGCCGGAGTAAATGGTTTTTTCGCCGGGCTTGGGAAGCCGATTAAACAGTTCAAGCAGCAGTCCACCCAGCGATTCAGTGCCGCCCTGAACAGCCTCGAATGTAGTTGCATCTACGTTCAGCACCCGACAAACATCCGTTAGCAGCATTTTCCCCTCGAAGATGACTGTTCGTTCATCTTCGCGTCGATAGCCAATGGGAGTTTCATCGTCAAATTCATCGTTGATATCGCCGAATATCTCCTCGATAATATCCTCCAGTGTTACCAGACCGCGCGTTCCGCCGTATTCATCAACGACAATCGCTATGTGCACGCGCCGTTTCTGAAAGTCCTGCAGCAGATCATCGACTTTCTTGTTTTCAGGAATAAAGAACGCCGGACGCATCAGCGACTGCCACTGAAAAGAGTCGTCGTTGTGAATATGCGGCAAAAGATCCTTGATATAAAGAATACCTTCTAACTGATCCAGCGACTCATGGTAGACCGGCACCCGGGAGTAGCCCGATGCGTTGATCTGGGCCAGCAGTTCAGAAAACGGCAGATCGTCCTCTACGGCCGTAATATCCATCCGCGTACGCATTACCTGCCGGGCCGTCAGATTACTGAAATTGACAATACCTTTCAGGATTTCCTTTTCCTCGGTAGTTGCATCTGAACCCGTTAACTCAACAGCCTGGCTGAGTTCCTCAACCGACAGTTTGTAGCCCCGACGCTGAATACGTTTATCAACCTGATTACTCAAACTGACCAGTAACGCTGACAGGGGTCGGAACACCGCCAGCCCTACCTGCGCCAGGGGCGCCGTTCGGCGAGCCACCCGCAGATTATTCTGACTGGCATATACTTTAGGGACGATCTCACCGAATAGAACGATAGCCACGGTGGTTACCAGCGTTACGCCCGACAACACCCAGCCCGACTGGTGCGACGCCTGCGAAAACTCCCAGGTCAGGAGAGTGACAATGACAACGATCGCAATGTTAAGCAGGTTGTTGAAGATGACGAGCGATGCCAGCAGCCGTTTGGGCCGGTCCAACAACATAGCGATTCGCTGATCATCCACCAGCCGACTATCGCGGCATCGAGCCCGGTCGTCGGGAGAAAGCGAGAAAAAAGCGGCTTCCGACGCGGATACCAGACCGGCCAGCGTCAGAAGCAATAAAATCAGGGCTACGTAAGGCCCGTATAAATCAAAATAGGTGCCCCAGCCGTCTGCGGCTGGGAACACCTGTCTGGGAAGCGGATCACTAGGGTCCATGTAACTTAAATCTCGTTCAACAATCGAGCTCCGGGGCTCGTCAATACACTGGCTTAGAACGGCAAATCGTCGTCACCACTGTTGCTCTCAAAAGGCACCGGGTCGGGCTCCCGACGGCGTTCCTGTGCGGGGCGTGCGGCTGTCTGCTGACGGGGCGCTGCCTGCGGAGCCGGGGCTGGTGCAGGAGCCGCCTGCTGACGTGGGCGCTCAGGCGCTGCGGCTGGCTGAGCCTGCGGAGCGGGCGTGTCGTAGCCACCCTCCTGCCGATCGTTTGGTCCACCCAAAAACTGGAACGTAGTGGCCCGGACACCCAGCGAGAAGCGCTCCTTACCTTCTTTATCCGTATATGTCTCTGTACGCAAACGGCCCTCTACATAAATCTGCTGTCCCTTACGTACATATTTTTCAACCGTTTTTGCCTGATCATTCCAGACTTCCACCCGAAACCATTCAGTGGATTCAACCTGCTCACCGGTGCGGGTCGTATATCGTTCATTCGTAGCAACGCTGAACTTAGCAACAACCGAACCGCCATCCAGATAACGGACGTCCGGATCGTTCCCAACGTTGCCAATTAAAATCACTTTGTTAAGGCTTGCCATCGTCTTGTTTTAGTGGTTACGTATGAAAAATTGCGTGGGGCTTAAGAAGGATAAAGTTACTGAAATCAACCGACTTAACCAAACGTCTTTTCCAAATAGTTTGTCACTAATAGAGGCTTGGGTAACTGCTCAACTTCGGCCATTGTATACCATGCTAAACCCATTGGTAAACGTCCATTTGCGTCATCGGGCAACTCAATTCGAAAGAAAACAGCCCGGATTCGCTGGTGCGAAAGCAGTTGAACGGCTTCCGTCGGCGGGGTAGCCTGGCCGTGCCGCTGCACGAATTCCTGAATCGAATCAGGCAGCGGCAACTCGCGCAGCTGCTTCTTCGGTTCGTCGGTTTCGACCAGATAAAACTCGTGCAGATTTTGCCAGATATCCCGATCTGTCCGTTCGCGCATCGCCAGTTTCGAACCATGCTGAAAAATAAGGTAATGAAAATAACGCTCCCGCACCGGCGCTTTTTTGGCCTTTACGGGTAACAGATGCTGCCGACCGGTCTGAAAGGCTACGCACTCTTGCTGAAGCGGACACAGCAGACAATCCGGCGCAACTGGCGTACACTGAATTGCCCCGAATTCCATAATCGCCTGATTATACGTGGCCGGATCATCGGCTCGCTGAATTAACCGCATAGCCAGCCAGGAAAACGTCTTTTTTGCAGCGGTCGTCGTGATATCTTCCGAAACTCCAAACACCCGGGCCAGCACCCTGTATACGTTTCCATCAACCACCGGCACTCGCTCGCCAAAAGCAAACGATGCTATAGCTGCAGCCGTATAAACGCCTATCCCCTTCATTTTCAACAGATTTTGAAACGTATCGGGAAACTTACCGACCAGTTCGTCGGTTATGTAGCGGGCAGTCTGATGGAGATTTCGGGCGCGGGAATAGTAGCCTAGTCCCTGCCAGAGCCGGAGTAGTTCACGCTCGTCGGCACGGGCCATATCCGTAATGGTTGGATAAGCCGCCAGAAAGCGTTCGTAATAAGGTTTTCCCTGCGCGACCCGCGTTTGTTGAAGAATGATTTCGGATAGCCAGATACTATACGGATCGCGGGTGTGCCGCCACGGCAAGTCGCGTTTATGGCGCTCATACCACCGTTCGAGCGTGGGCGCAAAATTCGTTTCGATGACGTTACCGTCTGATTGCCAATTCAAAATAAAAGCGAAAAAAGTAACATCGGATGTAAAAACGGACGCCGGGAGCTTTTATAATTTACGGGAAACCTCTACCTTTGTGCTCCCATTTTTGACACCCGAATTTTCAACAACACAGTAAACGTTAAAGTTTAAGAAGTCGTGACGAAAGCAGACGTAATTGCAGAGATCGCCGATAAGACCGGAATTGACAAGGCAGAGGTAACCAACACCTTGGAGACTTTTTTTTCGGTAGTTAAGGACTCATTGGCCGAGGGAGAGAACATCTATGTGCGAGGGTTCGGCAGTTTCATCAACAAGAAAAGAGCCAAGAAAGTAGCCCGGAACATCTCGAAGAACACCGCTATGGTGATTGACGAGCATTACATCCCGAGCTTCAAACCCGCCAAGGTTTTCGTTGAGCAAGTGAAAACCAGCGACAAGGCCAAAGTAGCGGCTGAGTAAGACAACCTGTTCAAACGGTTGCCAGTCTGGCTGGGCGTTTGCGACGTGACGACTATCCTTTATGAACAAATATGTGCTGATTGTTATCGTACTGGCTACGGCCCTGACGGCAGGTCTATATTCCCTTCCAAAGGTGGTGGTGCGCAACGAAAACAAACAGTTAGGAGGCCGGACGACGCAAACGCCTACTGCTGATTCGCTCAACGTAGCGGCTAATACGGGTACGCCGGATCGCTCAGCGATTCACGAGAAACCCGTATCGCCGGAACAGCAGAAGCAACTTGAAACGCTTCGCACTACGTTTGTCTCGGCTGCCGATGGGGTTCAGAAGCAGGCTGCAGGCGAAAAGCTTATTACGTTCTTCCGGGAAATAACCCGCTATGACAGCGCGGCTCACTACGCGGGCCTGCTGGCAGCGGCTCAACCCGATGAATCGAATCTGCTGCGGGCGGGCGATCAGTATTTTGAAGCTTATACGTTTGCCGTCGACGCAGCAAAAACGGCAGCTCTGGGCCAGAAAACGCGGGATTACTACCAGAAAGCGCTCGATAAGAACCCGAACCTCCTGGCGGCTAAGGCGAACATGGCCATGACCTATGTGAACACCGACACGCCGATGCAGGGAATTATGCTGCTGCGTGAGGTGTTGAAGCAGGAACCGACTAATGAGTTGGCTTTATTCAATCTAGGTCTGCTTTCGATGCGGTCGAACCAGTACGAACGGGCGATTGAGCGATTCCAGCAGATTCTGGTCAATAATCCAACGAGCCGAAAAGCGCAGTTTTATCTGGGTATAAGCCTGGCGGAAGCCGGCCATAAAGCCGAAGCGAAACAGGTTCTCGCGCAGGTAAAACAGCAGGAAAAAGACCCGCAGATTCTGGCCGCCATCCGCGAGTACGAAGAACGGCTTAAGTAAAGACGATTGAGCTGTCAGCTTTGCAGGCTTACAGCGTGACTGATAGGGCTTGACCGGGTGGTCGGCCGACACGTATTTTCAACTATAAAACACTGTTTACATTATGCCTTGCGGTAAGAAACGGAAACGGCACAAGATTGCCACCCACAAGCGGAAGAAACGGCTCAGAAAAAACCGGCACAAGAAGAAATAGTTTGTAGTTTGTGGTTTGATGTTTGTAGTTAGCTGACGCAACAACTGTGAACTACAAACTGCAAACTACACCTTATTTAGAGAAGCCTCGGCCGGTCTGTAAAGTCCGAACGTGGCTTCTTTCTTTTTTCTACAGCCATTCTAACCGTATATTCATCTTGTGAGTAATGAATTAGTTATCAGTTCGACTCAGAAAGGTGATCGGATTGCACTCTTGCAGAACAAGAGATTGCTGGAGTATCACGAAGAAGAGTTAGACAGCAGCTTCACCGTTGGCGATCTTTACTTAGGAACAGTCAAAAAACTTTCGTCGGGCCTTAATGCGGCTTTCGTGGACGTTGGTCACGAAAAAGATGGTTTTTTGCACTATCAGGACTTAGGGCCGAATATTAATTCGCTCAATAAGTTTGTCAAAGATATAATCGCTAAACGTGTCAGCACCGGTCGGCTGAACGGCATCAAGCTGGAGCCGGCAATCGAGAAAATCGGAAAAATCGATAAGGTACTGACGAAAAATGCCCCGATTCTGGTTCAGGTGGTCAAAGAGCCCATCTCAACCAAAGGCCCACGCCTTTCCTGCGACATTTCTATTGCGGGTCGCTATCTGGTTCTTGTCCCATTTTCAGATGGCGTAAACCTGTCCAAAAAAATTACCGATCGTGCAGAGCGGTCACGGCTGCTACGGCTCATGTCATCCCTGAAGCCGCAGAACTTTGGCATTATTGTGCGCACCGTGGCGCAGGATAAAGATGTTGAAGAACTCGACCGGGATTTACAAAACTCCCTGGCCAAGTGGGAGCAGGCCGTAAAAACGCTGGCCGATGCGAAACCCCGCGATCGGGTACTGGGCGAGATGAACCGGGCTTCTTCCATTCTGCGGGATATGCTGAACGAATCGTTCGAAAGCATTACGGTCGATACAAAAGAGTCGTTTGATGAGATTCGGACCTACATTCACACCATCGCGCCCGAAAAAGAGAAGATCGTAAAACTCCACACGGGCAAAACCAAGGTTTTCGAAGCCTTGGGATTAGAGAAACAGCTCAAATCACTGTTTGGCCGTTCGGTTAGCCTGCCGGGTGGAGGTTATCTGATTATTGAGCACACAGAAGCGCTCCACGTCATTGACGTTAACAGCGGGAACAAGTCTAACTCGGAGGAGGATCAGGAGGCTACGGCGATCAGCGTAAACCGCGAGGCTGCGAAAGAGATTGCCCGCCAGCTGCGGCTGCGCGACATGGGGGGCATCATCGTCGTGGACTTCATCGACATGAAAAAAGCAGAGAATAAAAAGCTTCTGCAGGACATCATGCGCGACGAGATGAAAGCCGACCGCTCGAAATTTACCATCCTGCCGCTAACGAAGTTTGGCCTGATGCAGATTACGCGCCAGCGCGTCCGGCCTGAAATGAACATCGTTACCCGCGAAGTTTGCCCGACTTGTGGCGGCACCGGCACGATCCAAGCCAGCGTTCTGGTTACGGACGTGATCGAGACCAACCTTGATTATATGCTGACAAAACAAAACGAACACGGAATTTCGATTGCGCTGCATCCGTTTTTATACGCCTATTACACCAAAGGGCTCTATTCGAAACAGATGCAGTGGTATATGAAATACAAAACGTGGGTCAAGATTGTAAAGGACAGCTCATTGGGGATTGTTAACTTCAAATTCTTCAATAAGTCCGGCGAAGAGATTGAAGTGAGCAATAACGTTTGATTAGCCGAACAATACCTGAAGTAACACGCCGAAAGGGTTCTAACCGAGAGAAGGCGGGGTCACTGTTGTGAATCCCGCCTTCTCTCGGTTTAAGCTTTTCAGGGTATTAGTGGAGTATCTCCATTTCTACCAATTCCTCGAACATCTCCTCGCCCACTACTCCTTCAACTGAATCAATCGTGTTCAGATTGAGGAGCAGATCGCGCAGATCTTCGGTAATCTCATACGTCTGGTATAACCTTCGGTCAAACAGGATTGGGGCCTGCTCAAGATCGCATAGAGTATAGCGGTCTTCATTGAAAGCGGGGTGCTCAGGACGCCGGCCATACATGGCATGTTTTGGAAGTTCGGGTTCCAGGAAAGATTGGATGTAATTCCAGCCCTCCCACTGACCAGGATAACGGGTCAGGTAAGACCAGAAGGCATCGTACAGTTGCTGCATTGCCTCGCGGCAATACATTTCGCGGTCGCTCTGCCGAATCGGACGGATTGGATCCAGACAATGCAATACGTTGGTCAGATCCGGCTGGCGATAACTCACTACGGGCACGATAGGAACACCCGATGTGTGCGACAGATAGCCCACGCCCTTACGTGTCAGCACGTTTCGCTGCCCGAAACGAACGGAAAGAAGTTTATCTTCCTCGCCGGGCTGCGGAGCCGTTTCGGGACTACCATCTACGTAAACTATCAGCGATCGACCGGCTTTTAACTCTCGTAAAATGGTCAGTCCGGCTGAGGCCTGCCCGGTATCTACGATTCGGAACACATTGGTCAGGCCGTGTTTCTGGCGTAGCGCTTCGATATGCTCCAGCATATCGTCACCCTGGTGGCGGTTCATATTGCTGCCGACCAGTAAGACACAGTCTACGCCCCGGCGAAACAGAACGCTCGTCAGCAGACGATACGATCCTAAATGATAAGTACAATAAATTCGGGGGCCATCTGGCTTGGTAATCGCTTCTTTCGCCCCGCGAAACTTCACCAGATCGCCGGCCGTGAGGCACTGCTGATCAAAGGTGGTAAACACTTGCTGCAGCAGCAGTTCCTGAAACAGACGCTCGTGACTGCTGCGGGGGATGAAGGGCATGATATTCTCTACGTTGGCGGAGAAAGTCGTGAACTTCATCAGATATCCCCGCTCCTTCCGTAGGTTGACTCGCTCGAAGTGCTCACGACAACGAGCGAGTTCCTGTTTATACAGATGCTGCGCAGATGGCATGATTGCTGCTGATTAAAGTGAAAAAGACAGCTTATTCGAAAGCCCCTGAATTGCCATCACCTTGCAGCATTCATCAGGTTTCATAAATTTGAGCAGATTTGCCGACTCAGACTTGGCAGCAGAGATGATCGTGTTTTTCGATACTTGTACAGCTTTGATGGCGAATGATTTTTTCATGACGACTGTTTGTTTTGAGATTACCGTTAGTTGTTCTATTTATCGGGTGTTTTATGCCCCGTTTGATAGATACAAAGGTATAGTCGCCACCAAGGGTCATCAATCGCAAAAAAGTCTTAACATTGCGTTGTAGATTAGTCAATAATTACCAGTATATTAGTTCATATTTTTGCTAAGGGCACATGAAAGTAGTTCAACTGACCAGAACTTTCCTGAAGAAGCCGCTATATAGCGTTGCCCTTATTGTAGGGGTTGCTTTGCTGGTAGAAGGCTTGTCATGGACCTCCGCCTTTGATACAAAAATTAAAATACTCAATAGCTATGGTGGTGCATGGCCGTATGTCAGTCTGCTCTTACGCGGGCTGATTCTGCCTGAGGTTTGCACCGCCTGCATTCTGGTTTTTCTGGTTAATCAGCATCATATCCGCTTTGGTATCCATTCTGTTGAGTTAACTCCCCGAGCCATAGGACTTTATCAGCTTAGCCTGTTACCAACCGTCCTTCTGTCGTTCTTTATATTCAATCCCATTACGGAAACGGTCCGTTTTCTGTTAGAACAGTACCCAGCCTATACCTTCTCCGTTTACTGGAAGTCTTACGTCAGTGGTACGTTTTCCTGGGACATCTATTTCCGCTATCTGATTCCTGTTCTGTTAATCAGCTATTTACCAGTCAATATCTCCCTGTTGTCTGACTATTCCCAGCAACGGCAACAAGCTCAGGAAGCCGCCGAAGCCAAAGCAGCTCAGGCAGTCCAGGAAGCCCAGGCGGTTATAGCCGCCCGTGCAAGCTCCTCATCGGTACCTGCACCGACGTATCTGGCTTCCCTTAAAGGCAAAAATTCGCACGGCGAACTCGATTTTCCGGTTGAAGACGTTTTTTATTTCACCATAGAAGAACGCTATTATTACGCTGAACTAGCCAAAGGCCGCTATCTGGTTGCCAAAACGCTTAACGATCTGGAGGCCGAGCTTGATCCAAGCCGGTTCTTCCGCATCAAGCGTGATTATATCGTTAACCGAACTGCCGTTCTGAACTATGCTTACTGGGAAAACGGTAAATACATAGTCAGGCTAAACACACCTGATCGGTACGAAATCGTTGTACCCCGCGCCCGAATGCAAATTTTTCGGGAGTGGCTACAGGGAAGCCAGCAACCGCTCCTCGACGAAGCGGGCACTGGTCCTTTTATGCTTACCGCCTAGAGATAGCTTTTTACCTCAATGCCATACCGGGGCAATTGGCGGCAACTGCTCAAATCCAGTTTCTTCGCTATGTGCGCTTTATGGTTTACGGCCGTACGATAGCTAATGCCTAACTCATCCGCTATTTCATTGGCTGTATGTCCGTTTGCAATCATACGTAGTACCTGCCGTTCACGGTCAGTAAGCCGGCTCAGTTCATCCCGCCTTGCCTCCGACAAAACTTCTACGCCATAATTTTTCAACAGGTTCATAAATCCGCTACTATAGTAACATCCCCCGCTGCTTACAGTCTGGAAACAGCGGTACAACTCTTCCAGTCCATCACTGGCATACAGAAAGCCAAAGAAACCCATCTGCATAGCGCGAGCAACCATCCGAAGATCGGGTTTGCTGGTATATAGGATGAATTTAGTCTGCATGTTTGACTGCTGCATCTGCTCGACGATGTCAAAGCTGCGCCTTCCGGAGATTTCAGATTCGAGAATAACGCACTGCGGACGCTTCACCCGAATTTGCTGAAGTGTGTCGTCCATTTCAACAGCACGGCCCACTACGTTGTACCCCTGCTCCTTGAGAAGTTGACTTAACACCTCACAAGTGAATAGTTCTGACTGCGCAACGAGAATCGAAAAATCCCGGCGACGTAAAGAGAAATTTTTGGTGGCCTCCTGGCCTGTAGATAATTGATTCATGTCTGTGAGTTCGTATCGGGTGGATGAATCTAACACCATATTTCTAAGTCTAGCAAATATCGTTCCCTGAAATCACCATTTCCCCGGACGAAATCACCCATAATCAACCCTCGTTTTGGGTGATTTCGTCCGGGGAAATGGTGATTTCACGCAAAACGGCTTGTTTTAAGGTATAAACACACTCTACTTTTGATCAACAGCCGATTATATATCTGTCAAGAAAAGTAGCGTATGATAAGCCAGGAAGAATCAGCGTCGTCGGCATACGAAGCATCGACGACTGAAGTACAGAATGTAATTATGGAATGGGTCGAAGCAACTGAGCAGTTTCATAACCGCTACGCCAAGCTGACCGAAGTAATCAACGCCTTACAGGTTGTTGCCCGTCGGCAACCGACTGCCAATCGTTCCCGTTTACGTCATCTGACGATGCTGCGTCAGCACATGAGCGATGTTCTAATGACGCTTTTACTGGATATGAGCGGTCAAAAATCAAGCCGTACAACCCAACCCTCCAAATCGGGTCAGCTCCACTCGCACGCACGCCTGCTGGCAGAACTGAACCGTAAAATCGATGCCGAACTGACAAGCGTCAGAACGGTGGCTCAGGCATAGTGTTCATCCCTCCCTCTTGATAAAGGTGAAGCTCCCCGATTCGTTGGGGAGCTTTTTATTGGTAATCAATAGTAACTTTTTACTATTTTAAGTCCTTCGGAGAGTAATACAAAAACTTGCCCATTTAGGTCTAAGGGTAACTTAAAGTAAGTGCTGATAACTTTAGTGGCCGTCAATTCCAGAGTTGATTTATCCCGAAATAACCGTTCCCAGCAAACGCGAAATCTCTATATCGATTCGCTTAAAGTGCATAAATTCAGTTAGAATCTGATCGGCTTCTTCCGGTGCTTTCATGCTTGCCTCCCTGAGTTGCTGCTGCAGACTACTCATTCGCTGTTCGGCCAGCATTTTCTTGATCCGCAGTATATTTCGGTAGGCCGCATCGGCCAGGATTCCGATTTCCTCTTCAGAAGGTACGTGAATTTCGTGTTTGAGCCAGCCATCGCTGATCTCGTAGCGCGGTGTTGTCAGGTGAATGGCTTCCTGCTGCATATCGACCTCATCAGCTGACTGTCGATTAAGAAAGTCATCAGCGGTCAGAATTTCGCCCCGACTATAGGCTTCCCTAAAAAGCGATAGAATCAACTTAAATGTGGGCGTCTGAAAGTCGATTTCGTGCAACTCACTGAGCACATATTGACACAGCGTAATGCCCGGTTCCAGCTCCCGTACGCCATAATTAATTAAGAGTCGAACGCACTCCTCTTCCTGGTACGATAAGGGCGTACGGGCGACTTTTGATCGGTCAGGTGAGGGGTTAGATGGCTGCGGTATGGCACCCTCAGTGAACTCTGCTGGTGCAGTATCGATTTCCAGTGCGTTCAGTAAACCATTAATCTCATCAAAAGAGGGCTCGTCAGGAGTGGCGACGGGTGGTTGCTGACGCATTTCCCGTTCTTTCTGACGGTCGGTTTCTTTGCGGCTACGGTCCTGTTGCTGACGCAGTTGCCGGTTAATTTCGGAAATAACCGACTGCTCGCTGACATGGAAAACCTGGGCTACGCGCTGCGAGAGCGTCTGCCGTTTGAGAGGATCGGGAATTTTGGTAATGCTGGTGCAAACGTCGGAAATGCCCTCGGCCCGTTTAAGAGGGTTATCCCCAGCTTCGCTTAGCCACCGATTAGCTTTAAAATCAATAAAATCCTGCGAATGCTGTTGTATATACGCCTTAAATGCTTCGGCTCCAACTTTATGGACGTAACTATCTGGGTCTTCGCCATCAGGCAGCAATAATAGCCTCAAATTAAGCCCTTCTTCCAGCACCATATCCAGACCGCGCAGGGCCGCTTTAATCCCGGCCGCATCGCCGTCATAAAGTATTGTAACGTTTGGCGTAAAGCGGGCGATGAGCCGGATTTGCTCGGTCGTCAGCGAAGTCCCTGATGAAGCGACCACGTTTTTAATCCCCGCCTGATGTAAGGAGATTACATCAGTATAGCCTTCTGTAAGATAACAGACGTCTTCCTGACGGATGGTTTGTTTTGCCTGGAAGATGCCGTAAAGTACCTGGCTCTTATGATAAACTGGCGTTTCGGGCGAGTTTAAGTACTTGGGCTGGTTCTTATCGGTTTTCAGGATTCGGGCGCCAAACGCAATAACCCGGCCTGAAACGTTATGAATTGGAAACATTACCCGGCCCCGGAAACGGTCGAATACTTTCCCACCCTCTTTGCTCAGTATCAGCCCGGCTTTTTCGAGGACATCACGGCTATAGCCCCGGCGTAGGGCTGCCTGCATCAGCGCATCCCACTGGTCGAAACTGTAGCCTAGTTCAAACGCATCGATGGTCGGATTGGTAAATCCCCGCTCGCGGAAATAGCTCAAACCAATACTTTTGCCTTCATCACTCGTCTGCAGCGTTTCCTGAAAAAACGTTTTGGCAAAATTCAGAACGATCAGCAAACTCTCGCGCTCGTTCTGCCGAAGCAGATCTTCGGGCGTCTGTTCCTGCTCCTCGATCTCAATGCCATATTTCTTGGCCAGATACCGCAGAGCCTCACCGTAACCGATATTTTCGATGTCCATGACAAACCGGACGGCATCACCTGCTTTGCCGCAGCCAAAACACTTATAGATCTGGCGCGTCGGATTAACGTTAAATGACGGGGTCTTCTCGTTGTGGAACGGGCAGCAGGCTATGTAATTACTGCCGCGCTTTTTGAGCGACACAAAATCATTGATTACCTCCAGAATATCGGCAGACTGACGAATACGGTCAACTGTTTCTTCAGGGATACGCATGAACCGGGAATGGATTAAAATCTTAATCAAATGTACGTCGAAGGGCTGACCTTTCGGAAAAATATCCGTCTAATTACAACCCACGACCCGTTTTCTCTGTCTGTACCTGTGTTTGCATTCATTCGATGAAAGCCGGCTTAGTTTAATGATTCTGCCCAGCACCTTGTACTCCACTTAAACTTGTATGAAACCTTATCTATCCCCTCCCCACAAAGCCTTCCTGTCAGATAATCGAAGGTGGCCATGGCTCTTTGTAGTCTTTCTTGGTATCGTTTTACAGTCCTGCCAGCCAACTGACCCCACTACCCCGGCACCGATAGGAAAAACGGCGGATCAATACACCGCCGAAGTGGCTTCCAGATGGGCCACCCTGCAATTGAAACTGACCCAGTTAACGCCTGGCTTTAGCCCTCCGGTAGCCTCGCGTGCTTATGGTTACGCCGGTCTGGCTATGTACGAAGCCGTTGTTCCCGGCATTCCAAACCGCCGGTCGCTGGCTGGCCAGCTTCAGGGTTTAACGGCTTTGCCGGTACCCGAATCGGGTAAGGCCTATAACTGGGCCCTGAGCGCCAATACGGCTCAGGCGGTCATCCTGAAGCGTCTGTATGGCAACGCATCTGACCTGAGTAAAGCTCAGATCGATTCGCTGGAAAAAGCGTTACAGGCACAATTTAAAGATACTGACCAGGCCGTTAACGACCGGTCGGCCGCATTTGGCAGGCAGATTGCAGAAGCTTTGTTTGCCTGGTCGAAAACGGACGGGGGCCATGAAAGTTATGGCCGTAATTTCCCGGCCGATTACGTGGTTCCGGTTGGGCCAGACCTTTGGAAGCCCACGGAAAACGGCCAGAAAATCCCGATGCAGCCCTACTGGGGTAGCAATCGGACGTTCATCAGGGCGAACAATGAGTTGCCAATGCCTAAACCCTTGGGCTATTCAACGGATGCTAAATCGGCAACCTTTGCGCAGTATATGGACGTATATACTAAGTCGAAAACCCTGACCCAAACCGAGAAAGAAATTGCGGTTTGGTGGGCCGACAATCCGGCCGAGTCATTCACTCCTCCCGGACACTCGTATAATATCGCCAACATCGCCGTTAAAACCGCAAAAGCGAACCTCGCCACAGCTGCTGAAGCCTTCGCCCGAACAGGGCTGTCCGTGGCTGACGCATTTATCCTCTGCTGGCGGTGCAAATACACTTACAACAATATGCGCCCATACACGTATGTCCGGGTAGCGATTGACCCAACCTGGGTACCCTTCTGGCCCGCCCCACCGTTTCCGGGGTATCCGTCAGGTCATGCCACGCAGTCATCGTCAGCGGCAACGGTACTCACTGCCATATTCGGCGAGGGTTTTACGTTCGTTGACGATTCACACGTTGGCCGTTTAAGAGACCCCCTGCGCAACGTAGAGTTCAGACCCCGCCAGTTTAAGTCATTCGCCGAGGCAGCGCAGGAATCCGCCGATTCGCGCTTCTACGGGAATATTCATACGCGCCAGGACAATGAAACTGGTCTGGTTGAAGGGAAAAAGATTGGCGCTAACGTAAATGCGTTGTCCTGGGTGAAATAAACGGCTATCGCATGTTCTCCAGCAGTTCGTTCCGGGTTGGCCGGTCGGCTGTCAAATCGTACGTAATACCTTCCCGGTCAAGGTAATCAACAAAAGCGGTATAGCTGCCTTTCTCGACCGAGAAAACATACCAGCTTTCGTAGGGTTCGTTAAACAGTTCAACTTCAGTCAGCGAAGACCGCTTTTGCAACGACCGATACTGAGCTGTTTCGAGGACGTTCTGTTTGATGAGAAAATACCACATGCAGAGTTTTATGAATTGACCAGAGTTTGTTTACGTGAATAAATACAAACCCCCGCACAACGTTTGCTGTACGGGGGTTTAATGAATCAGAACGAACCAGCCGCTTATTTGTTAACGGCCAGGATGTAATCGGCCAGTACCATTCCGGCTTCATTCAGGTACGTATCTTTTTTCTTTTTAGCCGTGGCTGGTACCGGAGCACCTGTTTCATCAACCGGTGCTGACATCTGCGATACTTTATTGGCCGCAGCCCGTTTACGCTCAGCCTCTTCGCGTTCTTTCCGACGTTTGGATTCCTGCAGCGAAACAACCGTGTTTTCCTTGGCTTTTTTGAAATCAGCCAGGTCCTGCGCCAGTTGCTTCAGTTCCGGATCTGACTTGAGCCGCTGCTCGAAACGTTCACGCAAACGAGTCAACACCTTGTCGTTGATGCCATGCGACAACTCATAGCGGGTCGAGTTAATCTGATCCCAGGGAAGAGCGCTTGGCTGCGAACTTTCGCCATATTCCTCAGCGGAGAACGCCGACGGCAATTCGATATCCGGCGTTACGCCCTTGTGCTGCGTGCTGCTACCATTGATGCGATAGAATTTCTGAATCGTCATCTTCACCTGCCCCACCTTCTCGGGTTCTTTCGGCAACCATTGGTTCAAATCAATCAGCGTCTGCACGGTACCTTTACCAAAGGTCTGTCCACCCACGATAATTCCCCGCTTATAATCCTGAATCGCAGCCGCGAAGATCTCCGAAGCTGAAGCGCTGAACCGGTTCACCAGAACCGCCATTGGGCCATCATACGTAACGGATGGATCGGGGTCCGTGTAAACCTCGGTTTCACCCGACGACTCACGCACCTGCACTACCGGTCCTTTCGGGATGAACAGGCCCGTCAGGTTAATAGCCTCCGTGAGCGAACCGCCCCCATTGTCACGCAGGTCGATAACGATACCGTCTACTTTCTCGGCTTTCAGTTCTTCAATAAACTTCTTAACGTCGCTGGTCGTGCTGCTGAAGCCTTCTTCCCGCTTGCGGGCACCTTCAAAATCGCGGTAGAACATAGGAATGTTCACGACGCCTATCTTGAATGAACGGCCGTTGTCAGATACTTCAATAATTTCTTTCTTGGCACGCTGTTCTTCCAGCTTGATTTTCTCCCGGACCAGGCGGATTTCCTTCGGGGGTGCGCCCGCCAGCGCGCCTGGCGAGATAATCTGCAGACGCACTACGGTTCCCTTGGGCCCTTTGATAAGCTTCACAACTTCATCTACCTGCCAGTTCATTGTGTTCACCATCGGGCCGTTATCGCCCTGTGCTACCCCGGCAATTTTATCGTCCTTGTTCAGCAGTTTACTCTTAAACGCCGGACCACCGGGAACCAGATCGGTTATACGGATATAATCGTTGTCTTCGCGCAACATAGCCCCGATTCCTTCCAGCGACTGACTCATATCCTGGTTGAACCGATCCGCATTAATTGGCGACAGATAATTCGTGTGCGGATCGAGTGCTTCGGCAAACGAGTTCATGTAGAACTGAAAGACATCGGCACTCTTAATCCGGTTATATGCCTTATCGAGGTTGTTATACCGCTGCGTCATCAGAGCCACAACTGCGCTATCGCTTCGGCTGCCAAGCTTTAGTTCGAGCGCCTGATTTTTCAGAATTTTACGCCACAGATCATTCTGCTCTTCAATGGTTTTAGGCCAGGCAGCTTTTTCGCGGTCAGTATTGAACGTTTCGTCGGCCGTAAACGAAAATGGCTTCTTGATCTGCTCTTTAATAAATGCGCTCCGCTCCTGATAACGCTTCCGGAACACATTATAAAGATCATAGGCCGCCGTCAGATCGCCGTTGATCAGCGCGTCGTCAATCTGATAGCGGTATTTTTCAAAAGCAGCTACGTCCGATGCCAGCAAAAACGTTTTGCTATTGTCCAGTTCTTTCAGATAGTTGTCCCAGACTACCGACGACAGCGAATCATTCAGCCGCACCTTGCGGTAATGATAGGTCGTTAACAGCTTGGCCACCAGCGTTTCCACTTTTTCCTGCGAGATAGACGGCTTTAACTCGTCGGTCGGCGACGACGTGGGTAAAGCCTGCAGGGGCGCACCGCCCGAGGGAGAATCCGGCTGAAAACTTAGCATCAGCACGGGCACAAGGGTTACCAGATACTTCTTCATCTATATTACCCAGGTTTACAGCGAACGAGTGAAATAGCGAACGAGTGAGGTCAATAACTTACTCGTTCACTCATTCGCTCTTGCACGCTTTATTATTTAACAATATCAAGCAATTCAACATCAAATACCAGGGTTGAACCAGGTTTGATTTCGGCGCCCGCACCACGATCGCCATAAGCAAGCTCGGCGGGGATGTATAATTTCCATTTTGAACCAACCGGCATCAGTTGCAGCGCTTCGGTCCAGCCCCGGATTACTTCGCCAACGCCGAATTCAGCAGGCTGTCCGCGTTCAACCGAGCTGTCGAACACTTTCCCATCCAGCAATCGACCGGTATAATGTACCTTAACCCGATCCGTAGCCGTTGGTTTAGCACCCGTGCCCTCTTTCTCAATAGAATATTGCAGACCGCTGGCAGTAGTAGTGACGCCCGACTTGGTTTTATTTTCGGCTAGGAAAGCTTCACCAATTTTTTTGTTCTCAGCCGACGCTTTCAGATTCTCGGCATTATGGATAGCGTATTGCTTCTGCGCGTAAGCATTCAGAATCTGACCGGCCTGCTCCTGCGACAACTGCGTTTTGCCGCCTTTGAGCGCATCTTCGATACCACGGCTTAGCAGGGTACTGTTCAAGTCGGTCATTCCCTGCTGTTTCAGGTTCTGGGCCATGTACAGGCCAATCGAGTAACTAATCGAATCCAGCGAAGAAGTAAGGGTCGCGCCAGCGGTAGATTTGGCCGTTGCTGCCGGTTTAGCCCCCGTAACGGGCTTCTTAGCGGCAGGCTTTTTGACTTGAGCGTTGGCAGAACCAGCTACAAAAACAGCCGATACTATGCCGGCCAACATCCATTGGTTGAACTTCATGAAACAAAAAAACGGAGTGTATGTACTAAAACCTATTTCGTTAATAAAACGTGAAATAGTAGTAGAAAAGTTTGGTTAATGCTGCTTTCTGTAAAATTTTGCTTTAGCCGGACGGGCCATCCGGAAATGGGCAAGATCTGTAAGGAGCAGCCTATAAAACTAACCAGAACGGCGTATTATTGCTAATCGCATCTGAGCAAGGCCGGAAAAATGGGACGAACGGTTCCAGGATTCTGCCAGCGGCCATACTTAACAGATAGCTGGTATTGGAAAAGTCTAACATTCAGCCGTTACTTTCGCCGTAGTACGCGTTTTTATTAAATTTTAGTCGTACCTTTGCGGCCGAAAAATCAATCTCAAAATTTCATTATACACATATGGAATCCGTAAGACCCGACGAGATCTCGGCCATACTGCGTCAGCAATTAGCCGGTACGCAAACCGAGGCTGAACTCGAAGAAGTCGGTACGGTGCTGCAAATCGGCGACGGCGTAGCGCGTATCTACGGCCTCTCGAAAGTGCAGGCCGGCGAGTTGCTGTCGTTCGACAATGGGCTTCAGGCTATGGCTCTGAACCTTGAAGAAGATAACGTTGGTGCCGTATTGCTCGGCGACTACTCGGAAATTAAAGAAGGCGATACCGTAAAGCGTACGGATCAGATCGCTTACGTAAACGTCGGCGACGGTATTCTGGGCCGCGTTGTAAACACCCTTGGTCTGCCAATTGACGGTATGGGTCCAATTCAGGGCGAGTTGTTCCAGATGCCGCTGGAGCGCAAAGCACCGGGGGTTATTTATCGCCAGCCAGTTAACGAGCCCCTGCAAACGGGTATTAAGGCTATCGATGCCATGATTCCGATCGGTCGAGGCCAGCGCGAGCTGATCATTGGTGACCGCCAGACGGGTAAAACCGCCGTGGCTATCGACACGATCATCAACCAGAAAGAATTTTACGACAAAGGCCAGCCCGTATACTGTATTTACGTTGCCTGCGGTCAAAAGGCCTCGACCGTAAAGCAGGTTGAAGCTACGTTGCGTAAGGCCGGTGCTATGGAATATACGGTAATCGTATCGGCCAATGCATCAGACCCATCACCAATGCAGTTCTTTGCGCCGTTTACGGGTGCTGCCATTGGTGAGTTCTTCCGCGATACGGGCCGTCCAGCACTGGTTGTTTATGACGACCTGTCCAAACAGGCCGTTGCTTACCGCGAAGTATCGCTGCTGCTGCGTCGTCCGCCGGGCCGCGAGGCTTATCCGGGTGACGTCTTCTACCTGCACAGCCGTCTGCTGGAGCGGGCCGCCAAGATCAACGCCAACGACGACATCGCCAGGAATATGAACGACCTGCCCCCTTCGCTGCAAGGCAAGGTGAAAGGTGGTGGTTCGCTGACGGCTCTGCCGATTATCGAAACCCAGGCTGGTGACGTATCGGCTTACATTCCTACCAACGTAATCTCAATCACGGATGGGCAGATCTTCCTGGAGTCGAACCTGTTTAACGCGGGTATCCGGCCAGCCATCAACGTAGGTATTTCGGTATCGCGCGTGGGTGGTAACGCGCAGATCAAATCCATGAAGAAAGTGGCCGGTACGCTAAAACTGGACCAGGCACAGTTCCGCGAACTGGAAGCCTTTTCCAAATTTGGCTCTGACCTTGATGCATCGACCAAACTAACTATTGAACGGGGTCGGCGTAACCAGGAGATGCTGAAGCAGCCCCAGTATTCGCCGGTTCCGGTCGATCAGCAGGTGGCGATCATCTATGCATCGACCAACGGTTTGCTCGATAAAGTGCCGGTCAACAAAGTGAAAGCGTTCGAAAGCGAGTTTGCTATGGTGTTGAACGCACAGTACCCGAACGTACTGAGCGACCTGCGCGCCGGTAAACTAACCGACGAAGCAACGGCAACCCTGAAGAAAGTAGCGGCTGACCTGTCGGCGAACTATTAATCATCGGTTCGGTTGTTTGCCGGTCAGTGGGCTCTGGAAAAGAAACGAACAGACTGACCGGCAAACGAATTAACAACCAAACATCACGCATGGCAAGTCTCAAAGAAGTACGCAGCCGAATTGCATCGGTAAACTCGACGCAGCAGATTACCAAAGCTATGAAAATGGTGGCGGCTGCTAAACTGCGCCGGGCACAGGATAACATTACGCAACTGCGCCCCTATGCCCAGAAGCTGAGCCAGATGCTGGGTACAATTTCGGCTGGGGCTGAAATTGCGTCAGAAAGTCCGTACAAACAGGCCCGGCCTGTTGAACGGGTTCTAATTATCGTCGTTACGTCGGACCGGGGTCTTTGCGGTGCGTTCAACACGAACGCCGTTAAAGGCGCGCTGGCGCTGATGGAAGAAAAATACCCAACGCAGGCTCGCCTGGGCCACGTTGAGATAATGGCCATCGGCAAAAAGGGGGCAGAAGCCTTCCAGCGCCGTGGTTTTAAAGTAAACACCAACCACGTCGATGCCTTTAGCTCGCTGAGTTTTGCTACCGTAAAGGCCGCAGCCGAAGAAGCCATGGCAGGCTTCGCCAATGGCCGTTACGATATAGTGGATGTAGTGTATAACGAATTCCGGAACGCAGCCGTGCAGTTTGTGCGGGCCGAGCAGATGCTCCCCATCGTAGCCACGCAGGCTCCGGCTGGTGTAGCGGCTCCGGCCATCAACTACACCTTCGAGCCTTCGGAAGAAGAAATCATTACGGAGCTGATTCCGAAAACGCTGAAGATTCAGCTGTACAAAGCCGTGCTGGACTCAAACGCATCGGAACACGGTGCGCGGATGACGGCCATGGACAAAGCGACTGAAAACGCCGGTGAACTATTGAAAGAACTGCGACTGGTTTACAACCGGACGCGTCAGGCGGCCATCACGACCGAGATCCTCGAAATCGTGGGTGGTGCCGAGGCCCTGGCAAGCGCCTAAGCTTTACTTCAATCTTTGGAATAGCAATAAACCCACCGCCGGAACCGGCGGTGGGTTTATTGCTATTTGCGGGTACAGGTTATCGGTAACTGCTCCGTTAATTCAATTTTCATTTTACTACATTTGATATAATATTGACACAACTGACCTAATGAGCGATTCCATCGTTGGCTTACTGCGCCAGAAAAAAAATCAAATCCTGACTTTGTGGATGAAAAACCAGCTGGCCGATGGTAGCCTGCGCGACGATCTGATGAGCAATGCCGAATTGCGAAACCAGTCGGAGGAGCTTCTGGACACGCTCACTGAGGTCATGACCGACGAAACCTTCACTCAGCTGGACGATCCGGCCCTGGAGCCCCTGTTCGATTTACTCGCCGGCATCTCCCTATCGCGTGCCAGACAGGGTTTTACCCCCCGGGAAACAGGCACTTATATTTTTAGCCTGAAAGCCGCCTTGCTGGAAATTCTACAGCACGACCGCAAAAACGATTTACCGCTGCTCTTGGCCAACACGCTGCAGATCAGCAAGTTTATTGATAATCTGGGTATTCGGACGTTCGAAACCTTTATTCAGGGCCGCGAAGAGGTTATTATCCGCCAGACGGATGAGATGACGGACATGATGACCCCCGTAGTGCAGATCTGGGATGGGATTCTGGCTATGCCGCTCATTGGTACACTGGACAGTTCGCGAACGCTGGTGGTCATGGAAAACCTGCTTCAGGAAATTGTTCGTACGGGTAGTGAAATCGCCATTCTAGACATATCGGGCGTTCCTACCGTCGATTCAATGGTGGCTCAGCACCTGATTAAAACCGTCAACGCCACCCGTCTTATGGGGGCCGAATGCATTATCAGCGGTATCCGCCCAGAAATTGCGCAGACTATTGTTCACCTGGGCATTGATCTGTCGTACGTAATCACTAAAGCCACGCTGGCCAGCGCGCTTAAGCATGCGTTTACCGTCATGCGGCTCGAAGTCCGTAAAGCAGGAACTACTTCCTTTTCTAACTGATCGTAATGCTATATGGAACGCATACCGATTCTGAAAATGGGACAGTTTCTGCTGGTGACCATTCAGGTAGACCTATACGACCGGCTCGCGCTTGACCTCGAAGCCGACCTCATCAAACAAATCTCCGAGTACGAATCGCGCGCCGTTATGATTGATATATCGGCGGTAACGATTGTAGACTCTTTTATGGGACGCATACTGAACAATATTGCCAGTATGGCCCGTATTCTGGATGCTGAAACGGTGGTGGTTGGTATGCAGCCCTCAGTAGCCATAACCCTGGTTGAACTGGGTCTGCCCCTGGCCGGTATCCATACGGCTCTGAACGTAGAACGGGGCATTGCTTTGCTTCAGAGTAAAGTAGGCACCGACCGCAGGACGCTCCAATCGAACAATGATTGAGACGCTATCGACCGAAACGTTGCCGATTCGGCAGGAGAGCGATGTGATCCTGCTCGGTCAGCTCATTCGCCAGCAGTCTACGCAGGTGGGGATGAGCAGCCTGAATAAAACCAAACTTGTCACAGCCGCCAGCGAACTCGCCCGCAACATGCTCAACTACGCCGTAAATGGCCGTGTTGAGATTGAACGGATCCGGCGGCATCATAAAATCGGAATTCGGTTAACTTTCGCCGACAAGGGCCCCGGTATTGCGGATATTGACAAGGCCATGCTGGATGGCTATTCGACCGGTAGCGGCATGGGCGTAGGGCTGCCAGGAGCCAAACGACTGGTGGATGAATTCAGTCTGATTAGTGTAATTGATGAAGGAACTACAATTATCGTTATTAAATGGTTAAATGATTAATACGCCCCATCGCTCTTATCCCGTCACGGATCGCTCCTATGTGGCTATTCTTAAACGGGAAGTACGTTTGCTGGCAACCGAACTAAGCTTCTCAGCAAAAAAACTTGGGGAAATTGATATTATTATCGCCGAACTGACCTCCAATTTAGTTAAGTATGCCAGGGAAGGCGAGCTATTGGTCCGTCCCATCACTCGTACAGTTAATCCAGGCCTTGAATTCATTAGTCTTGACAATGGGCCCGGTATGGTTGATACCAGACGGATGATGACAGACGGCGTCTCGACAGGGGGCTCACTGGGACAAGGTTTGGGAGCCATTGGTCGCCTGGCCGACGTATTCCAGCTTTACTCGTTACCCGGCCGGGGGACAGTCGGCCTGGTGCGTGTGTTTCAGAAACCGGTCAGTCCGCCCATCCAGCCAGCGCTGGCCGACGTTCAGGCCGTGATTGTACCCAGGTTAGGTGAAACAGCCTGTGGCGACGGAATCTATAGCCGATTGACGACAACCGCCCTGAAAGTCTTTCTGAGCGATGGTCTGGGGCATGGTTTGCTGGCCCAGAAAGCGACTCAACAAGCCCTCCGGACGCTTGAATCACAATACGAGCTTAATCCTGCAACCTGGCTAACGGCCGTGCATCGGGCAACCATCAACAGTCGTGGACTGGCAGGCACCGGTGCGGTTTTTGAATTTGCCAGCCGGAAATGGAAACTCTGCGGGGTAGGTAATATCCGTGCGCAGATAAATGGCTCACAAAAAACAAGAGGTTACATGGCGCAAAACGGCATCCTTGGTTATAACATTCCCCGCACGTTAATCGAGCAGGAGTTTTCTTATGAACCAGGACAATGCCTGATTATGGCCTCCGATGGTATCCAGACACGCTGGAACCCAGCCCGCTACCCAGGCGCGGGCCGGTATGACCCAACCATTCTGGCCGCTGCGATTTACAAAGAACATGCCCGCCGAACGGATGATGTGTCGGTGTTGGTTGCCCGGATTTATTGACTTATGCAAGAACTCACCAAACTGAACCTGGATAATGAGATGGATTTGATCCTGGTTCATAAACGCAGTATGAAACTGGGCGAACTGGCGGGCATGTCTCTGGCCTCACAAACGACCTTTGCAACAGCAGTATCCGAAGTGGCGCGGCTTGCTCTGGCCGAACGAGGTCGTGGTTCTCTGGCCCTGGGCGTAAATGCCGATGAGCAGGGCTGGCATATTATGGCTTGCCTGCAGGATCGGCGTCGCTACCAGACGGAAGCCGCCGATACCGCTCTGAATAATGCCCGGCGTCTGGTTGACGAATTAACCATTTCTGTCACCGATCAGGGTACAGATATTCGGCTATCCTGTCCGGTCTCTGATCTTCAGACGGTTAGTATGGCCCGCGTAGAAAGCTGGAAACGGTTGTTTAACCGCGAGCCACCGGCATCGCCCTACGACGATATCAAGCGTAAAAACAGCCAGTTGCAGGAGTTGGCCGAGCGGCTCCAGATCAGCGACCAGCAATACCGGCAGATGACCAATTCGCTGCCTCTGTTGATTTTTTCGCTGACGCCGGAGGGGAGATTAATTTATGCCAATCAGGGCCTAACGATCTTCTCCGGCAAAACCTTACCTGAGCTGAACGCGGTCGGCTGGCTTTCTCTTTTTCACGAAGATGATCAGACCGCTGTCCGGATGGCCTGGGCCGACAGCGTGGCTACCGGTCTGCCTTTCCGGGGTGAATGGCGGGTTCGTCATGCCGCAACCGGCGAGGGTATGTGGCATATGGTTTCGGCCAGTCCCCAACGCGACGCGGCTCAGCAGCTCCTGCACTGGAATGGCTTCATGGCCGATATTCACGCCCAAAAGGTGATAGAGCAGACGCTGCGCGATAACGAAGAACTGCGGCAAAGCCAAAGCCAGCTGGAAAACAGCCGTCAGCGGCTGGAAGGCGACATCAGTGAATTAAGCCGAAGCAATACCGAACTGGCGCAGTTTGCTTACGTAGCGAGCCATGATTTACAGGAACCTCTACGTAAAATTCAGGCGTTCAGCACGATGCTGACCGAGCAGTATGCTCCCGTACTCGACCCCACCGCCCAGGACATCATCCGACGGATGCAGGGGGCTACCGGCCGAATGCAGGAACTGATTCGTGGCCTGCTGGCCTACTCCCGACTAAATACAGAAACGCCGTCGTTCCGGCCCGTTGGCTTAAATCAACTAGTGACAGAGGTTCTGAGCGATCTGGAAACGGCCATTCAGGATCGGCAGGCAGATATTCAGGTTGGCCCGCTGCCGACGATACAGGGTAACAATCTGCAGCTCCGGCAAATGTTTCAGAATCTGCTGAGTAATGCCCTGAAATTTACTCCTTCTGAACGGGTCCCACTGGTTCATATCAGCGCCTTGGTGCTCAACGACCCCCAGGTTCAGGGCTTATCCTACTCCAGCCTGCTGGGAAACTATGTTGAAATCAGCATACGGGATAATGGAATCGGCTTCGACCAGAAACATACCGACCGGATTTTCAACCTGTTTCAACGGCTACACGGCCGTAATGAGTACGCCGGTACGGGCATCGGTCTGGCAGTCTGCAAAAAAGTAGTTGATAACCACGGCGGTTACCTCACGGCTCGCAGCCAACCCGGCCAGGGCGCTACGTTTATTATTTATCTACCTCTGTAACAAAGGCTTATTCATCATATTTCCGTCCGGGGCCGCTGACTCAATTGCATCCTGAATTAACTTATTTTAACATTAGCGGCTTTGCCACCAGCGTCAAGCCATCCAACGAGATAACTACCTGATTCACAAACGATAAAACGTCTGCTCTGTCACTATACGCGTCCAATAAACTGGAACTAACCCAGCGGGTTTTTAGTTATTCTAGTGTCATATACGAACGACTATTTTCTTAGCGTTTAGTAGTTGGTTGACACCACTTAACGATCTCTAAAAACACATGAAACTTAAAGGCATAATCAGCAGTCTGTTCGTCGTCGGTACGCTGGCGTCCTGCGCCCCGGCCATTACGGTCAAGTACGATTACGACCCGAAGGTAAACGTCCGCCAGTTCACGACGTACCGGATTGAAGCGGACCGGCAGCGTAACGCCGACCCCATTGTAGGCAGTAGCCTGAACCAGCGCCGGATTGCCGACGCCCTGGATCAGTCGCTCAAAGCACGTGGCTACAAGCCCGTTACGCAGGGCGAAGCGGATCTGGTCGTCCGGTTCTTTACCGATTCACGCGATCGTCAGCAAATCCAGTCAAACAACATGTACTCGCCTTATTCCTGGTGGTATGGCGGCATGGGTAACAACGTGTACTCGCGTCAATACGAAGAAAACCGCGTGGTTGTCAACGTTATTGATGCCCGCACCAACGACATCGTCTGGCAGGGCTGGGCAACGGGTCAGCTGAACAACCGCAACAAAGAGCGCGACCGCGATCAGGCTTTCCGTGAGACGGTAACCAGCATCATGAAGAACTTCCCGGAAAGTGCCGGGCAGGACTACGGTGCAGCCCGATAAGCGTTTAACTGCTTAGGTTCAGGCCCTCAGCTCCAACGAGTTGAGGGCTTTTTTGTATTATCTATCCTCCGTAAACTTGCTTCCTTAGTTTTTACCATGCCTTCATCAACCAGCCAGCGAGCGATTTACTCACTCCTGACGGTAATTGTTGTTCTCCTGGTGGGCATAATGGCGTTGCTACAGGTGGCCGACCGACGGCACCAGCGCCTGGAAGATGAAGCTCAGGATCTCCGGCAGACTATTGCTCGACAGAAACGCCGGATTGACGACCTGACGCAACAACTCCGGGTAAGTAGGGCGGCTACGACTGCCCCGATTGACTCCTTACCGGGTGCAGTCTCAGGTAACGATTCGCTACGTGTTTTCAAAAGACTGTAATGCTGTATTGCCCCTTTACCGGCGTGTTTGTCCGTCGGATTCAGTAGATAAGGTCAGCCAGCCCGTTTGGCCGTCGGCTCCACGCACCAGCTGGAATGAACCAACTTTAGCCAGAATATCCACCGAAGAACCCGGCGAAAGCGTTTTGATAATAGCCGCCGAAGGGTTGGCAGCGTCCAGCAAATTGCTGGTTGTCGGCAGATTCAGACGCCGGAGTGGTCGGCTGACCGTTTCGGTAGTGCTGCTTGCGACGTAACCCGTCTGGCCATCAGGCAGTTCGACGCGTAACCAGGACTCAGTGCCACCCACAATGGTCATTAATGCGGCTTTTGGAAGCTCCTGTAAAACGGATGCGTCGCTGCCGGGACCTGACCGCACTACCGAGCGAGCCGCCGATACTCGTACCGAATCGCCCAGTCGCGATTCGGCTAATAAAGTTTGTTTTGCCGGGCCCCGCCCGAGCCGGATGAAGGGCAGCGGATCGGTTGCTCCTTCGCCGAAACCGTAAATACCAAAATGCAGGTGCGGGCCGGTTGTCCGGGCATTCCCCGTATTGCCAACGAAACCGACCGTATCGCCTGCCGCAACTCGCTGGCCATTGGCCACATTCCAGCGGTCAAGGTGGGCGTAATAAAGCCGGATGCTCCGTTCATTATTAGACAGGAAGACGACGTTACCGCCCAGCCGGTTGGTACCTACCCCCGAAATAATTCCATCAACAGACGCAATGGCCGGGGTACCCCTCGGAGCGAAAATATCTACGCCTTCGTGCCGGCGACGGCCGGCATCGCGGGATGCGCCAAAGAAACTGCTGATCTGACGACCGTCGCGCCCCTGCACCGGAAAGCTCAGGGCAGGTTCGCGGGTAATTGAAATCGTATAGCTGGCGCTCCGAAGCAGTTCGGGCTGAATACGAATCAGGTAGCTCTGCGTACGGCGTGGCTCCCAGGCTAAAATATTTGTGTCGGCTTTGGAAGAAGCCAGCAGACTGGTTTTTCCCCGAGCCTCCAGCGCAAACACATCGATGAAAACCTGCGTAGCTTTATGGCCCTGGGTTTCAACCCGCACCAGAAACCGGTCGCCCCGTTGCGCATCGAGCCGATAGCCAACGGCAAAGGCCCGGGTAGCCGGAAAGTAACCACTCTCCCGGTACGGCACTTTAATTCTGAGCGAATCTCCCAAGGCCCGTTCACTGGCAGTCAGCCAATCGGTGCCGAGGGCCGTTCGATCCAGTTTAGCCTCCTTCAATGACTGCGCATACTGCTCATGCGGGGACGCCGACCGAAACAGGTTTGTAGCGGGGCCAACGCCTGTGCAGGCACCCAGCCATAGGGTTAGCAGCCCAATCAAAAAAAACTGGATTAGATTCCTGGATATCATACGCTTACTCACTTATTAAACGACTTTTTCCCGGTGATATTTCAACCGGGAGAGGTACACAACCATCAGCAAACCAATAAACAAACTTACGTAGGGTGCCACCGCTGCCAGCAGCGCCGAAACGCTATAGATGCTCGAACTAAGAATCAATCCATTGCGCACCGAATGAATTCGGACATCAGCGGCTGGCCGTTTGAGCAGATAATAATCCTGCGTGGCGTAGTTCCACATCAGATAAAACGTTCCTGTAGTAGCGCCGAAGACAAGCATAGACAGGGCAGTCGCCAGTTCAGTTGCCGAGGTCTGGATGTAGCGGGCCAGGATGTTCGTGGTGAATGGAATCAGGCTCGTCAACAGCAGCAACAGCCCGTTATAGTACATGAACCGGGCGTCGCTTCGACGGATGACGCTATACATCCGGTGATGATTGACCCAGATGACGAAGATAGTAGCAAAACTCAGCAGGAAGGCTACGTAACTGGGCCACTGATGGAGCATGGCAAAAAACAGCGACCGGCTGGTATGCTCTTCCTTGAAAACAGGCAGCTTCAGCTCGAACGTCAGCAGGGTGATGTCAATTGCGAATACACCATCACTAAAGGCTTCCATCCGTACAGTTTCGTTTTCCTGAAAGTCGGCCATGCGTTTCGTGATTGTCATTTTCAACAAAAGTCAGACCGGATGGTTCAGCTTATCAGGTATCTAATTCTATTTGCATGATTCCGGAATGGTTAAGTGCCGGTCTTTGGGGGCTGCTATCAGGGGGCGCGTTGCTCATTGGAGCCGCTATTGGCTACTTTGTTCATGTACCCCAGCGACTGATTGCGGGCATTATGGCCTTTGGCAGTGGCGTTTTGTTTTCGGCGCTCTCTTTCGATCTGATGGATGAAGCCTATCGCGCGGGCGGGTTCGACTCAACCGCTATTGGCTTCCTGGGCGGAGCCGGTGTGTATACCTTTGCTAATTACATTCTGGCCAATAAGGGAGCCAAACACCGAAAGCGTTCTGGCACACAGCAATCTTCCGAGCAGGAAAAAGACGGTAGTGGTCTGGCGATAGCCGTAGGTGCCTTGCTGGACGGTATCCCCGAATCGATTGTCATTGGTTTGAGTCTGCTGGGTGGCAAAGGCGTGAGCATTGCCGCTGTTGCAGCCGTGTTTCTGTCAAATATTCCCGAGGGATTATCGAGCGCGGCCGGGATGAAGAAATCCGGTCGATCGGTAGGGTACGTGCTGGGCGTCTGGGCGGCAATCGCGCTTATTTCGGGCGTAGCCGCTCTGGTCGGGTACACGGTATTCCAGCATTACAACAATGAAATCATTGCGGCTACAACAGCGGTTGCGGCCGGGGCAATTCTAGCCATGCTGGTCGATACCATGGTGCCCGAAGCCTTTGAGGAAGCGCGCGATTTTGCGGGTCTGATTACCGTTGTTGGCTTTCTGCTGGCGTTTATTTTATCGAAGCTAAGTGGCTAGAACCCCACTAGCTAATAATTTGAACATCAGCTTAAAAAGGCTGTTAATTACTAAAACTCATCAACAATTATGGAAAGCCGAGCTAAACTGGCGGGCCACGCGGCTCACCCAATTTTAGTTGTATTTCCGCTGGGCCTGTTAGCGACAGCGGTGATTTTTGATACTATTTATCTATTCAGCGACAACTCAACGTTTGTTCTGGTTTCTTACTGGATGATCGTAGCGGGATTACTGGGCGGGTTAGTAGCAGCCATACCGGGCTGGATTGACTGGTTTGCCATTCCCGGCGGTACGCGGGCCAAACGAATTGGTCTGGTGCACGGCCTGGGCAACGTTACGGTTCTGCTCTTATTTGGGGTAAGCTGGCTGTTCCGTAGCGACGAAGCGGGTTACATTCCTACAGAAAGCGCTCTGATTCTTTCCTACGCGGCCTTTCTGATAGCTGGCATAACAGGCTGGCTCGGCGGTGAGCTGGTCGATCGGCTGGGCGTTGGCGTGGATAATGGAGCGCACCTGAACTCGCCTAATTCCTTGTCGGGACGACCTGCCACGGATATTGACGGCGAAGGTGGCAGACTCCACGATACACGCGGTCGCGAACGATTTGCGTAAGGATATCGCTCTAAAAACAGGAGGCCCGATTTGCAAATCGGGCCTCCTGTTTTTAGAGCGTTTAGGGTGTTCAGGCTTCCTCCCGCTGCCCCCGCTTTGTCAGAAAATAAACGGGAATACCCAGGCCGGCAATCAGCAGGCCCATACCCGTATTGAAGGTTTTCGTATAAAGCAATATGGCGCAGATGGTCAGGCCAGCGATAATATACAGGGCTGGCACAAGCGGATAGCCAAAAGCGCGGTATGGTCGTTCGGTGGCGGGTTCGCTGCGCCGGAGCAGAAACAGTCCGCCAATGGTAACAATGTAAAAGCAGAGCGACGTAAAGGTGCAATAATCCAGCAGGTCGCCGTAGGTACCCGACAGGCACAGCAGCGACGCCCAGATGCATTGCAGCCACAGTGCCCGGCCCGGAACGGCGTTGCGGTTCAGATGCGATGCCTGTTTTAGAAACAGACCATCTTTGGCCATGGCGTAATATAGACGCGCTCCGGCCAGAATCAGCCCGTTGTTACAGCCAAACGTAGAGATCATAATCAGGACAGCCATGAAGGCTACGGCAATGTTGCCGAAAATGGTCGAGACAGCGGCCGTTGCAACGCGGTCCGCTTCGGCAAACTGAATCCCCCGCCCCACAATGTCGGTAGCCGTAGGCGAGCCCTTCAGCGGTAACAGCGAGAGATACGATACGTTAGCCAGGAAATAGATCAGCGTTACGATGAGCGTTCCAAAGAACAGAGCCAGCGGGATGTTCCGGCGCGGGTTCTTGATTTCGCCGGCAATGAACGTAACGTTGTTCCAGGCGTCGGCCGAAAAGAGCGACCCCACCATCGACGTACCAAAGGCCAGCACCAGCGCCATTCCTGCCAGCGGCAGCACCTCGCCCGTTGCCGTGGTTGTACTGGCATCCCAGGCACTGGCAAAGTTCGCTGACAGCAGTCCGCTATTCAGCCCCAGAGCAATACCGACGACAATGAGCCCGAGCAGCGCAATGAGTTTGGCCGACGTAAACACGTTCTGAATCAGTTTTCCGCTTTGCACACCCCGGCTATTCAGCCACGTTAGCAGCACCAGACTGGCAATGGCAAACAGTGATCCGGCCGATACCTTGACCGGCCCAAGCGCCAGCAGCACATTATCGGGGCTAAGGGCCGGAATGAACACAGCTGTGTATTTGGTAAAGGCGACGGCCACGGCGGCAATGGTGCCGGTCTGAATGACGGTAAATACCGTCCAGCCGTAAACAAAGCCTGTCAGGTGCCCATAGGCGCGCTGAATATAAATGTATTGCCCACCCGCTTTGGGCATCATACCCGCCAGTTCACCATAGCTGAGCGCAGCCGCTACGGTCAGAAGGCCCGTCAGCACCCAGAGCATCAGCAGCCAGCCCGACGCACCCAAATTGCGGGCCATATCGGCTGTAACGATGAACACACCCGAGCCGATCATGGAACCCGACACAATGAGCGTCGAGTCGATCAGGCTCAGCGAGCGTTTGAAATCAGTTTTTTCGTCGGCAACAGCTTGCACAGAGATTGGCAGGTTTAGATGAATGAAGATACAAGAAGCATCCCGCTGGCCGGAAAAGCAAGTTATGCAACCAGGATTCGGATTGAACAGGAGACAGGCAATCTGGTTATTCCTTTAACACCGCCCTGCCATGCTTGCCGAGCCCTGCACCAATAATACCGTTTACGACGCCGACCACGACATCTGGTGGAACCCCGACGAGCTGTTTTTTATGCTCAAAACCTCCGTTAACCCAGCGCGAATGGGTTATTTCAAACGGATTTTTCAGGATCAGAATGTTCCTGTTCAGGGCCGGACTTTGCTGGACGTAGGTTGTGGGGGCGGTATTCTGGCCGAAGAATTCGCGGGATTGAGTGTGACTGTAACGGGCATTGATCCATCAGCCTCGTCGGTCGCAACGGCCCGTCACCATGCCAAACAGCAGGGTTTGCCGATCAGCTATTCGGTCGGTGCGGGCGAAAGCCTGCCCTTCGCCGATGCGTCATTCGATTACGTGAGCTGCTGCGATGTGCTCGAACACGTACAGAACGTTGATGAGGTCCTGGCTGAAATCAGCCGCGTTTTGAAGCCGGGAGGCATATTCCTGTATGACACCGTCAACCGAACCTGGCTGAGCTGGCTGTTTCTCATCAAAATCGCTCAGGACTGGCCGAGATGGGCGTTTATGGAACCCAATCAGCACCGATACGAGCGATTCATTAAACCGTCGGAGCTGATTCACAAGCTGGCCGCCAATGGGTTACTCAATCAGAACACACGCGGCATGGTGGGCGATTATAACCTGCTGAAAACACTTTACTACCTGCGCCAACGCACATCCGGCCGGTGGACTTTCCGCCAGCTTGGCCAATGCATGAAAATGCGCGAAGGCCGGGATACGAATCTGTGTTATATGGGATGGGCCCGGAAAAAGTAATAGTGTCATCAGGCTATAAAGTTTGTGGAATACCTACCGATTTTATAGTCTGATGACACTACTGCCCCGTCAATTAGTTTATTTCAATCTCATCCACGGCCAGTTGCGCGGTTTTACCGGGATTACGCAGTCCCGCCGGAACCTGCCCAATGTTCTGGGCAACAATCCGTACGTAACGGGCCGTTGTTGGCGTAAAATCGAACGGTAACCGGACAACGCCCCGCTTGCCGCCCTCGGCCGCATTGGTTTTGGTTGTCAGCACCGGCCGAAAGGTTTTTCCGTCGTCCGAAACGGCAATGTCAACCTGTTTGGGCAGGCAGATATTTTTAGCCGTGTACTTCAGAAAACCCACCCGAACGCTCTGCACCGGCTGCGACTGTCCCAGATCAATAATGGCGTTGATGTCATTGGTGAATGAAACGACATCACTCAATTCATACCCGCCCATGCTGGCCGTAGTCCCGTTAGTCAGAGCATAATTTTTGTCGGGACGGCCAGTCGTTGGCCCAGTAAGCAGGGTATAGGGTTTACCAGTAGCTTTCGAAACCAGATATTCTTTCTGCACCTTGGCAAGCTGACTAAGTGGTTTACGGACGTTGAACGTAGCCGCCCGAACGGTGGCCGACTTATCGAGCAATAGTGGCTTTTCATACCGGGGCGATTCACCCGATGGCGTACTCCCGTCTATCGTGTACCGAGTTTCAGGCGCCTGCGGCCCTGCCGTTAGCGATACCTCAACATTACCTCCGGGTGTTGCCTTGCCCGATGGCGCTGCATCGAAGAACGTTCGGGCAGCGTTGACATTGAGCTTCGCCAACCGATCGAAGTGGGTGGGTAGCCGACGGGCGAAATCGTCGTAATTCTTCTGGGCCAGCGGTGTCCAGACCACTTCGGCCAGAGCAACAGCCCGGGGCCAGAACATATATTCAGCCTGGCTCGTCGTCGAAATATATTCTGTCCAGAGGTTACCCTGAGCGCCTAGAATATGGGTTGCTTCGGCAGGCGACAGTTCGGCTGGGGTTGGGTTGTAGGAATAGACCTGCTGTATTGGCAACGACCCGCCAAAGGCCGTTGGCTCCATAGCCGGGTCACCCTGATAGTGATCGAGGTAGCAGAACTGGCCGGGCGTCATGATGACGTCGTGCCGCTGGCGGGCCGCTTCAAGGCCGCCCTTAGTACCGCGCCAGCTCATCACGGTTGCGTTGGGCGACAAACCTCCTTCCAGAATCTCATCCCAGCCGATAATCCGCCGACCTTTAGCGGTGACGAACTTGTCGATCCGCGTAATGAACCAGCTCTGCAGTTCATTCTCATTTTTCAATCCTTCCCGCTTGATGAGCTGCTGACAGAACGCACTTTTGCGCCAGGCATCCTTGGGACATTCGTCGCCCCCAATGTGGATATACTTACTGGGAAACAGCGCCATGACCTCCGTCAGAACATCCTGCAGGAACGTAAAGGTTTGTTCGGTTGGACAGAACACATCGGTGAACACTCCCCATTTCGTGGCTACCTGATAGGGGCCAGGTGCGCAGGCCAGTTCCGGATAGGCAGTCAATGCCGCCAGGGCGTGGCCCGGCATTTCAATCTCAGGAACAACATTGATGTGTTTGGTGGCTGCATACCGCACAACCTCCCGCACCTCGTCCTGGGTGTAAAAGCCACCGTAGGGTTTGCCATCAAACACCTGCGGGTCATACTCATCGTAATGCCCGACGAGGGTTTCGCGTCGTTGTGATCCCACCTGAGTCAGCTTTGGATACTTCTTGATTTCGATACGCCAGCCCTGATCGTCTGTAAGATGCCAATGAAAGTTATTGAACTTATGCAGCGCCATCAGATCCAGGTGCTTCTTGATGAACGATACCGGGAAGAAATGCCGACTAACGTCAAGGTGCAGCCCCCGGTAGGCATAGCGCGGCCGGTCCTGAATCCGGCACGCTGGCACCGTCAGGCTGGCTAATTCCGGAAACAGGCTCTGGCTCAACACAGCTGGTGGCAGCAGTTGGCGCAGCGTCTGGACGGCGTAAAAGAATCCTTTGGGCTGGGCGGCTTCAATCGTAATGAGCTTATCGGTTACGTCCAGCCGGTAGCCTTCCCCGCCCAGCGCCGTATCGCTGACGGGAACAAACCGGATACTGTTCGATCCCATGCTCGGCGCTGACGTAACCGTTTTGCTGACATTGCGCACCGAAATGCCTAGTCCGCTGGCGCGGTTAATCTGGTTCGCGAACGTATCGGCGATGGCTTTCAGAGCCGTTTGTGCAACGGGCACCTGAATGATTGTTGTCTGGTTGATGACGAATTCGCCAGCACGGGGGTCAAGCTGTGCCGGCCGGGGAATGATGGTATAGCGGTTCGTTAGCGGCACATCGCCGGTTTGACTGAACGAAGGAATCAACTGCAGCAGAAAAACAGCAATCAGAGCGAAGCGAATTATCATGGACGAACTCTTGCGATGAGGATTAATGACCCACAACTTTGAATCGGTAAAGATATAAAAGTGCGTTGACCAACGAGAGCGAACCCTGCTTTGGCCAACGCACATGCGAACGACGACAACGCGTTCTTACTGGGCTTCGGCCCGCCAGATGTTGTTCTTTTCGTTGACGTCCGGCAGTTTTTCGTCCGGATCGAGCACAACCGTCTTCAGGGGCGATGTCGAGTTGTACCGGAACGTCCAGGTACCGCCCCGCTGCCAGACTTCAATCGGCAGATTGATACGGCCTTTTTTACCGTTCGATTCGGTCACTTCGACCGTAACGGGCATCGCCATTTTTTCGAGGTTTTCGATGGAGATGAGCGAGCCCTTCTCAGCCGAGCCATCCACGTATTTAACTTCTCTTACGCCCTGATCTAGCTTCCAGGTCTCGTAGAAAAAGCCGCGCCAGAACCAGCCCAGGTCTTCACCGGCCGCGTCTTCCATGCTTCGGAAGAAATCGTGCGGGGTGGGGTGTTTGAACGCCCAGCGGTTAAAATAGGTTCTGAAGGCAAAATCAAACCGCTCCGGACCCAGAATCACATCCCGCAATAGCTTCAGGCCCATGCCGGGTTTATAGTAGGCCAGAATACCCAGCACCCGCGCCTGCTGTACGTCGGGAATGGTCATGATCGGTTCAACAGGGTAAAACAGCGCCGGTGCGATGTCGTGCATAGTGCCACGCTCCCGGTTGTATTCACCCCGGTTGAAATTCGCCGTCGACAGCGTATTGATGAAGGTGTTGAACCCTTCGTCCATCCAGGGAAATTTCCGCTCGTTATTCCCCACAATCATCGGGAACCAGTTGTGGCCGAATTCGTGGTCGGTTACGTTCCAGAGCGCGTCTTTCTTGTCTTTATGGTCGCAGAAAACGATACCGGGGTATTCCATACCGCCAACGATCCCCGCTACGTTGGTCGCTACGGGGTAGGTGTACTCATAGAGGTATTTCGAGTAGAACTCAATACAGCCTTTTACGTATTCCGTCGAGCGGCCCCATGAATCCGCAGTGGCGCTCTCTACCGGATAAACCGACTGCGCCAGCGCGGGTTTGCCGCTGGGCAGGTTCATCCGGGCCGCATCCCAGACGAACGCCCGCGACGACGCCCAGGCCACATCGCGGCTATTCTGGCAGCGGAACCGCCAGGTCAGCGTACCCGATTTTTTAGGACGTGAGTTGGCATTTGTGACCTCATCCTTTCCACGGATAATAACCGTCTGATCGCTCTTCCGGGCCTGATCGAGTCGTTTGATCTGCTCGGCGGTTAGCACCTCGTTCGGATTCAGCAGTTCGCCCGAACCCGCAACAATATGATCCCAGGGCACCGTAACGGCGTATTCATAGTCGCCGTATTCGAGATAAAACTCGCCCGCACCGAGGTACGGCAGCACGTTCCAGCCTTCGATGTCGTCATAAACACACATGCGGGGATACCACTGCGCAATTTCGTAGATGATGCCGTCTCTGCGTTTCAGCTGACCCATCCGGTCGGAGCCGTACTCAGGAATTTTAAACGAGTAGGCCACTTTCACCCGCACGGCGTCGCCGTTGGGCTTCACCGGCTGCGCCAGCCGGATCTGCATCCGGGTGTCGGTGATGTCGTAGGGCGTAGCCGTAAACCGGTTCTTATCCTGCTCAACAGTTACGCTCGTGATGGTCATTCCACCGGCGAAGCCCAAATTACCGAAACGGCCTCCCGTTACCGGCGTCGTTTTGGCCGCCCGCGAGGTATCGCTAAACGCATTCTGGTCTAGTTGCAGCCAGAGAAACGGCAGCGCTTCGGGCGAATTGTTTTTGTAGGTGATTGTCACCTCGCCGGAGATGGTGTTCTGCTGATCGTCGAGAGTGACATTGATCTGATAATCGGCTCGGTTCTGCCAGTAGCGAGGGCCGGGTGCCCCGCTGCCGGTCCGGTAGTCATTGCCCGGCTGCATGTTAAACAGCGGATGAAACAGCGCGAGGGGATCGTATTTAGAAGCAGACGACGTTGCGGGGGCCGGTACTACGGATTGAGCAAAGGAGGTTAGACCCAACGCCCACAGACCCACCCAAAGAGCAATTCTTTTCATGAAGTGAAAAACTAAACTAATTTTTAGACAAATAACGTGATAAACCGGCAGGCAATTTCAGTTTAGCGCCGGAAGTTTGGCAGTTGAACTCCTTATCCTGTATTCGGGCGCGCTGGCTGAACAGTCGGGCCGCAGCATCTACTCATAACGTAAGCCGCAGATCAAGGCCGTGATGCACCAGCAGAAAAATAAACAGGACTACCCAAAGAATATCCACAAAATGCCAATAGAGCGTGATCAGCCGGATTTTCAACTGATTGGGAGGGTTGACACTGTACACAAACGAATCGACGTAAGGCCGTCGGCGAAGTGCTTCGATGAGCGCGATGACCAGAAAAATTATCCCGATCAGAATGTGCAGCAGATGGATTCCGGAGATGATATACACGAAGCCGCCAGCCGGATTGTCTTTCAGTCCCACACCGCCCCGGATCATCTGCCGCCAGCCCCAGGCCTGCAGCAGCATAAACAGCGTACCCAGCACAAGCGTCGTGCCGATGTTGGTACGATAACTACCAAATCGTTCGTGCCGGAACGCCTGATTAGCGTTGTGGAGCGTGAAGCTGCTCAGAACAATAGTTACCGTGCTGATCAGGAAAACATTAGGCAGTTTTACGCTGGCCCAGCCCGGCCCGGTCCGGCGAATGACGTAAGCCACCAGCAGGATCGTAAACAGCATCACGCTGCTTGCGATGCCCAGCCAGACCATGAAGCGGAACGGCTCCCGCCGTTTCGTAACAAAATTGCTCATTTGACTCAGAGTATGAGGTCGTAGTGTGTCTGGTTCATTCAGCCGACGCCCCATAAACTCTTAACCCCTAAACTGTTTCTCTAGTTTACCTTGCCAAACGACATAGCCGGAAAATTGGTTTGGGAGGACCGGTGGCGCGTTAAAAATCCCGTATACAGCTGAACCGGATCCGCTCATACTGGCGTAAACAGCCCCTTCTTCGTAGAAGGTCTGCTTGATTTGCTGCAGAAGCGGATACTTTGGAAACAGACTGTCTTCAAAGTCATTGTGGACTGTTGCGGCCCAGTTACCGATCGGAGCCGTTAAGTGTTCGCGCAAGTCTGTTTCGGGCTGATGGGGCCTGACACCCGCATAGGCCTCAGCCGTTGAGATAGCCAGGTCTGGAAACACCAGCAGGATATAGTAGCCACTTAAGTCAACGCTGATTTCCTCGAACACATCCCCTTTTTCGACGCAATACACAGGTCGGTTCTGCACGAAGAACGCGCAGTCGCTGCCCAGGGGCCGGGCATACTCTTCCAGTTGCAGGGGGCCAAGGCCCAGTCTGAACTGCTCGTTCAGCGTTTTGAGCGCAAAAGCGGCATCGGCCGAGCCGCCCCCCAGCCCCGCACCGATGGGTACAATCTTATGCAGATGCATCTGAACGGGCGGCAGATCAAAATCCGCCTTCAAGGCTCTGTACGCCCGAACGCACAGATTTTTCTGCGGATCGCCCGGAATGGGTAACCCGCTGCTGCTGAACGCAAACGCGTCGGCGGGAATCACCTCCAGCACATCGCTCCAGCCAACGGGATAGAAACACGATTGCAGGTTATGAAAGCCGTCGGGCCGTTTGCTGGTAATACGTAACCCAAGGTTGATCTTACAATTCGGGAATGAGATCATCAGTAACGAATGATAAATGACGCCTGCTCAGCCAGTGCCGTCCATTTATCATTACTTGATTGACACGACTTTAAACTCTGTCCGGCGGTTGCGCTGGTGTTCAGCATCGGTGCAAATTACGCCATCCGTGCAGTTATTTACCAACTGCGACTCGCCCATGCCAATTGCCACCATCCGTCTGCGGCTAATGCCCTTCGACGCCAGGTAATCCGCAACGGCCCTAGCCCGATAGGTAGAAAGGGTTTTGTTGTGGGCCGCTTCGCCCCGGCTATCGGTATGCGACCGGATTTCGATAACCAGCGACGGGTATTTGCGCATGGTTGCCACCAGGCGATCGAGTTCGCGGGTAGCACCGGACCGGAGACTATACTGATCCAGATCGTAATAAATATTGTCGATCGTTACGACATCGCCGACACTCAGCATCCGCAGATCAGCCGAGAGCTCTTTTGGTTTGGCTCGCTTCGGTAGCCGCCTGATGCGGTTTGTATTTGTGCCAAAAGTGGGTTTGGAAGCCGTCAGTGTATAATCGCAGCCCTCGATCAGATCGAAATAGTAGCGGCCATCGGCTCTGGTTACGTATTCACGCTGGCTTCGGTCGCATTCATTGCGAAGCCGGACGGTCACGCCTTCGAGCGGCCGATGGTCACGCTCGCTCACCACCACTCCCCGAATCCGGGAACTGGTCAGCGGACCCGTATCGGTCGGTTCTTCAGCCAGCGTATCGGTCAGCACGGTTGGTTTCATCATACCTACTTCGAGCCGGGTGGGCTGGTCGTCGGTCAGGTAACGGGTTGTAAACCCAACCGTGCTGTTGATATAGCCGTCGCGGCTGGCCTGAAACGTAAAGTCGTTTTCTGCTTCCAGGCAAAGCTGCACAAATCCGTTGCGGTCGGTAGTCAGACTCCGGTCTGCCCGTCCTTCGCCCCGCGTTCTAACCAGTACCGTCACGCTGTCCAGCGGCAGATCCGATTCTGTATCGTACAGCCGAATGGTCAGGTCGCGGCAGCCGTACAGCGAGTTCTCGCGCACAAACCGGTAGATGTTGTCATTTCCATTCTGTCGACTGCTGCTGAAATAACCCCCGCGCCGACCTCCGTCGGTAATGAACCCGAAATCGTCCTGGGGCGAGTTAATGGGCGCATCCAGATGCTCGACCGGCCCCTGCACCGTTGCGCCGTTCGCAAGGCTGACAAAAAAGATGTCTAACCCACCGAGCCCCCGACGTCCGTCGGACGAAAAGTACAGATTACCAGCCTCATCCACGAATGGAAACAGTTCATTGCCTTTCGTATTCACCAATGCGCCGAGGTTGACCGGTCGTCCCCAGCGGCCGTTCTGATAACGGCTGACGTAAAGATCCGTCCCGCCAAACCCACCGGGCATGTCTGAAGAAAAGTAAAGCAGCTGCTCGTCGCGGCTGAGCGACGGATGCCCCACCGAATATTCGTCGCTGTTGAACGGCAGTTCTTCCACGGCCGACCACGCGCCGTTCTGCTGATGGGCGGTATAAAGTTTAAGCTTGTTGATCCCTTCCGCACTTTGCTGGGCACGGCCCTGGTTGTAATTATTACGTGTGAAAATGATCCGCGATCCATCGGGCGAGAAGGTTGCCGGACCCTCGTGATAGCGGGTATTGAGGGTTTTACTGAACCGCTGCGACGGACTCAGGGGACGGGCATCGTAGCCCAGGCCCTGAGTGATGTTGATACCGGCGTCGAAGTTGGGGGCTGTGCGCGAATCGTTGGCCGTAGCACGGGTATAACTGTCGCTGCCCAGGGGCCGGTCTGTGCGGACCCGGTCGTTGGTAACTTTACCAATGCTGCCATCAGGGTTAATGATGCTGCTGACTTTCAGGTTGTTTCGGTTTGGTACGTAAAACAGGTCGAGGTAGCCCGCTCCTCCACCGCTGCCGGTTGTCTCGATAGCTGATCCGCCTTTTTTACCCGCTACATAGACCAAACCATCCTGGTAGAACGCAGGGCTAAACTCCTCTCCTTCCGAATTAAGCGCCAGGTATTCAAGTCGGTAGCGCGTGGGTTCTTTTCGCCCCTGCCCGGTGGTAGTCCCACCCGTTGGAACCGCCGACAGCCGATGCACCGGCAGTTTTTCCTTGAGTTGCAGATACCGCTCGTACTGCTGCTGGGCTTCTTTGAACTTACCATTCCCAGCCAGCGTCTGAGCGTATTGCAGCGTCTGCTGCGGGTCATCCTTTGTGCTGTTGTTCAGAGCCTCGCGGTAATACCGTTCGGCCTTCGGCCCGTCGCCAACCTGCTGGTAGGCATAAGCCAGTTTGCTCTGCGCGGCTGCTTTCTGATCGGCCGTCAATTGATCGGCCTGTTCGTTCAACACCTGCGTATAGGCGTCAATTGCCCGGCCATAGGCTTTATAGTTGAGTAGCCGATTGGCCTGCTGCAACAACGAGTCGATCTGCGCCCAGGCCATTGAACTGCTTAGCCACAGCACTATTCCTAAAATCCACGTTACTCCCTTAAAACTCATTCGTGCAATTGACTTTTACTGGACTGGCCAGTTGGCTTTTCTCTTTCGGCAAACGAATTCGCCTGTCAAATCATTGCGGTTAACCACCCACGACCCGCGCCGTAGTTACCAGTGCCAGCAGCCTTATTTTGTTACCGAAAAAATAATTTCGTATCTATATTTTCAGTAGGGAAGGCTGCCCGGCCTGAATACAGACGAATTTCATGCCAAGAGCCTGTTTGGTCCAGCCCGGCCAGAAAGCGTTGTGTTAACGGAGGTATATGAGTGGTTAACTCGCTCGTTTGTAGCCTAACCAGCCTGTTTTACTACACCGTCCAACCGCTGGCCTATTTATCATAAATTATGCCAACCGCCTTTTCCTGCCTTCTTCTGCCCTGTTGGGGAGGTCACGAAAACAAGGATTCATTACCTATATGTCGACATTTCAGACCAATTTAGGAGAGTTACTAGTTAACCAGTATATCGGCTGGGTCAGGCTTGCGGCTGGGTTTTTCCAGCAGAAAAGTTCGGTTGATACTGTCGGGGAGCTCGTTCCGGTCATGCGTAACAAACAGAATTGTTCGGGCAGGCAGGTTGTCCAGCAAGCGCTGCGCTAGCCGGACGCTTCGGGCATCGAGCGCCTGAAACGGCTCATCCAGAATCAGAACCGGCGGCTGCTTGATCAGGGCGCGCACCAGCAATACCAGCCGCTGTTCGCCCGACGAAAGCCCGCCAAACACCCGGTTTACCGTATGGCTCAAACCAAAGTAATGGAGCATCTGCACCAGATCAGCCTCGGCTTCGACCGGAACCCGTGCCGGAACGGTTAAGGTGTCGGTCAGTCCCGTCAGGACGACTTGCCGGGCGGTCAGGTGCTGCGGGAAATACAAGTGCAGTTCAGGCGAGACAAACCCAATCCGACGTTTAACGTCCCAGATGCTTTGCCCCCGCGACCGCCCGCGCCGATGGTCGAATACGCAGACGTTTGTGGCGTAAGCCTGCGGATGATCGCCGTAGAGCAGACTCAGCAAAACCGATTTACCCGCTCCATTCTGTCCCAACAGCGCCCACCGCTCCCCTGCACCGACATGCCAGTTAATGCTATCCAGAATTATGTTCTCACCGTAGCGTATCGTTACGTCGGTCAGGCGAAAGGCTTCGTTAAAATCGGCCGGTTTCGGGCTTGTCTGGAACGTAGGCAGCGGTATGTCGCCTTGGGTTTCGGATCGGGGCGCATATTCTTCTTTAAGGCCGGCCCAGACCATCTGCCCTTCATCCAGCGCCAGAACATGAGTCACGAAAGGCGGCAGGTTATTTGAATCGCCCACCAGCACCAGCGTTAGGCCCAATGCCGTCAACTCACCCAGCCAGTCAACCAGATCAGCCCGGAAGGCAGCATCCAGTCCAACGAACAGGTTATCTAGCAACAGAATCGATGGGTTCTGCAACAGCGCCTTGCCAATGCGGGCTTTACGGGTCTGCCCATTGGAAAGTTTTAGAAATGAAAAATCGAGCAGCGGCTCCAGACCCAGCCGACGAATTAAAGCGGCTTCTTCGGGACTATCCGAAACACCTAAAAACTGGCGCAGGGTTGCTACGGGGCCGCCGTCATCGGCATCGCTCATCGTAGCGTGGTACCGCTGCTGATAGAAATGAGCGCTATAGGAAAACTGGCGCGACTCTTCGCGGAAAGAAACAAAGGCAACCGGTTTATGGCGGCTGACCGAACCCGGCGGAACCGCCAATTGACCCGCCAGCGCCTGCAGCAGAGTCGTTTTGCCGCTCCCGGTAGGGCCAACAATCGCCCAGCACTCCCCCAGTTTCAGGGTAAACGTACTATTCTTCAGCACAATCTGTCCGCTTCGGCGGACGGTCAGGGCAGTCACCTGAATCAATTCAGCCTGTTCACGCATAAAAAACCGGGCAGGATAACTATGCAAAGTTACCTGCCCGGTTTCTCACTTACACCTAATTGCACTTACTTTAACTTTGTCGTTGCCGTTAGGGCGTCTGGGTTGTCGAAGAAGAGGAGGACGATCGTGTACTCCGACTCTTTGTCCGGCGGTTCGTATTACCGGTTGTACCCGTTCCTGTACGGTCTGTTGGATTCATTGAGTTCTGCGAGCGGCTGGTTGAGCCTTGCTGCATCGAGTTCGTATCGGTCGAGTACGTACCCGAGGTCGTTGTCGAATTGCCCGTTGTGCTTCCTGTCCGGGGCGTTGTCTGATACGTGCCCGTGTTGGTATTTACACCGGTGCTCTGGTTATTCATCGTACCGGTTGTACCGGTTGGCGGCTGCGTCTGATACGTACCCGTATTGGTATTTACGCCTGTATTCACACCCGTTGGTGGCTGCGTTGAGTACGTTCCGCTGTTTACGCCCGTGTTCACACCCGTGCCTGCGTTAACTCCTGTGTTCGTGCCCGTCGGCGGCTGTGTCTGATACGT